>DASTSB010000344.1:0-4178 GCA_035760885.1 Steroidobacteraceae bacterium | reverse complement strand
CGCGCGTACTTCTTGCGGAATTTATCCACGCGTCCGCCGGTGTCGACGATCTTCTGCTTGCCCGTATAGAAGGGGTGGCAGTTGGAGCAGACTTCGATCTGCAGATCGTGGCCCAGGGTGGAACGCGTTTGGAACGTGTTGCCGCAGGTACAGGTCACGACCGTGTCTTTGTACTCAGGATGGATGTTCGGCTTCATGGGTCACCGCGCTCGAAGCGCGCCGGGCAGATAGAAAAGGGCGCGCAGTGTAGCGATGCAGATGGGGTTCGGCAAGAAAAAATCGACTCGTCTTACCGGTGATTTCGGTTTGGTGCGCCGAGGCCTCGGTTATCCACAAAAGCTGTGGATAACTGTGTGGATGACCGTGCTCCACGCGTGTCGCAAAGCCTTCAAAAATGTGACACGGCCAAATTGGTCATTTTTTAGCCACCCCATTTCCAGCTGCTGCATCAATGAGTTACAAGCGCGTGTTCAGACACCGCGTGCAAATTCGTCATCAACGCTAGGCCAGTTGGAAAATAGTTCCCGCGTGTGCATAACAACTTCGCGCGAGCCCGCCTGCACCCAGCAGATGTGAGGAAAATTTGTGCGGCAGTTCACGAACTTGCGCGTTCTGTCACATCGGCAGCTGAGGAGTGCCGAGCCGCTTTTGGACCCTCACTGAGTGGGAGAAAGCGCGCCTGCAATTCATTCAAAAAGCGGCGCCCGAACTCCGTCGGAATCCACCTGCCATCCCGGCATTCCACCAAGCCCTCCCGTTTAGCTCGGTCGATTTGGGATGCGATGCTGGCTGGGGTCTGTCCCGTGCGAGCCTCGAATAGCGCCTGCGAGGTCCCGCTCGTGAGCCGCAGCGCGTTGAGCATGAACTCAAAGGCGCGTTCCTCGATTCGAACTGGAGTTCGAGCCTCCACTCGTTCGTCTGCAGTCGACGACAGATAACGATGCGGCGATCGAATGCGCATCGTGCGCACGATGTCCATGCCGCCCAGGGTGATCTTTCCGTGCGCGCCCGCGCCGAGACCCAAGTAGTCCCCATACTCCCAATAGTTCAAATTGTGAGCGCACTCACGACCGGGCCGCGCATACGCCGACACTTCATAGTGTCGGTATCCCGCTTCGGCCAGACGCTGTTGGGAGGCGAGTTGAATCTCCCAAATGAGATCCGGATCAGGCAGCGCAGGTGGGCGGCGATGAAAGGCGGTCCCTGGCTCGAGCGTGAGTTGATAGTGCGAGATGTGTGCGGGCCCCGACGCAATCGCGCGTTCGACGTCGCTTGCAGCCTGTTCGCGGCTTTGATTAGGCAAGCCGTACATCAAGTCCAAATTGAAGTTGTCGAGCCCTGCCTCTCGCAGCTCATCTAGCGCTCGATCGGCATCTCCCGCTGAATGGATGCGCCCCAAGGCACGCAGATGCTCGTCATTGAACGATTGCACACCGAGCGATACACGATTCACACCGGCATCGCGATAGCCCGCGAAACGTCCGCGCTCGATCGTGCCGGGATTCGCTTCCAGCGTGATCTCGGCGCCTGCAGCAAACTCGATGCGCTGGCGTGCGCCATGCAAGAACGCGCCAATCTCAGCAGGCGAAAACAAGCTCGGGGTACCGCCGCCGAAAAACACCGATACCACCTGCCGCCCTACGATTGAGGGCAAATCAAGTTCGAGATCTTCCAGCAGGGCACTGATGTATTCGCGTTGCGGAACGACATCGGGCGCGCGATGCGAATTGAAGTCGCAGTAAGGACATTTGCGCACACACCACGGCATGTGCACATAGAGGGAAAGCGGCGGTAACGCAAATGTCATCGCCGCATACCTTTATTGCGATGCCTTGAGCAGCTCGAGCATGGTTCGCAGTGCTTTGCCGCGATGACTGATGCGATGCTTTTCTACGGACGCAAGTTCCGCAGCGGTGCGCGTATCTCCCGCGATCTCGAAAATCGGATCGTAGCCAAAGCCGCCAGCCCCGCGGCGCTCGAGCACGATGCGTCCTTCCCAACTCGCTTGGCATACCAGTGGCGATGCGTCGGTATCCCATTTCATGTAGGCCAACGCGCATTGATAGCGTGCAGTACGCTCAGAAGCCTCGAGTGGCGCGACGGCTTGCAGCAACTTCTGCAGATTCGCCTCGTCGCTCGCGCCCTGTCCGGCGTAACGCGCTGAATAAATGCCGGGCGCACCGCGAAGTCCATCGACTTCCAGGCCGGAATCATCCGCGATCGCAGGCAGCCCAGATGCCCGTGCCGCAAAGCGAGCTTTGAGGATGGCGTTCTCGATGAAGCTCAAACCCGTCTCATCCGCCGAGTCGCGAGTGAAGTCCGACAGCGGCAGCACTTCCATGCGCAAGGGCGACAACAATTCGCGGAATTCCCTGAGCTTCCCTCGATTGCCGGTGGCAAGCACGATGCGCATGGCAAAGCTCAATCGGCGTTGAGCGCTTCCAATTGCCGCGCGAGCAGTTGCCCGATGCCGTTCGCGCCCAAGTTCAATAATTCATCCAGTTCGTTGCGCCGAAAGGCGTGGCCTTCCGCGGTGCCTTGCACCTCGATGAATCCGCCGCCGTTGTTCATGACGATGTTCATATCGGTCTCGGCATCCGAATCTTCCGCATAGTCCAAATCGAGAATCGGCTGGCCGGCCCAGATACCGACCGAGACCGCTGCGACCTGCCCGTGAATCGGGCTTTCGCGCAGCACACCGCGCTTTACCAAAGAGTTGGCCGCATCCACGAGCGCGACGTAACTGCCCGTAATCGCCGCAGTGCGTGTGCCGCCATCGGCCTGGAGCACGTCGCAATCCAATGTAATCGTGCGTTCGCCGAGCGCCTTTTGATCGACGACAGCTCGCAATGCGCGACCGATGAGCCGCTGAATCTCGAGTGTGCGACCGCCTTGTTTGCCCGCCGCCGCTTCACGTCGAGTACGAGTGTGAGTGGCGCGCGGCAACATCCCGTATTCGGCGGTCACCCAGCCTTTGCCGCTGTTACGTAGAAACGGTGGAATCGTTTCCTCGACGCTGGCAGTGCACAGCACGCGCGTGTCGCCGCATTCGATCAGCACTGATCCTTCGGCGTGACGGGTGAAATGTCGCGTAATGCGCGTAGGCCGCAGCTCATCGAGAGCGCGACCGCTCGGACGTTGTTTGCTCATGAGAATTTCCAGGAAATGCGCTTGCCGCGTGATGCGCGAGCTTACCGATGCCCGCGAGACAATATCGCAGCTAATTGCCCAACCAGCGCAGCACCGCCGCAGTGGAGTTGTCGCTGAAGGGCGAGGAGGCCTGCACCGCGCGCCGACCCAGCGCTTCTAACCAGGCGCGAAGCTGCTGACTGTCGTCGCGGAAGAATCCGGCAATGTCATCGTCTTTCAAGTTGGCCCAGATGCCGTCCGTGCACAGCAACAGGACGTCGCCGGACGTCAGCACGTGACGCAAGCCGATCGACATTTCTGGAATGGCTGGATCGCCGCCCAAACAGCACTCCACGAAATTGCGCATCGGGTGATTCGCAACTTCGTCTTCTGTGATTTTGCCTTCCCGTAGCAGCAACTCGACATGGCTATGATCGCGCGTGCGCTCGAGTGCCTTGCCCTGGCGTATCAGATAAATGCGGCTATCGCCGACGTGCGCCCAATAGGCTGCGCCGTCCTGCACGAGGCACAGTGCGATCGTGGCGCGCGGGCGCGCATCCATGCTCTGTCCGCTACCGAGGCGCGCGACGTCATCGTGTGCACGGCTCAACGACATGTGCAAGAAGCCCAGCGGATCGAAGACCGGATGCGAGGTCTGATGAAAAGAATCGAGCAGGCTCTTGAGCGCGGTGTCCGCCGCTCGGCTGCCGTCGGAATGGCCGCCCATACCGTCGATGACGATCATGAGCGCTGCTTTGTCCGTCGCGGCGACCGTTACGCGGTCCTGATTGTCCTCGCGATCACCGACAAGGCTTAAGTCTGCATAGTCGATCCGCAAGCCCAGGCTCCGGCCGAAGTGGCGTCAGCGTTACGTTGGCGGCGCTTTATACACTTATGCAGCCTGACAGTTAAGCAGGCGTTTGCCTTAAGCACCGCGAGGGGTTTCGTTTCGCATAAGATACCGGCCCCGCGCACGCCCGGTGGCGGGCCGACCGCACACTTTTCGAACCTGCCTTAAGTCGCATCCGCCAGAAACGTTGGCCAGAGAA
>DASTSB010000343.1:0-4775 GCA_035760885.1 Steroidobacteraceae bacterium | reverse complement strand
CTGCCGCACATGGATGTGCCAATGCCGCGAAGGCAGGAGCCGAGAGTGGCGGCCGCACATGGATGTGCTAATGCCGCGAAGGCAGGAGGCCGAGAGCGGCCGAACCCCGAACCCCGAACCCCGAACCCCGATATCAATCGGGCTCCAAATACGTATATCCGTTCAGCTCCCACTCATAGAAGCGCCGCAGGGCCTGGCTTTCGGCGAGGGTCATGCGGCCTTCGCGAACGGCGCGTTCGCAATCGCGAGCGAATTGAGGGAAGAGGCGGTCGACGTCGTATTGCATGTAGCTCAATACTTTGCCGGCGGTGTCGCCTTTGACGATCTCTTCGATCCACCAGCCGCCTTCATCGTGCAAGCGGATGTGCACGACGTGTGTATCGCCGAAGAGATTGTGTAAGTCGCCGAGCGTTTCTTGGTACGCGCCGACCAGAAACGCGGCCAAGTAATATTCCTCGTCGGGCCGCAGTTCGTGCACTTCTAGGGTGCGTTTCACCTCGCGTTGGCTTACGAAGCGATCGATCTTGCCGTCCGAATCGCAGGTGATGTCCGCGAGCACCGCGTTGCGGACCGGTTTCTCCTCCAGCCGATGGATCGGCATGATCGGAAACAACTGGCCGATCGCCCAACTATCCGGCAGCGACTGGAACACCGAGAAGTTACAGAAGTAGGTGTCGGAGAGAATCAGCTCCAAGCCTTCGAGTTCTTCCGGGACATGTTCCACCTTGCGGCAGAAGTCGCGGATCTTTGCGCACGTTGCCCAGTAAAGACGTTCAGCGAGGCCGCGGAATTCCAGACTCAGCAAGCCGAGATTGAACATCTGCAGCACTTGTTCGCGCGACTGCAGTGCGTCGTGATAACACTCAACCAGTCGTCGCGGCGAAACAGACTTGAAGGCCTCGAACAAATCCAGCACCGGCTGCGGCAGTTCTTTGTCGCCTTGATAGTCCTGATCGATTTGTCCTGCGACGCGAAATTGATCGAGCGCGGATGAACCGAGCGTATTGAATATGAGTACGCTGTGATGTGCCGCCGTCGCCCGGCCCGATTCGCTCACGATGATCGGATGCTCGATTTCACGCGCATTGCAGACGCTTGCAATTCGATATACGACATCGCTCGCGTACTCGTTCATCGTGTAGTTCATCGATGATTCGTAGTTCGTGCCGCTGCCGTCGTAGTCGACGCCGAGTCCGCCGCCCACATCGATGTACTTGAGCCCCGCGCCCATGAGTTTAAGCTCCGCGTAGACGTGCGCGAGCTCGTTGATCGCGTCCTTAACGCGACGGATATCCTGCAGCTGGCTGCCGGGATGACAGTGCACGAGTTCCAAGCAGTCGAGCATCTGGTGCTGACGCAGCGTATCGATAAGTTCGAGAATCTCGCTCACGAACAAGCCGAACTTGGACTTCTCGCCTGCGGAATCGCGCCACCGGCCCGCACCTTCGCTTGCAAGCTTCACGCGCACGCCGATGCGTGGACGCACTTGGTATTTGTCCGCGTGCTTGAGCACCAACTTCAATTCTTCGAAATTCTCTATGACCGGAATGATCGTGCGCCCGAGCTTGGTGGCGAGGATCACTGCTTCGATATAGCTGTCGTCCTTGAAGCCATTGCACACGATCATGCGATCGGGTGCGTCTTCGGTGAGTGCCATGACTGCAAGTAGCTCCGGCTTCGAACCGGCTTCCAATCCGAATCCGAATTCCTTGCCGTAGCGGTACACCTCTTCGACGACCAAGCGCTGTTGATTCACCTTGATGGGGAACACGGCGCAGTAGCGATTCTTGTAATCGTTTTCTGCAATGGCCTGTGCGAAGGCCTTATGCAAACGGACCAATCGATGGCGCAGGATGTCCGAGAATCGAATCACGACCGGCGTGGTGAGATCGCGGGCCTTCAATCCTTGCACGACTTCGAACAAATCGATTTCGCGCTCGGGCGAGCCATCGGGCCGCACGACGACATGACCCGCCTCGTTGATGCTGAAATACCCCTTGCCCCACGCCGGTACTTGATACAGATCGAGCGAGTCTTCGATCTTCCAATGCGAGGACGGCGTGACCTTAGTAGCAGCGGTGTCCACGATGCGCGCGGCTCCGAAAAAAGAGGTGGCGAACGATAGCAGAAAAGAACGGCTGAACCGCCGCGCGGATCCCTTACTCGGCTGCGAAATTTACTGCGCGCCCGTTGCAACCGGACGCGTCGGATCGCGAATCCATTCGCTCCACGATCCTGCATACAGTTTTGCGCCGGGCTTACCGGCGACTTCCATTGCAAGCAGCAAGTGGCAGGCGGTTACTCCGGAGCCGCACATCACGATCGTGTGCTCATCGTTCGCGCCGCCTTGCGAAGTTAAGTAGTGCCGTGCGAGTTCGCCGGGAGAGAGAAACCGAGCATTGCTGTCGAGATTGCGGCTGAATGGATGATTCACTGCGCCCGGAACGTGCCCGGCGACAGGATCGATCGGTTCCACCGTTCCTGCATAACGCTCAGGAGCGCGCGCATCTAGCAGGCGCCAGCGTGAGTCGGCGAGTTTTTCCTGCACATCCTCCGCGCGCAGCCAAAGCGAATCGTCACGATGAACTACGTACTGCGAAGCAGCTCGCTTCGGCACATCTTGCGATTCAGGCAGTCCCGCCTCGCGCCACGCTTTCAATCCGCCGTCGAGAACTGCCACCGCACTGTGTCCGACCCAGCGCAGCAACCACCATAACCTTGCTGCGAAGGCACCGTTATCAGCGTCGTAAACGATCACCTGAGTCGCAGGCATCAAGCCCCACGTGCGCAGTGTGGCCTCGAAATCTTGCGGTGCGGGCAGTGGATGGCGACCTGATTGTGCTGTGCGCGGCGATGACAAGTCGCGATCCAAATGCGCATAGACAGCGTTGCGAATGTGGCCAGCTCGATACGCTTGCTCGCCGGCCTCGGGCTTCGCGAGATCGAAGCGCGTGTCGATGAGAAGCCAGTTCGGATCGTCGATATGACGTGACAGTTCGGCGGCGGAAATGAGGGTGGTGAACATGGAGTTGGGCGTTGACGGTTGTGGGTTGACAGTCAGAGGTCTGAAGAGCGGGTTCTTCTTACCGTCAACTCTCAACCCTCAACTGTCAACCACGATTCGCCTGTTGGCCGTCACTGTTGAATTACTGCGCTGGCCGCTCGCGCGTCCTACAATGCGCCGCACTTTTTCCAGGAGCGAATTATGGCCCTCGAACTATGGTGGGGAAGCGGCAGCCCGTATTCGTGGCGAGCGCTGCTCGCGCTCGAGTACAAGCAGCTGCCCTATATCTCGCATCAAGTGCAATTCGCGAAGCAGGAACATAAATCCCCGCAAATGTTGCAAATGAACCCGCGTGGGCGGGTTCCGGTGCTGAAGGACGGCGATTACGTGTGCTACGAGTCGCTCGCAATTCTCGAATACTTGGATCGCAAGTATCCCGAGCGTTCGATTTTCGGTTCGAGCGCCGAGGAGGCCGGCACGATCACACGGGTGATCTGCGAGTACCAGTCGTACGTCGAAGATCACATCATGAAAATTATCTACGCGATCTTGTTCCAAGGCATGGAAGGCCATATGGAGGAGGTTGAGCGCGCGTTGCAGTTCGTTGCAACAGAGGCGAAGACGATCGAGGCCAAACTCAGCAATGCGCAATGGCTTGTCGGCAACTCGTTCTCGGCGGCCGACATTGTGGTGTTCCCCGGTATACAGATGTTGTTGCGTGGGTTGGAGCGCCGCGAAGCGGAAGATTTGCGCGCCCGGCTGCTGCCGCTCGAAACGAGCTATCCGTCGATTGCAGCTTGGATTCGCCGCATCGAGGCGTTGCCCGGGTACGAAAAAACGTATCCGCCGCATTGGAGAGAAACTGAAGCCCGAGCCGGGTAAACTTCGGCGGGCGTTATCCACGGAGCACGGAGCGCTTCGATTCGAATCGCAAACTGTCAGGGAGCGGGCGGGAGGCCTGCAAGGCGGCGCGAACTTAGTCCTCCACTCATCGGAGCTATTCACTTATCCATTTAGGAGTCGCGAGACCATCATGACCCATCCTGTCCACGTGAACTTTCCTGGCCGCCTCGTCTTCCTCGGATTCGGCAGCATCGGCCAGGGTGTTTTGCCGCTCGTGTTGCGTCACATCGGCATTACGCCCGATCGCATCACGATCGTCACCGCAGATGATGCCGGCAGAAAAGAAGCGAATGAATACGGCATCAAGTTCATCAAGCAGCCGCTCACACGCGAGAACTATCAGCAAGTGCTCGCTCCGTTGGTCGGGCGCGGCGACTTCTTGCTCAACCTCTCGGTGGATGTTTCGAGCATTGCGTTGATCAAGTTTGCGCATGAGAAAGGCGCTCTGTATCTCGATACCTGCATCGAGCCCTGGCCAGGTGGTTACACGGATCCTTCGTTGTCGCCGTCACTGCGCACCAACTACGCATTGCGCGAGGAAGCGCTCGCGGTGCGCAAATCGCATCCGAACGGTCCGACAGCGGTGATTACGCACGGTGCGAATCCGGGGCTCGTCTCGCACTTCGTCAAGCAAGCCTTGCTCAACATCGCTTCAGATTCTGGAATCGCGGCGTCGCCGCGCAGCCGCGAAGATTGGGCAGCGCTCGCGCACAAACTCGGTGTGAAAGTCATTCACATTGCAGAGCGCGATACGCAGGTCGCAAATCGCCCGAAGCGCCCGAATGAGTTTGTGAATACGTGGTCAGTGGATGGCTTTGTCAGCGAAGGTGCGCAACCGGCTGAATTGGGTTGGGGCACGCACGAGAAA
>DASTSB010000342.1:0-7539 GCA_035760885.1 Steroidobacteraceae bacterium | reverse complement strand
GCTGCTGCTGCAGGCGAAGGAGCGAGGCGCCACGCTCGCGTCGCTTCCGGAAAACTTTCCCATCATGGGTCGCAAAGAGGCGGACAAACTGGCCGTCGCGGAAGATTTCGGGGCCGGTCCGATTCAAGCATTTCTCAGTTCCACGGCACGTGAACTTGGCATGTGGATCGTCGGTGGCACGATCCCGTTAAGAATGCCGAGCGAGCCCAATCGAGTGGCCGCAGCATGTTTGGTATTCGATGAGCGCGGCGAGCAGGTCGCGCGCTACGACAAAATGCATTTGTTCGATGTCGATCTGCCGGATCGCAACGAGCGCTATCGCGAATCGGCGTCGATCGCTCCGGGGCAGCAGCCGGTCGTTGTCGATACGCCAGTCGGCAAGTTGGGACTCGCAGTGTGTTATGACGTGCGCTTTCCGGAGCTCTTTCGATTGCTGCAGATGCAGGGGGCGGAAATCTTGAGCGTGCCTGCCGCATTCACGGCACCCACGGGTAAGGCACATTGGGAAATTTTGATGCGCGCCCGCGCCATCGAAAATCTGTGCTATGTCATTTCGCCTGCTCAGAGCGGCACTCACGCGAACGGACGGGAAACCTGGGGCGATTCCATGATCGTGGATCCCTGGGGCGCAGTATTGGATCGCGTCGCGGCCCCTGGCCCAGGGGTTGCAGTTGCCCAAATCGACCGCACTGTCCAGCAAGACATACGAGCGCGCTTTCCGGCTTTGACGCATCGACGCTTCGACTTGTCCGGCATGAAGATGCGGACGTAGCCATCCAAACAAACGGAACTCACAACGTGACGATTACGACTGAATCCTTGGACATCGCTCGCAGAACGATCCTCGCGCCTTCGGGGCTGGACGAGGACCGTGTGGCGAACGTGCTGGGCACCGTAATGGGCTACAGCGTCGATTATGCGGATCTGTATTTTCAACTCAGCCGCGATGAGTCATGGTCGCTCGAAGACGGCATCGTCAAAGATGGAACGCATAGCATCGAGCAAGGTGTGGGCGTGCGTGCGCTCGCCGGGGAGAAGACCGGTTTTGCCTACTCGGATGAAATCGTCCTGCCGGCACTGACGGAGGCCTCGCACGCTGCACGCGCGATCGCGCGTTCGGGAGCCAACACCTCGGTACAGGCATGGCGTGCTTCCACCGGGCATCAGTTGTACATGGCGGCCGATCCGCTGGAGGGAATGAGCGATGCGGCGAAGGTGAAGCTGCTCGAGAAGATCGATGCCGAAGCGCGGCGGCTCGATCCCCGTGTGACGCAGGTGATGGCAAGTCTCTCTGCTTCGCATGAGGTGGTGCTGGTGATGGCTAGCGACGGTACGGTCGGTGCCGATGTGCGTCCTCTCGTGCGAAAGAATGTGTCTGTGATCGTCGAGCAGCATGGCCGTCGCGAACAAGGGTATTGCGGTAGCGGTGGGCGCTACGAATTCACGAAGTTCCTCGAGAGCGATCGCTGGAAGGAGTTGGTCGCCGAGGCAGTCCGCACGGCCATCATCAATCTCGATGCCGGTCCTGCGCCTGCGGGCACGATGACGGTCGTGCTCGGACCCGGTTGGCCCGGAATTCTGCTCCACGAAGCAATCGGTCACGGACTCGAAGGCGATTTCAATCGCAAAGGCACGTCGGCATTCTCGGGCCGGATCGGCGAGAAGGTAGCGTCCGAGCAGTGCACCGTTGTCGACGATGGCACGCTTGGCTCGCGTCGCGGTTCATTGAATATCGACGACGAAGGGACTCCGACTCAGTGCACTACCCTGATTGAAAACGGCGTATTGCGCGGCTATCTGCAGGACAAGTTGAATGCGCGGTTGATGGGCGTGAAGCCCACCGGCAACGGGCGACGCGAATCATTCGCGCACATGACGCTGCCGCGCATGACGAATACGTACATGCTGGCAGGTCAGCATGATCCTCAAGAGATCCTTGCCTCAGTGAAGAAGGGCCTCTACTGCAAGAACTTCGGCGGCGGTCAGGTCGACATCACCTCAGGCAAGTTCGTGTTCTCTGCGAGCGAGGCGTACTTGATCGAGGACGGGAAGCTCACGTCTCCTGTCCGTGGCGCGACGCTGATCGGCAACGGACCGGATGTGCTTCGGCGCGTCTCGATGGTAGGCAACGATCTGAAGTTGGACGAAGGCGTCGGTACTTGCGGCAAGGAAGGTCAGGATGTGCCAGTGGGTGTCGGACAGCCAACCCTGCGTGTCGATGGGTTGACCGTCGGCGGAACGGCTGCGTAGCCCTTCTCCTAGGAAACCACTATGTGGCTCGCACGACCCGTTTACGAATCGCTGCCGTACGCCTATATGGTGATCGGCATCGCGCTCATCGCCGCGGCCTGGTGGGTTGATGCAAAGGCACTACCGAGCGTATTGATGGTCGCAGGGGGCCTGAGCGTGATCGGCGGATTGGTGCTGTGGATGCACCGACGGGATTACCGCCAAAAACAAGCCGAGTACAACAGTCACTCGCTGGACGAGTGAGTGCGCTTACGGTGCTTGGTTCTCGCGGGCGAGGATCGAAAGCTCCGGATCGTCTTCTTCGACGTGAGTTGCGGCGTGGATGCGATCTGCAGCGACGGGCTCATGGAGCAGCGGCACCGCGTCATCTTCGCCCTCCTGCAGCGAGGTGCGAGTACGAGCCATCCGTTCATCGAAAAACATGATTTCGTGCTGGCCGATTTGGATCACATCGCCGTCGTTCAACATGCGTCGGCGCACACGCTTGGCTCGCACATAAATTCCATTGGTGCTGTTCAAATCTTCGAGCACTGAGGTTTGCGGGGAGCTGACGATCTGTGCGTGATGGCGGCTGATGTACTTGCTGTCGATCTGCAGGTCGTTATCCGGCGTGCGCCCGATGATGAAACGACCTGCTGTCAGCTCCCGCTCCGCGACCGTTTGACCGTTCACGGCTACAAGGATGCGACCCAGGACGACTTTGCGATCACCCGAGACGTCCGCATTGAACGAATTGGGCGGGCTCATCGAGCCGATCGCATTCAATGCGTGAAGCTTTACGGAGCGTTCGGCGTATTCGGTCCACTGCAGTTCTTCGATGGCGGCGCGAACGTCATCGACCCCGACAGTATCTTTGTCGCGAGCGAAGGCGGCCATCAGCGAGGTATCGCACAAGGTGTTCACTAGGCGCGGGACACCTCCGCAGTAGCGATAGACGAGCGCGAACGTATCGGGCTCGAAAATCTGTCGGCCCTGCGATCCGGCGACTTCCAATCGATGTTGAATGTATGCGGCAGTGTCGTTCTTCGATAGCGGCGTTAAATGGAATCGCAAGCGAATGCGCTGAGCGAGCTGGATCAGCATCGGTGAGTTGAGCTTGTCATTCAGCTCGGGCTGACCCGCGAGGATGATGCGCAGGACTTTCTCTTTCGTCGTTTCGACACCAGACAGCAAGCGAATCTCTTCGAGCACTTTATTCGAGAGGTTTTGCGCTTCGTCGACGATGAGCAGCACCCGCCGGCCGTTCGAATATTGTTCGACTAAAAACTCATTGAGCGTCGCCAAGAGCTCGGCCTTCTTCATCTTGAACGGTTGAAAGCCGAATTGAACCAGTACGCTTTGCAAGAATTCGACGGCCGTGACTTGCGTCTGATTGATCTGCGCGACGACGACGTCCTTCTCCAATTCCTTGAGGAACGTCTCGATCAAGGTCGTCTTGCCCGAGCCAATTTCGCCCGTGATCACGACGAAGCCGTCCGTGAACCAGATCGTCGACTCCATGTACGCCTTGGCGCGCGCATGGTGCTTGGACAGATACAAGAACTGCGGGTCCGGGGTGAGCCGGAAGGGCAGTTCATGCAGCTTGAATAGATCGAGATACATGTCGAGTTTGAGACCTTATAAGCGCAAGTTAAGTCAGAGGCCGCTGCGTCTCGCCTGAAGTACAACCATGTGGTACGCGACGAGGGCAGTCTCGATTGCTGATGCGCTCACGTCGATATGCACAGATACCAGCATTAAACTACGAGCGCCCTTCGCGGACCGATACGAAATCTTCAGTTACGGACCGCCGACTATGGCGAGCACTGGCACAGCACGACGCGCGTTGAAAACCGCAGGTTTACGTAGGCACTGACCAACGATGCGAGTCAAGTGTACGGAACCCTGCTGGCGGATACAAAGACACCACATTAAGACAACAACGCAGCGCGCCGTCGACAGCGCAGTCGATACGGCGCTGCACCTGCGCGTCGACTTCATCAATCCACCTTGAGTCTTAACAGTTGCTTCAGAGCTCGATCCCGCGTCGCCGCAGACGCCGCCGTGACCGTGCAGTGACCCAATTTGCGGTTGGGCCTGGGTTCTTTCCCGTAGCTGTGAAAGTGTACGCCCGACATGCGCAGAATGTTCCCGGGCTGCGGGATCGTGCCGATGAAGTTAATCATCGCGGAATGGCCGACGGGATCGGTGCTGCCAAGTGGCAATCCGACGATGGCGCGAATGTGATTTTCGAACTGGCTGGTCTGCGCGCCTTCGATGGTCCAGTGGCCGGAATTGTGGACGCGGGGGGCCATCTCATTGGCGATGAGCTGACCGCGTTTCACGAAGAATTCTATGGTGAGCACCCCAGCGTAGTCGAAGTGCTTCATCACTCGTTTTAGATGCCGCTCGGCTTGGCGCTGTAACGAGGCATTTCGATAAGGTGCGACCGTGTATCGCAGTATTCCTTCGCGATGCGTGTTGGCGGACAAAGGATAGAACTTCATCTCGCCGGCGGTGCTGCGTACCGCAATCAACGAGACCTCGCGCGTGAAGTCAACAAAGCCTTCGTAAATGAGCGGAACTGTCCCAAGTGCATCCCAAGCCGCTGCCAACTCGTCCGCACGTTTGATGTAGAACTGTCCACGCCCGTCATACCCCAGGCGGCGCGTCTTTAAAACGCCAGGAATGCCGATCTCATGAGCGGCAGCCTTGAGATCTTCGAACGAATCGACTTGTGCAAAGGGCGCTGTTGGGATTCCCAATTTGCGAAACAGCGTCTTTTCGAAGAGTCGATCTTGTGAGGTGCCGAGCGCATCAACCGGAGGCCAGAATGGCTTTTCTGCGGCGATGCCTCGAACTGCATCGACCGGAACGTTCTCGACGTCGAAGGTGATGAGATCCGTTTCGAGCGCGAGTGCTTGCAGACCCTTTGGATCGTCAAAGGCACCGCGAATGATCTTTCCAACCTGAGCACCCGGGGCATCCGCACTCTGGTCCAAGAAAACGAAGCGCAATCCGAGGGGATAGCCTGCCAAGGCCAGCATTCGTCCGAGCTGGCCCGCGCCGATGATGCCGATCTTCATGGGTGCGAGGCAGTGACGCTGGGGTCGGGCTGTGCAAGCACGGTGGACGTTTGCTCCGCCCGGAAACGCTCCAACGCTTGCAGAATCGCGGGGTCATTATTCGACAGGATAGACGCTGCAAGCAGCGCTGCGTTTGTCGCACCTGCAGTGCCGATCGCCAGTGTGCCCACTGGAATACCTGCTGGCATTTGCACGATCGACAGCAATGAATCCATACCGTTGAGCGCCTTGGATTGCACCGGGACGCCAAGCACGGGAAGGGTGGTTTTAGCAGCCGTCATGCCGGGAAGGTGTGCGGCGCCGCCCGCACCCGCAATGATGACTTCGATGCCTCGAGATCGTGCCGAAGAGGCGTACTCGAACAGCAGATCTGGAGTGCGATGAGCCGAGACAACGCGTGTTTCGAACGGGATGCGGAGCCGTTCGAGCATCTGCGCTGCAGCCTGCAGGGTCTCCCAGTCGGACTTGGAGCCCATGATGATTCCGACACGTGGTTGCATAGGGCGCGAATTGTACCAGGCCCTGCTGCGCTGCTCGGCTGAGATCCCCAGTTAGATTTCCAGTCAGGTACCGGGGGACTGGCCTGCGCTCTGGGCGCGATCGAAGAGCTCTTTCAGAACCCGGAATAATTCACGCGAGGCATGCGGTGGAGACTTGAGCTGCTGCTCGCTGCGAGCTTTGTCCACGAGGCTTGTCAGAAGCGTCATGTCTGTGTTGTCACCCAGCTCGATCTGCAGCTGGTCCAGGGCCTGAGGCCCTTCTCGCAGCAGCCGATCGCGCCACGATTCGATGCGGCGGAAGCGTACTGCGGCGACGCGTTCCCGCTCACGTCTTGCCGCGAGTGCCGCGCGAATGGGCTCCGCGTCGATCTTGCGCATCAGCTTGCCGATGTACTGCTTTTGGCGATAGAGCCCGCCATGAGCCGTGATACGGCGGGCCAGCATCACCGCATCGCGCAAAACATCTGGCAGAGGCAAAGCGTCGAGTTCGGCTTGCGACAGCTCGATGAGCGCTTCGCCCAAATCCTGCAGCTCGCTGCTTTGGCGCTTGCGTTCGCTTTTACTTGGAGGTTCCAGTTCTTCAGTCATGACAACTGCAACGTTGAAGCGGGGGCGCGCATTGTCACCCAGAGCCGCCATGAGCGCCTACTCGCGTGCGGAATGCATCATCAACGCTGCTAAGATTCTCGTATGACTACACCTACCACAGTGCACGCGGCTCCAACGCTTAGCCACTCGCAAGCGGACCTGCAAAATTTAGTCGCCCTGGCTTTGCAGGAAGCCAAGGCACTGGGCGCAACGGAAGCGGAAGCGGCGGTGAGCGTCGACACTGGCCTGTCTGTGACCGCACGCTTAGGCGAGGTCGAGACTCTCGAATACCAGCGCGATCGTGGAATGGGGGTGACGATCTATCGCGGCAAACGCAAGGGCACAGCGAGCACCGGCGACCTATCGGCCCACGCCATTCGAGACACGGTGGCGAAGGCCTTCAGCATTGCAGGCTTCACTGCAGAAGATGAATGTGCCGGCCTGCCGAATGCCGACGAGTTGGCTCGCAACATTCCGGATCTCGACCTGAGTCATCCGTGGTCGATCGATCCGGACACTGCGCGCGACCAGGCAATTGCATGCGAAGCAGTGGCGCTCGGGTTCGATCCGCGCATCACCAATTCGGAAGGCGCGACGCTTTCCACTCACTACGGATTGCGCGTGTTCGGCAATTCACTCGGGTTCGTCGGCGGATTCGCCAGTACCGTCCACAGCCTTAGCTGCGTCGTGATCGCACAGCAGAACGAAGACATGCAACGCGATTACTGGTACAGCTCAGTACGCGACTGGCGCGAGCTCGAAGCAGGAGACAACATTGGAAGGCAGGCTGCACAACGAGCATTGCGCAGGCTGAATGCGCGCAAGATGGCGACGACGAATGCACCGGTGCTGTTCGTGCCGGAACTCGCGCGCGGCCTAGTTGGCCACTTCCTTGGCGCGATCCGCGGCGGCAGCCAATATCGGCGGTCTTCATTCTTGCTCGATGCGGCCGGTCAAAAGGTCTTTCCCTCCTGGATGAAGATTTCGGAGCGCCCGCACATTCGCAAAGCGCTCGGCAGCGCGCCCTTCGACAGTGAAGGTGTCGCAACGAACGATCGCGAATTAGTGATCGATGGCGTGTTGCAAGGTTATGTGCTGAGCACCTACTCAGCGCGCAAGCTGGGTTTGAAAACGAC
>DASTSB010000341.1:0-5290 GCA_035760885.1 Steroidobacteraceae bacterium | reverse complement strand
ATCTCAAGACGATTTGTTTTCGGAGCGATGAGCTCTCTGCATCTGGCTATCCGCTAGTCACACGTCACTAGTCACTTCTCTCATGGACTACAAACAAACCATCAATCTTCCGCAGACTGGCTTCCCGATGAAGGCAGATCTAGCGCGTCGCGAGCCTGAATTGCTGCAGTGGTGGCACGAGCAGCAGATTTATCCGAAGTTGCGCGAGCGTGCGGAAGGGCGTCCGACGTTCATTCTTCCTGATGGACCGCCGTATGCGAATGGCGCAATCCACCTCGGCCACGCAATCAACAAAGTTCTCAAGGACATCGTCGTCAAGTCGCGCACGCTCGACGGCTACGATGCGCCGTTTATTCCAGGATGGGATTGCCATGGTCTGCCGATCGAACATCAGATCGAAAAGACGCGCGGCAAGGAAATCAAAAAGCTCGAACCGAGGGCATTTCGCCAAGCATGTCGCGAGTACGCGCAGGAGCAGGTGAACGGTCAACGCGAAGACTTCAAACGTCTTGGCGTGATGGGCGATTGGGAGCATCCGTACCTGACGATGCTGCCGCGCTACGAAGCGGAACAACTGCGTGCGTTCGCGCAGATCCTGCGTAACGGCCACGTTTACAAAGGTCTGAAGCCGGTTCATTGGTGCTTGGACTGTCGTTCTGCGCTTGCGGAAGCGGAGGTCGAGTACGAGGACAAGACTTCGCCCGCCATCGATGTGCGTTTCGCAGTCAAGGATACAAATGATCTTGCAAAACGATTCGGCGTCGCGTCGCTGACGAAACCAGCAAGCATCGTGATCTGGACGACGACACCATGGACGCTGCCAGCAAACCAAGCGGTTACGTTGGGAGCTGAGATTGCGTACGGATTGTTCGATACGGGAAGCGAATACCTCGTGCTCGCAAACGAACTCGCGAATGCGGTGCTGGCGCGCGCAGGCATTGCGGATGCGAAGCGAGTCGCGGAGGTTTCCGGCGCTGCATTAGAAGGCTTGCAACTCAATCATCCTTTCTATGAGCGTGCAGTCCCCGTGATCTTGGGCGAGCACGTTACATTGGATGCAGGTACCGGCGCCGTTCATACCGCGCCGGGTCATGGTCAAGAAGACTATGCGGTCGGTCTCAAATATAAGCTCGAGGTTTACAACCCGGTTGGCAGCGATGGCCGCTTCGTTGCAGGCACGCCGCTCTTTGCTGGCGAGAAAGTATTCGATGCCAACAAACATGTGATCGAAGTCCTGAAGGAACGCGGCGCGCTGTTGAAAGAGGAATCGCTGCGGCACAGCTATCCGCATTGCTGGCGGCACAAGACGCCGGTGATCTTCCGTGCGACGGCGCAATGGTTCATCAGCATGGAGCAGGCGGGACTGCGCAAAGGTGCGCTGCGAGAAATTGCAAAGGTGAAGTGGATGCCGGCATGGGGCGAAAGCCGCATCGGCAACATGATCGCGGATCGTCCGGATTGGTGTATCTCGCGCCAACGCGCCTGGGGCGTGCCGATCGCGTTGTTCACGCACAAGAGTACGGGCGCTTTACATCCACGCTCTGCTGAGTTGTTGGAGAAGGTTGCAGATCGTGTGGAAACCGACGGCATCGATGCGTGGTTCGATCTCGATTCCGTCGACATCCTGGGCGCCGAAGCACCCGAGTACGAAAAGGTCACCGACATCATGGATGTCTGGTTCGACTCCGGCGTCATGCATCACTGTCTGTCCGCGTTGCGCCCAGAGATGACTGTGCCGGCGGACCTCTATCTCGAAGGTTCAGATCAACATCGCGGTTGGTTCCATAGCTCGTTACTGACATCGGTCGCGCTGCATGATGGCGCGCCGTATCGCGCTGTGCTGACTCACGGGTTCACGATCGATGACAAGGGCCGCAAGATGTCCAAGTCGCTAGGCAACGTGATCGTGCCGCAAAAGGTCGTCGGTACTTTGGGCGCGGACGTGCTGCGCTTGTGGGTGGCGGCAACCGACTACGCGAACGAAATGAGCTTGTCGGATGAGATTCTGAAGCGTGTGGCCGA
Organism: Steroidobacteraceae bacterium; assembly: GCA_035760885.1. Classification (GTDB taxonomy): domain Bacteria; phylum Pseudomonadota; class Gammaproteobacteria; order Steroidobacterales; family Steroidobacteraceae; genus Steroidobacter. Next base: position 3,268 of record DASTSB010000341.1, on the reverse strand, counting down.
ATCGTACCGACGCATTCGCAATACCGCTCGATTCTTGCTTGGCAATCTGGATGGGTTCGATCCAACTCGGGACACCGTTGCGGTGGACGAGTTGGTCGCGGTCGATCGCTGGGCGTTGCGCCGTACTGAAGCAGTGCAGCGAGAAGTCGTCGATGCGTATCGCAACTATCAGTTCCATCTCATCTATCAGAAGGTCCACAACTTCTGCAGCGTCGACATGGGCGGCTTCTATCTCGATGTCCTGAAGGATCGTCTTTACACGACGCCTGCCAAGAGTCAGGCGCGTCGCTCTGCGCAAACCGCGATGTTCTATATCGTCGAGGCGCTGACGCGCTGGCTGGCGCCGATTCTGTCTTTTACTGCGGAAGAGATTTGGCGATACATGCCGGGTCAGCGCGAGCAGTCGGTGTTCTTCAATACTTGGTTCGAGTTGCCGAAGTCGAAGGACGACGGCATTCAGTGGGACGCGGTCCTTGGCTTGCGCGGCGCGGTCGCTCGCGAGTTGGAGAAGCTCCGCAATGCCGGCGCCATCGGCGCGCCGCTCGACGCGGAAGTGGATTTGTACTGCGCGCCCGAGTTGCTAAGGCAATTGCAGCCGTTCGGCGCTGAACTGCGCTTCGCATTCATTACATCAGCCGTTCGCGTGCATGCAGCCGATGGCCGGCCCGCAGATGCGGTGCCTGCGGAAGAGGGCGAGAAGAATGCAGCTTGGATCATGGTGCGTCCGAGCGAGGCCGTTAAGTGCGTGCGTTGCTGGCATAAACAGCCGGATGTTGGTCATCATGCGGATCACCCGGAGATTTGCGGACGTTGTGTGACGAACGTGACCGGTCCAGGGGAAACGAGGCGTTACTGCTGAGAAGCTATGTCATGAACACGAACTCGATCAGCAAGGTGTGGTTCACGCCGACTCGCGGCGCGAGCAGTTGGCTGTGGCTGTCGTTCTTTGCCGTAATCTTCGATCAAGCCACCAAAGCATTGGTAATTGGCTCGGTGAAGATGCAGGCGTCCATTTCGCTGTTGCCGTTTCTGCAAATCGTCTATCTCGAAAATAAAGGAGCGGCATTCAGCATCCTGGCGCAAGCGGCCGGGTGGCAGCGATGGTTCTTCATCGCACTTGCCATCGTGGTGAGTCTCTCTTTGATGATTTGGATGCGTCGTATTCGAGCGGAGCAGACGCTGTTGGCGGTGGGGTTGGCGCTGGTATTGGGTGGTGCTTTGGGTAACGTGATCGATCGCGTATGGCACGGCTATGTCGTCGATTTCATCTACTTCCACTGGCGCGATTGGTATTTCCCCGCGTTCAACATCGCCGATACGTGCATTTCGATCGGTGCGGGTTGTTTGTTGCTCGATGCGTTTCGCGAGAGCGGACACAAGAAGACGCCCGCATGAAGATTCTGCTCGCCAATCCGCGTGGCTTCTGCGCCGGCGTCGATCGCGCAATCGATATCGTCGAACGCGCAATAGAACTCTTCGGCGCCCCGATTTACGTGCGGCATGAAGTCGTTCATAACCGTTACGTCGTCGATCGTCTGCGCAACCTGGGTGCTGTGTTCGTAGATGAACTGGATCAAGTTCCCGACGACGCTACGGTGATCTTCAGCGCCCACGGCGTTTCGCGTGCGGTTCAGGACGAAGCGCGTCGGCGTCAACTCAAAGTTTTCGACGCGACCTGCCCCCTCGTCACCAAAGTTCACATGGAAGTGCTGCGATACGCTCGGGAAGGTCGCGAGGTGATTCTGATCGGCCACGAAGGGCATCCCGAGGTCGAAGGTACGATGGGGCAATTCGATGATTCATTTGGCGGCAAGATTTTGCTCGTCGAAACGCCAGAAGATGTGGACCGCTTGGACGTTCGCGATCCCGAGCGCTTGGCGTTCGTTACGCAGACGACGTTGTCTGTCGATGATACGCAGGTCGTGGTCGATGCGTTGCGTCGACGCTTCCCGACCTTGGCGACGCCGCGGAAAGAAGACATTTGTTACGCAACTCAGAATCGCCAAGACGCTGTAAAGCGATTGGTAGAGCGTTGCGACATCATTCTGGTCGTCGGCTCGCCAACGAGTTCGAACTCGAATCGTCTGCGCGAGATTGCGGAAAAAGCCGGTATTCCCGGCTACCTGATCGACGGACCTGAAGATCTCCAACGCGAGTGGTTCGAAGGCAAGCAAACCGTCGGAGTGACTGCGGGTGCCTCGGCACCTGAAGTTCTGGTGGAGCGCGTCGTGGGACGGCTGCGCGAGTGGGGCGGCCAGGCTCCTGAAAATGTGCTCGGTCAGCCTGAGAGCGTCGTGTTTAGCTTGCCGAAAGAACTGCGCGTCGCGATGCCCGCTCGGGGTTGATCTGGATGCGGGCCGCGGCGCGGGCCGATTCATGATTCCTTCGGCGGCACCACTCTTAGCACGTAACTCGCCGTTCCGCTTTCGGGAGCGGACCAGCTCACGGCAACGACGTAGGCGATCGGATTCGTCGTCGTATCGCGTGTGATGGAGCCCAAACCACTGGGCAATTCGGTTTCCACCTCGTCTTGCCAGCACGAGCCCTCGATGGCAGCGGCATCTTGCTCCAGCTTCGGTTTGGCAGATTTGTCGCAGATCACGCCGACTGTCCCTACATATCCGATGCGGCCCGCGGTGTTTGCGGTGATTCGCGCGGCGATCTCTTCGGCCAATTTGACAGCACGCGCGTGCAGTTCGGCGTCGGCATTGGCGTGCACTCGATCGGCATAAAGTGCCGCCACTCCGATGATGCCCGCCGCGACGACCAGCAACGCCACGATCATCTCGATGATCGTGAATCCGAGCGGTCGATGGATTTTGGCTGTGGGGCGGGGCATCCGGTCTGATTCGCGCACTGCGGGCGCGAATCATAGCTAGAACCTATCTCAGAATCCCTGGGGGTCGCAGCGCAAAGGACGATTGCTTGCGTCTCGGTGCGAGACACGCGGACGTCCTGTGTGACTGATGATGATGGCTCGCGCCTCTGCGCTGCCGCGAGCATCGCAGAACACAATCGTCCCGTTCACGACGCCTTGGACGTAGGGCCGAAAGGAATAGGCCGGGCGATTCGACGTGATCTGGCCGCGCGGCCATCCCGCATAGACCTGCAGGACGGGTTCATCCTCGTCTCGCACCGGCGATTCGTCGTGATCGGTGTTGACGAAAACGATCCATCCACTGGTCCATTCGCCTGCCTTGAGGCAGGTCGATCCGTCAGCCGATTTGCACACCGTGACCACCTGACCGCGTTTGATGGCCTCACTGCG
>DASTSB010000340.1:0-4709 GCA_035760885.1 Steroidobacteraceae bacterium | reverse complement strand
CGCGCTCGCGCTGGTTGCTGAGGTTGTCCACGGGGCGCCCGCAAGATTCTCGGATCCCGCACGCTTTTCCATGGCTCACGGCGGCAAGGACGGCCATCCATTTCCGGTGCCGCTCAAGGTGTTCGACGAGACGATCCGGGTGCTGAAATCGGCCGTTGACCGCGCAAAACTCGGTAACGACGAGCGTCTCGCGGCTATCAAGCGCCTAGACCGGCATGCGCGCGCCATCGAATCCTTCACAGGCGGACCGAGCTTCGAGGAGTTTGTAGCGGATGAGCGCAAACGATCGGCTGAATTTGGCGGACGAACCGTCTTCGGGCCCGCGCGCTAACGCAGCGGCTGTCGAGATTTTTTTCAGCCCACTGGTCTCGGGGGAAAATAAGTAGCGCGCAGCGACGATCTCGCTATGATTGCGCCAGGGGAGGGTAAGTGCGTATGTCGTCGGTGCTACAGCGAGCCGCGGCCCAAGCTAATGGCGCGATGCCATTCGCTAGCTTTGCGCAAATCGTGCGCATGCTGGTTCCGCCAGCACATCGTGTCAGCTTCTATGACGCGAAAGGTCGCGCGTTGTGGATCAACGACGGTGTCGAAGAGCCCGATTTTCGCCTTCATTTAGAAATCATCCTGGCACGAGCGATTCGCGCCTCCAACGACCAACCCGATTCCAGCTCCTATAGCGCCGAGGACCAGGACGAGCCGGTTTTTATTTTTCCGATTCGCGATCGTAAGCGCGAGGTGTTGGGCGCGATCGGGATGGTCTGTCGCAATCTACCGGCCAGCTCGAAATATCGCACCGAGACGGTGGAGAAGCTGCTCGCACCAGTGCTCGAGGTTCTTGCTCACACTTGGGACCCTCCAGCCTCGTCAGCATCGGCGATCTCTTCGTCGAAAGGTGCGCAAGAACCCGCGTCGAGCCCCAAGATCGAGGCAGCGCCGTTGCCTGCGATGCTGCGTCGGGCCCTCGCCCTGACCACTCAATCATTAGACGCCGCCTTCGGCGCGATCATTCTGCCAAACAAGCCGTTCACGCTCAGTCATCGCGCGAGCCCGGATGAATCGGATTTCGCCATCAGTACGGCGATCGACAATGTGCGCGCGCAGATCGTGCGCTGGATGTCGGCCAAGAATGATCCGCTCATCGTGAATACGGCGGCGCAAAGTCAGGCCCACTTCGGCGGTTATAAATTCTTAGGCGTGCCATTGCGAGAGCCGTCCGGGCAACTCGCTGCCATCGTGATGCTCTATCGCGTACGCAAACAGCCGGATTTCTCGGTGAACGACGTTGCGATCGTCGATGAGATCGCGCGTCAATTGCCGCCGAAGGCGCTCACTGAATTGTTGGCAGCGAAGGCACCTCCGCCGCCTAAGCCGGTCGCGAATGTCGTCAAGGTCAGCGCGCCAGTGCCGAATGTCAAAGTGGCGCGGCCGCGAGATGTGGCTCCTCCTGCCTCGGAGCCAAGCAAAACTCAACCCGCATCCGCGATCATCGTGCCTGCCGTCACTGTAGGACCGGTTTCGATGGATGTTCGGGTGCGTGAGGCGTTGCGCGATGGTGCATTCGATTTGTATGTGCAATCGATTGAGCCGCTGCGAGACAGCGAACGTCCCGCTCGTTTCGAAGTGTTGTTGCGATTGCCCGATGCCGATCAGGTTCGTACGCCTCGGTCCTTCATGGGCGCTGCAAGATCCGGGTATCTCATGCCCGACGTTGATCGCTGGGTGGTGAGCGAGCTGCTGAAAAAACTAAAGCAGCATGCCTTGAGCGTACGAACTTCTTGTTGGGAGTTCTGCGTGAACATTGCCGCACAGTCGCTCGCTGCGGATCACTTCAGCGATTTCTTGGTCGCCGAGGTCTGTAAAAGTGCGATTCCGGCGGGGCTCCTGGTCTTCGAAGTCAACGAGAAGGATGCAACCGATCACGAGAAGGCATTGCACACGCTTGCAGCAAAATTGCGCGATGTCGGTAGCCGCATTGCTCTCGACAACTGCCGCGCCGGCCTCGGGACGCTGGCCTCGGTACGCAAATGGCCGGTGAGCTGCGTCAAGATTGATGGCTCGCTCATTCGCAACATCTCGACGAGCGCGCAATACCAATCCCAAGTGCGAGCACTCGTGGACCTAGCCACCAGCATGGGCGTCGATACCGTCGCCGAGTGCGTGGAAAACCAAAGTGTCTGCAGCACGCTGCTGGATATCGGCGTGGACTATGCGCAGGGCTTTCATTTGGGCAAGCCTCAGCCGCTGTCGTACCTTTTCAAATGAAGAGGTTCACACGGAGGACACGGAGAGCACGGAGGTAAGAGGTAAAAATGACATTATTCGAAGCTAAATCGTTGAAATGGGATCAAGTGCTTCGAGTTTCGCCGGTCTGAGTGGGGCCCACCTTGACCTTTGCTTATCACATATCGTTCATCTGTGCTTTTCTCCGTGATCTCCGTGTCCTCCGTGTGAAACTAATTTCTTCGTGAGTCATCTAGCGGTAATGAACCGCTGCAGATGCGTATCCGTATCGCCCAGCGTGAATTCAATCGCGGTGAGTCGTTTGAAGTAGTGGCTCACGCGCATCTCGTCCGTCATGCCCATTCCTCCATGCAGTTGGATGGATTGCTGGGCAATGAATCTTCCTGCTTGTCCAACCAGAACCTTCGCAGCGGAGAGTGCCCTGCGACGTTCGGTGCGGTTTGAATCGGTGCACCGGATCGCAGCGAGATAGCTCATCGAGGTTGCCTGTTCGGCATAGATGTACATATCCGCCATGCGATGCTGCAGTACCTGGAAGCGGCCGATCGCCTGACCGAACTGCTTGCGGTTCTTCAAGTACTCGAGGGTGGATGCGTTGACTGCCTTCATGATTCCCACCGCTTCAGCACAGAGTGCGCTCAAGGCTACGTCGTAGGCGGCGTCGATCGCAGCGAATGCATCTTGGCTCAAGCAGTTCTCCGCACTCACTGCGACATCCGTTAGCTCGATATCTGCTGCCTCGTGGCCATCCAAGGTGCGATAGGAGGTCATGCGAACGCCGGCGGCGTGCGGATCGATACGAAATACTCCAATGGAGTTCGTGTCGTTCACATCGCCGGCAAGCCGTGCGCTCACGATGAGGTCGTGCGCTCGGTTTGCAAAACCCACGACGCTCTTGTGTCCATTAACGACAAAGCCGCTACGGGCAGCTGTTGCTGTCGCTGCAACGCTTGAGAGTGTCCCGCGCGATTGGGGTTCTTCGTGGGCGAGAATCGCGATGCGTTCGCCGGTCGCGATTGCAGGCAGGAGCTCTGTCGCAGTCCCACCCATCTGAGCAATAAGAGCGGGCGTGAGCACGGCGGCTTCGATAAATGGCTCGAGCACCAGTCCCTCACCAAAGACATTCATCACGAGCATCGTGTCCACGGCAGTACCGCCTAATCCGCCGTGTTCTTCAGGGACGTTGATTGCAGTGAGCCCGAGGCCAGCCAACTCGGCCCAAACATTCGACGCGCGATGCGCGTGGAGTAAGTCGCGCCGAGTTTCGAACGTGTATTGCTCACGCACGAAACGCTGCACTGTTTCTGCAAGGAGCAATTGTTCGTCGCTGAATGAAAAGTCCATGGTTAGAGTCCCAACAGCATCTGGGCAATGATGTTGCGCTGAATCTCGTTCGAGCCGCCGTAAATCGATACTTTGCGCATGTTGCAGTACGTCGCGGCCAAGGCGGGTGAGTACTCCGGCCCGACGACATGGGCGAAGTCAGCCTCCTCCGTTGTCAGGCGGGTGTAGGGCAGGGCGTAACTGCCTACCGCATACATCATCAACTCGCTCAAGGCTTGCTGGATCTCGGTACCTTTGATTTTCAGGACCGACGCTTCGGGGCCGGGTGCTTTGCGTTGCGTCTCCGCGGAGAGCGCTCGAAGCTGGGTGATCTCGAGCGCCATCAGATCGATCTCCACTTGCGCCACCCGAGCAGCGAAGTACGCATCATCGATCAGCGGTCGCCCATTCTTCATCTCGCGATGCGCAACGTCTTTCAGCCTCTGCAGCTCTCGCTTGGAAATGCCGACGGCCGCGATACTGGTGCGCTCGTGACCGAGCAGAAACTTGGCATAGGTCCAACCTTTGTTTTCTTCCCCGACCAAATTTTCGATGGGCACCCTGACGTTTTCGAACCAGACCTCATTCACTTCGTGCCCGCCATCCAAGGTGATGATTGGACGGACGCTGATGCCGGGCGTCTTCATATCTATGAGTAGAAACGAAATCCCCTGCTGCGGCTTCGAAGCCGCGGGGTCGGTGCGAACCAAGCAGAAGATCCAGTTGGCGTGTTGGCCCAACGTGTTCCACGTCTTTTGCCCGTTGACAATGTAGTGTTCGCCTTTGGCATCGGTGCGACGCTCGGCGCGTGTCTTAAGCGAGGCGAGATCGGAGCCGGCGCCCGGTTCGGAATAACCTTGGCACCACCAATCCTCGGCCGAAAGAATCCGCGGCAGAAAACGGCTCTGCTGCTCAGGTGTGCCGAACGCCATGATGACGGGTCCCACCATCTTCAGTCCGAACGGCAGGATTCGAGGTGTGCCGGCTGCGGCGCACTCTTCGTCGAAGATATGCTGCTCGACGGGACTCCAGCCGGTGCCGCCGAACTGCTTGGGCCACGATGGCCCGCCCCAACCTCGCAAATGCAGGATGCGCTGCCACCGCGTGAAGTCATCGGACTTGACTGGGCCGCCGTTGAGGACGCG
>DASTSB010000339.1:0-8053 GCA_035760885.1 Steroidobacteraceae bacterium | reverse complement strand
CCGGAAACAGGAATCGGCGTCTTCCAACTACCGGCCTCGGCATAAGAGAACCACAGGAATGACAAGCTATCGCCATCCGGATCGCTGCTGCCGGCAGCATTGAGTTCGAACGTCTCGTTGGAGCGAACGGTCAGCCGATCGGATTGCGTAAGTTTCACCACCGGCGGGTGATTTGCCTTTGCATACGGCAGCGTTGTCCAGTTCATGCGCGCCGCAAAGTCGTTTTGAAGATCATCGCGCCAGCGCCATAACGTCACGCGGAAATCTCTGAAGGTCGTTGCGCCTGGCTTGATCGCGCGTCCGTAATCGTTCGCAACAAACGGTGTAAAGCTGTCCACCGCATTGGTCCAGATCGGTCGCGTCTCGGTTTCGACTGGAACTCCGCCTTCCACTGTCGCGGTACCGGCGCCAGTAACGACGGGTGTATAGAACTCGTAGCGACCGCCCCATCCGCCAAAGTTCGGCGAGTCGGGCACGTTCAACCCATTCGGGATCAATCCAAGGAAGGATGGTGTGTCGCCTTCCATGCCCCATGCGACATCGGGATATTTCGCGCCCAAGGGTCCGTGTCCTTGCTGGATGTTTGCAGCGAGCCAGGCGTTGCTGACCGTTGTGTTATCGATGCCTTCGATCTTTGCGTGAATCGCTGTCCATGTCGCATCGGCGTATCGTCCAGTGCTGACGATATAAAAGAGATCCGGGAAGTTGCGCCGAATCCAACTGCCGCTGTCGTCCTGATCGGAGATCGTGTAAACGCGCAACTTAGCGATCATTTTCGCTGCATCGGTTGCGGAGTTCGTGTCCCGAATTTGGGTGAGCGCCTGAGCAAGCGTATTCGCACCGCCCCACACCGAAATCCAAAGAGGTCGCGGATCTGCAGAAGACAAAGCTTTCACGATCAAGTCAGACCCGCGTGAGTTCTTGCCTGCTCCTACGCTCGACATTCCATAGTCAGGTTGGCCTTGCACAACCAGCGAATCGAGATGTTCAGCAGTGGGGTAGCCCGGTGCATGCAAAAGCAGATTGCTTCTGACCTTTCCATACTCGTTGATCACTGCGCGAATCGATTCGGGGTGCACGACGTGTTGCTGCCAAACCGAAGTCGTGGCGATCAGACCTTCCAGATCGATTTCGTTGGAGTAGAGCATCAGACGCACGAACGATTCAGTGTCGTCTGGATCGGCTTCGATATCGGAAAGGACGATGAGCCGTTGCTTCGCTAGCGCGACATTCTCCGACGGAGTGGATTGCGATGCCATCACACAGTGCGGCGACAACGCGAGGACAACTAAAACCGCAAGCACGAGCGAGGTTCTTCTCATAGCCGATCCCCCGGCGACGCACGCACTGCGCGCGAATGCCCCAGCAGCATGGAACGTTTATCTTGCGGCAGCTTACCTTACTGCCGAGCACGCACGATCTTCTTTCATCCTCTCCGCAACCCCGAACCCCGAACCCCGAGGTTAACAAGTGAACAGGATCCGAACTCACATCTCGGATCATCACCTCGTCAACCCTGTTCACCCTATCCGGGTCCCGTGGCGCACCGCCTTGTTGAACTTCTGTGCCTCGAATCACGTTGCACGTGATTCACAGGTCACTCCAGCAGGAGAGTTCGATCGGTGCCAAAGCCATCGAGACAGCTCACATCCATATGTCCCTTTACCTTCCACCTTGGCTGAACGACTCCGCAATCGGCATTGCAGTCCAGATCGTCGCGATCCTGTGCATCGCCTGGGCACTGCGCAGACTCGCTCGCAAACTGTTTAGGCTCATTGCGCGGCGCAAGGTACTGCCGGCGCAATTTCCAGAAGGCGGGAGACGGCTGGTTTCAACCTTTATTTCGGTTGTCGCGCTGCTGCTGATTCTCGAGCGGCTAGGCGTATCGGCCCACGTACTATGGGGGGCGGTCACGGGATTCCTCGCCGTCGCGGCAATTGCATTCTTCGCTGCGTGGAGTGTGCTCAGCAATATATTCTGCGCGGTGCTCGTGCTCGCCACACGACCGTTCCGGCTAGGCGATTACATCGAAGTGCTCGAGACCGGAGATAAACCGGGCCTACGCGGCAAAGTCACGGCGATCAACTTTATTTTCACCACGCTCACTGAGAGCGAACCCGCTGAGTCGCCGTGGGTGCTTCAAGTTCCGAATACGCTCTTCTTCCAGCGCGTGGTGCGGCGCTCGTCGAGGCCGATCACCACGTAGGGGACATTCAACCGCAGCGGTGAATGTCCGTAATTCGACCTGGGCACACGGCACGAACGAATTTGACGAGGGCGTTGGGGTTGATCGCATCGAGACAATTCCGCGTGGATGCGAGCACCCAATGCATGAGCGTGGCAAACATCATGACAAAGGTGAGGGGCACCTGACGCTTCCTCTGTCTTGAGCGTTGCTTTTTCCTTGTGGGAGAGTTTACGAGGGGAACCATGTGTGTCACATTATTTGTGTGACACTAGGACGCCCATGATTCCATTTAAAGTCAAATTCAATCCTGGCGATTCGATATTCGACCGAGTGTGCTTTGCGGCGATCAAGGCCATCCTAGGTGGCGAATTGAAAACCGGTGATGCATTTCCTTCGGTCCGTGCTCTGGCGTTGGATCTCAAGATCCATCCGAATACAGCGCACAAGGTTGTGCAATACCTCATCCAAGAGCGGTGGCTGACCGCGAAACCTGGCGTCGGAACGGTAGTGGCAGAGCCGCCAAAGGCGCGCTCGGGAGATCGCAAACAGTTGCTCGAACATGACGTGGAAAAGCTCGTCGTCGAAGCCATGCGCGTCGGTGCGAGTCTCGCGGAAGTCCAGCAGGCGTTGAAGGAAGCGTGGCGGGATGTGCGCGCGCTGAAGTCGGTCAGCAACGAGTAGCACTTGATGATCATCGAGACCATTCATGCCGCCAAGCGGTTTGGCCGATACGAGGCTGTCGAGGATCTCAATCTGCGTGTGCCAGAAGGGGCGGTGTTCGCGCTGGTCGGCCCGAACGGTGCAGGCAAGAGCACGACGATTCGCATGCTCATGAATATTCTGCGTCCGGATGGCGGTGAGATCACTGTGCTCGGTACCGCCTCTCACCAGCTTGGGCCGAGCCACTTTGAGGGCATCGGGTTCGTATCGGAAAGCCAGCGGCTCCCGGAAAGTCTCAAGCTTGCGCATTATCTGGACTACTTGAGAAGCCTGTATCGGAGTTGGGATCGCGAACTCGAAAAAGAATTACTCCAGCAGTTCGAATTACCGCTCGATCGCAGGCTCAAGCATTTCTCGCACGGTATGCGCATGAAGGCGCTGCTCGTGGGCGCGCTCGCATTCCGTCCTAAGTTGCTGGTGCTCGATGAGCCCCTGAGCGGGCTCGATACGTTGGTGCGCGATGAAGTCGTGAATGGTCTGCTGCAGCAAGCAGCGGACACGACGATTCTGATTTCCTCGCATGAGCTTGCTGAGATCGAGAGTTTCACCACCCACGTCGCCTTCATGCAGAACGGACGATTGCTGCTGCAAGAATCGATCGAAGATCTCCGCGCACGGTTTCGAGAAGTGTCGGTGACACTGTCCGCGGTGAAGAGTTTGCCGGAACCGGTTCCCGATGATTGGCTGTTGCCGGAAGTCGCCGGGCATCGGCTCCGGTTCGTCACCTGCACATATCGCAACGATCATGACCTGTATCGACAGCTGACCCAGTACTTCGGCGCGGTGAAGCTCGAGTGCGAGCCTATGCCACTTCGCTCGATCGCGAACGCGCTGATGCAGCAGCGCAAGCGAGATTTGAAGCTATGAACTTCAAAATCCTGCTCGCGATCTTCAAGAAGGATCTGCGCAGCCTGTATCCGATCGTGCTTCTCACGGTGCTGCTTATTGCGGGCGACGTTTTCCTGACGCGGCTCGAGCTGCTTTCGGTGTGGGCTTCATTCCGGCAGCCGTTGCTGTTCCTGAGTTGTGCGGTGCTGATCTTCGCGGTGTTTCAGCTCGATTCGGCAGTGAGCCTAGTGGACGATTGGTTGTGCCGGCCTGCGCCCAAGAATGCTTTGCTCACGGCGAAGCTGCTTCTCATATTTGCTGCGATCTATTTGCCCGGCGTGATTGCCACGTTTATTGCCGATCTCATTCTTGGATTCCCGTTGAAGGAATCAATTCTAGATGCGGGGTTGCTGCAAGACCCCTATGTCCTCCTCATTCTGCCAGTGATGTTTCTTGCGGCGGTTGTCACTCGTACGGTGGTGCAGGGCATCGGCGTGTTGATTGCAATCTTGGTATGCATCTTCGTGATTCCCACGCCACTGACGCATGCGCCAGGTCCTTTGGATGTGGGTATCGGCGAAGCGTTGATCAACGCTGGTATGGAGTGGCTTGGGACGGCGCCAGCGAAATTGGCGTCGATCGTCTTGGCAGCGTTCGGCTTTTGGCTGGTGTATTCACGGCGAAGCATCTGGGCTGCACGCGTGACTCTCGTGTTAACAGCCGCTGTCACTTTGCTCTTCGTCTTGCTACCGATGTGGGTGCTGCCGTGGAGATCGGTCTTCGCACTGCAAGCAGCTACATTGCGACACGCGAATGTGGTGGACGTGGGCATCACGGAACCCATTGCTTTGCGCACTACGCGCCTTTGCTTTCCTGCCTCACGTGTTAGTGAATTAGCATCGAACAGTGCGTTCACCGCAGCGCTTCAATCCAGCGAACTGCGACTATGGTCAGATGAGAGCTTCCGTGACTCGGGTTCCGACGCGGTCGCGTTCATCACCAACATTGAGCCGCGCCGCCTTCCTCTGAATTGGCGCGTGAAGCTCAACTATGTGGAAGCCGACTACTATGCGAACAGCGCACGCCAGTATTCGCTGCGGCCAGCGGTGTACATCACTGACAACGGAGGCGGTACGACCTTGTCGCACGCTTGGGTGCTGCCGGCTCAGGCTGTACATAAGCTTGAAACGCAAAACACGTCTCTACGTCTCAACTACTCTTTGACGCTCCTCAAGCCTCGCAGCTACAAACTGCCCACGGACGGTAAGCGACACGCGATGCCGGACCTCGGGTTCTGCAGTGCCCTCCTGAGCGCTGCGGGCGACCACATCGAGATCGACTGTTTCAGCGCAGCCGATCATCCGGCGCAGATCAGCGCTGAACTCAACGGGATTCCAGCGAGCCGCGTCTTCAGCGCTGCCGAATTTTCGCCCGCGTGGACGCATTGGGCATACAGCCAGCGCGTGAAGTTAGCTCTCGGTTCACCTCGGCTCGCTCCTCACGAGACCATCACTCTCACCGTGTGGGAAGTGGCGGGATACCTCAAGAAATCATTAGGGTTGCCCGGGATTCTGGGGGCCGGTTTCGATACCTGTCCCTTGCCATCTGCAGCAAATCCACACTTCCAAAAATCAGTGTGGCGTGATGTCGCCCCGCATGAAACGTACTCGGTCACCGTCGATGAAGGTGTGCAGCTCGAAGTCTTGGACTTTGGCGGCACAGGCGCGCCGATTGTGTTGTTACCTGGCCTTGGCGCGACGGCGCACAGCTACGATGACATTGCGCCGCTACTCGCAGAAAGACATCGGGTGCTTGCGATCACACGCCGCGGCGCGGGCTATTCCAGTAAGCCCGATTTTGGTTTCGACACCTCTCGTCTAGCACAGGATGTCTTGGAGGTGATGGATGACATGCGTTTGCATAAGGTAGTGCTGGTCGGATCGTCCATTGCCGGCGACGAACTCACGTGGTTGGGAGGGCGGCATCCGAATCGCATTGCGGGGCTCGTGTATTTGGATGCTGCGTACGATCATTCGATCAGTCACTCCCCAGCAGCGGATCGCCTGCGGGAGCTCAACCGCAGTTTGCCGCCCGAACCTCCCATTCCGCCTGCGTTGCTGCGCGACTACGGCACGCTGTCGACGTTGATGGAAGCGCGCGGCCACATGCGTTATCCGGAAGGCGAGTTGATCGCACTGCTCCAGGTGAACAATCCCTATCTTGCTGGCGTACCCACCATCGATTCACGTACGCAGCAAGCGATCACCGCAGCGATTCGGCCGCCAAACTATGGCGCGCTCAAGGTTCCTGCGCTGGCGATTTACGCATTCGCGGATCCCAACCGGCCATTGCCACTCTGGTATGACGCAAACGACAAACAATTGCTCATGCATCTTGCAGAGATCGATCGCACCGCCGACACTGAGAAGCACAGGAATATCGAACTCTTCAAGCAGCGCGTCGCACACGGTGAAGTGCTGGAGATCGCGAATGCTGCTCACTATGTGATCCAATCCAATCAGCAGGAAGTGCTCGCTGCGATCGAGAGGTTCGTTAAGGGATTAGACATCGAATAGAGCCGTGGTCGTCGGTTGCATTCGTTCGATGTGGAACGGTCGATGAGTACGCTTCGCGCGGTGAATGTCCCCGTCTATCGATCTCAATCTCTGCAGCCGTAATTCGCCGCATCATGCGAATCGCCCGACCCGTTGTATTGAGCATGCTTCGGAAACGGGCACAACGGACGGCTTTCCCCAGGCGCTGATTTTCCAGTGGCGATCACGCGTTCGGGTGCACGGCCCGATTCGACCCAATCGACCACGGCAGTCAGCAAGTCGAACTGATCGAGCGTGCGCGCGCCGCCGGCGCAATGGCCCATGCCGGGCACCAAGAACAAGCGACTCCAATCGGTCAGTGGGGCTCCGTCGTTGTCTTTGCCGAGTTGTTCGTAGTACCTCACGGTCTCTTTTGCCGAGAACCACGGATCGCTGAGTCCGTGTGCAAAAATCAGTTTGCCGCCATGACCGCGGAACGTACTCAAGTTAGTCCATGCGTTGGTGTCGCCGACCATTGCCCGTGCGTCCATTGCTTCGGCCGCTGCCGCGTCGACATCGAAGCTCGTGCCCACCGGTTTCCCTTCTGGAATCATCGGTCCGGCAAGCACGCCGGGCAGACCTTCCGTATTTGCGATGCCGGTGTCATAGAAGTAGCCCGGATAAACCTGTCGGCCCGACGCGGTTCTGGGACCCTGCATGACGGCGCGGATCGCATTCACTTGTGACGTTGAGAGGCAGCCCTCCTTCTTGTCGCCGCTACACGCGAGCGTTCCCGGATCGAACTTGCAGTTCTGCGGCGCGAAGATGAATCCATCCTTGTTTCCATCGGTCGCATCGCACGCTCCGAGTACGCCCTCGATCAACACGTGTCGATCGGTATCGCTGAACGCAGCGCGCGTCTGCGGATTGCCCTGTGCATCACGCGGCGCAATGGAATTCAATATCGAAGTGGCGTACCTGAGTCCAAGGTTCGAGAAGTTGGTGCGTGCTGCCGGCGCTACGGCCACGATGCCGTCGAAATAATTCGGGAATCGCTGCGACATCATCATCGCTTCGCGTCCGCCGGTGGAGCAGCCGACAAAATATGCGTGATCCTGCCGCTTGCCGTAATGACTCGCGATGATCGCCTTAGCGACGACGGTGACTTCAGACACACCGCCATACAGGAAATCCAAAGCGGCCTTTTGATCGCGAAAGAAGCTGCCGTCGAATCCAGTGCTCTGGTGTCCGGAATCCGTGCTCGCCACCGCGAACCCGCGAGCGAGTGCAGACTGTGCGCCTGCATACGCACCGCCAACTGGTGGCTGCACACTTCCGTTCAGACCGCCGCCGCCCTGAAACAGAAAACGTCCATTCCATTTCGCCGGGAGGTTCACGGCAAAGCCGATGCCGTAAGGCTTGCCGTCGCGGCCGGTGCGCTGGTCGATCACGCCATCAACTCGACAATGGGCAGGCACCGCGGGCGAAACTCCGGGCGCACTCGCGGCGACTTCCTGCGCTTTCGCAATTGTCACGCGGTGCTCGGGCATCGTGAACTTCGTCAGGGCCGCGCACGAAGCAGCGGCATTCGCAATTGGCGCTCCACCCATCAGTGCGACGGGGAGGAGAATCGTGGTGACGAGCGAGAGAGCTGATTTCATGCACTTTCCTAAGAAGCTAAGTCTTAACAGACGTTCGAAGCGTTCCCGCCTGAAGGCGTACGGTCATTGTGTCTGTATCCCGAGCAGCGATAAAGAGTTTGGACAGGATGAACAGGATTGAC
>DASTSB010000338.1:0-9558 GCA_035760885.1 Steroidobacteraceae bacterium | reverse complement strand
TGGTAGTTCGGTGCATCGAGCGTGAAGTACCAACCGTCCAACTCACGGGACTGAGCCGCGGCGCGACCGCGATCGACGATCGGAGGCGGCAAGCCGGCCAGTTCGGACTGCGTCGTCACATGGCGTGACCACGCGTTCGTTGCATCCAACACGTGCTCGTCGAACTTGGATTGCAGCGTGGCAAGCTGCTCCATCAGTCCTTTGAAGTGTTGTTTGCTCTGGGCGGGCAGCGCGACACCCGCAAGCCGGAAATCGCGCAAGGCGTTTTCGAGCAATTTGCGCTGGCCGGCACTGAGCTTCGAGCCTTCATGGCTCAATACGTGTTCGTACGCTCGGTAGAGCTGTTCGTTCTGTCCCAGGTCGGTGTGCCACGCGGTTAACAAAGGCAAGCATGCGTTGTATGCAGCGCGCAGTTCGTCGGAATTCACGACCGCGTTCATGTGACCGATCGGTGACCACGTCCGCGACAGCTCGTGCTGCATCTCCTCGAGCGGCACGACCAACGAGTCCCACGTGTTCGCGCCCGACGCCAGCAACGCGTTCAACCGCTGGCGGTGTGAGTCGAGCAAAGTTCGGATTGCCGGCTCTACTTCAGTCGGCTTAACAGCGGAAAAGGTGGGCAGCTCATTTTGGGACCAGGCAGTGCTCATGTAGGAAGTGCTCGTGCTGTGCGGAAAAGCTAAGGATGCGTCCGGCGAATTCTAGTTCAAGACGACGATCGCAAATCGAGAGGCTTGCGTGCGTTCTTGACACACCGTTGCGCGGTTCGCCACGCTGCGCAGTATTTCAACGGAAAGTTGCTATGAGCATCGAAAGCTATCTCGAGTACACGCCTGTCTTGGGTCAGCGGGTTTACGTTGCACCGTCTGCCGTGGTCATTGGGCGCGCGACGCTCGCGGATGATGTATCTGTTTGGCCCACTGCGGTCGTCAGAGGCGATGTGTTTTCGATCGAGATTGGCGCACGCACGAACATCCAGGACGGCAGCGTCATGCATGTGACGCACGATGGTCCGTTCACGCCAGGCGGACGCGCGTTGATCATCGGTTCGGATGTCACGGTCGGGCATCGCGTGGTGCTTCACGCGTGCACCGTCGGGAATTCATGTCTGATCGGGATGGGCTCAGTCGTACTCGACGATGCGATCATCGAAGATCAAGTCATCGTCGGCGCGGGCAGCGTGATCGCTCCCGGCAAACGTCTGGAATCTCGCGGCTTGTATGTCGGAAGTCCAGCGCGCCGCGCTCGCGATCTGCGTGCAGAGGAAATTGAATTCCTTTCCTACTCAGCTCATCACTATGTGAAGCTCAAAGATGATTATTTGGGAGAGATGAGGTGATGGGGTGATGAAGTGAAGGCGCGGAGCGCGTGAACGGCGGAGCTCATCTCGCGAATTCTCGGCGCGTGTCACGTGGTCGTTGCCAGAGCCGGACGCAACACAAAGCGCGCAAAAAGTACTGCGGTCTGAGAAGAAGAAAGAGAATTTGGCCACAGAGAACGCAAAAAAGAACTGATGAAGTGATGGGGTAAAAGTGCGTTCAACGTGAATCGCGATTCACTGACCGGCAAGTGAGCTGATATCGCGGAACTCGAGCTCGACCATCCTGTCAATCCCGTTCATCCTGTCCAAGTCTTTGCTTCTGACTGAGGATGGAGAGAGAAGAATTTCTAGACAGGATTAACAAGATGAACAGGATGTGTGAGGGCAGGATCTGGAGCGCTTCACGCGCGCTTTCACTTCATCACCTCTTTTTTGCGTTCTCTGCGGCTAATTCTTCTTCTTCTGCTTTCACGCGGAGTTCCAACGCGAGCAGCGCTCGCTCTCTCGCTTACTGTCTATGTGTTCTTTGCGTGGCCGATCCTATTTCTCCCTCTTGACAGCCTCCAGCACGGGTTTCGTATCCGGGCGGACTCCGCGCCATAAGAAGAACGATTCGGCCGCTTGTTCGACCAGCATGCCCCAGCCGGTCTCCGCGCGACCTGCGCCAGCATTCTTCGCCCAACGAGTGAATGCGGTGTCGCCTTTGCCGTACGCCATGTCGTAGCACAGCGTCGTCGGGCCGATGACCGACGGCGGAATCGGCGGGATCGTATCCTGCAAACTTGCGGACGTGGCATTGAGAATGAGATCGAACGTTCCTTCGCTCGAGATCGCATCGAACCCGCAGCCGCGTAGCTCGCCCAAATTCTTGAACTCTTTCGCCAGTTCGATCGCTTTGTTTGCATCGCGATTGGCGATCTCGAAATATTCGGGCGCTGCACCCAACAACGGACCCAACACTCCGCGCGCTGCGCCACCGGCACCCAAGAGCAGAATGCGAGTGCCTTGTAGATCCAGACCTAAGTTGCGAGTCAGATCGGTCACCAGTCCAGCGCCATCCGTGTTGTCGCCGAGAATACCGTCGGCTTGCTTCGCGAGGGTGTTCACTGCGCCAGCAATTTCCGCGCGTGGCGTTCTGAAGCGTGCCGCGAAGCACGCTGCTTGTTTATGAGGAACTGTGACATTCAGCCCTTTGCCGCCCGATTCGAAAAACGACGCAACCTCGGCAGCGAAGTTCTCCGGTGCGATCTCCATGCGTGAATAGGTCAGGTTCTGATCCGTCTGCTTGGCAAACATGCCGTGAATAAAAGGCGACCAGCTGTGACTCACTGGAAAGCCGACGACCGCATAGCGATCGGGAGGAGCTTGGGTTGTCATGCGTTATTGATGCGCGAATCACGGGGAATTTTCCGTGATTCGCATCAGGAAATGGATGAGGAGGCTGAGTAGGCCGCGTCAGCCTTTCAACCAGCTAGCGGCTTTCTTGGCGTGATAGGTCAGGATCCCGTCCGCGCCCGCGCGGCGGATGGAGAGCAACGTTTCCAGTACCACCGCTCGCTCATCGAGCCAGCCGTTCTGAATCGCTGCGGTCAACATCGCGTACTCGCCGCTCACTTGGTACACGAACGTGGGCGCACCGAATGTGTCCTTCACGCGGCGCACGATATCGAGATACGGCAGGCCGGGCTTGATCATGATCATGTCCGCGCCTTCCTTTAAATCGAGGGCCACTTCGCGCAGCGCCTCATCCGAGTTGGCGGGGTCCATTTGATACGAATACTTGTTGCCCTTGCCGAGACTCGCTGCTGAGCCGACCGCGTCGCGGAATGGGCCGTAGAAGCTCGAGGCGTACTTTGCTGAGTACGCCAAGATGCGTGTATTGCTATGGCCCGAAACTTCCAGGGCCTCGCGAACCGCGCCAATGCGGCCATCCATCATGTCGCTTGGTGCGACCACGTCCGCCCCTGCTTCTGCATGCGACAGCGCTTGCTTAACTAACGCCTCGACGGTGGCATCGTTCACCACATAGCCGCTTGCGTCGATGATTCCGTCTTGCCCATGCGTTGTGAACGGATCGAGTGCGACATCGGTGATCACGCCGAGATTGGGTACCGATTTCTTCAGCGCTCGCACAGCTCGTTGCGCGAGACCTTCGGCATTCCAAGCTTCGCGGCCATCTTCACTCTTCGCATTCGACGCGGTCACCGGGAACAGGGCAATGGCCGGAATCCCGAGTTCGGCGCACTGTTCGGCTTCGCGTACGAGTTCGTCGATGCTAACGCGCTCGATGCCAGGCATGCTCGCAACGGCTTCGCGCTTGCGTTGTCCTTCGATGACGAACATCGGATAAATCAGATTGTCGGGACTCAGCGTGTGCTCACGCATCAGACGACGCGAGAAGTCATCGCGACGCATGCGACGTAGACGGGTCCCAGGAAACTCACCGGATTCGCGATACGACATGATTCAATTTCTGAAACACGACAAAAGCTTGCAAGATGGCGTGGCATCGTACTCCTGAGGCGCGTAAGCGCCTACCCCGTTTGCGGTGGTGATGCAGTGAGCAAGTGAAATCGCTGCGCGCGTGAACGGCGGAGGGAATGGCTTAATTGATAACTTCGCATCCCGAGCACAACCGATGACCGCGTCCGACAAAGTCCGAAAACGATGTACTTGGCCGCTTAAGGGCAATGAGCTCTACCTTAAGTATCACGACGAGGAATGGGGCGTTCCGGTATGGGATGACGAGACTCAATTCGAATTCTTAGTGCTTGAAGGTGCCCAGGCGGGTTTGTCGTGGTCGACGATTCTGAACAAGCGGGAAGGCTATCGCGCTGCCTTCGCCAACTTCGATGCTCAAAAGATCGCTCGTTTCGGCAAGCGCGATATCACTCGGCTAATGAACGACGCCGGCATTGTCCGCAACAAGTTGAAGATCGAAGGCACGGTTACGAATGCTCGGCTGTTTGTCGAATTTCTCGAGAAGCACGGCAGCTTCGCCGATCACTTATGGAGCTTCGTCGGTGGTAAGCCGATCCAGAATCGCTTCGACGAGAACAAATGCGTTCCGGCGACGAGCCCAGAGTCGGACGCCATCAGCAAGGATCTGAAGAAGCGAGGCTTCAAATTCGTCGGCAGCACGATCATCTACGCACACATGCAGGCGACCGGCATGGTGAACGATCATTTGACGAGTTGTTTCAGGTGGAAGGAGTGTCGCGCGTTAGCGCGGCGGGCGTGACGGGTCGGAATAGGAGACGGACGCAACGCAAAGCGCACAAAGAGTGACCTTCAACGCGCCGGATCTTGAACTGAACCTCGCAGTGCGAACTCAGGCATCAGTTCACAACCGGACAGATCACATCAAAAGATCTCCAAGATTCGGTCGTAGCCGCGTAGGCGGTATCCATCCGGAAAAGATCGGCCCCGGCCCGCGCCGGAGCGACGGAGTTGTGAAGACTAGACGCCAGCGCTCATGCGCTCGACCTTCTGACCCGTGACCCGTGACCCGTGACCCGTGACGCTCTTGCTCATCACTCATCACCGGTCACTCGTGACTTACTCCCCCACCAACCACTCAGCAACAGGCTCATCCGCAGTTCTATCTGCCAGCAGACCATACAGCTCCGCTTGCGCGGCGCGCATGTCCTCATCCAGTTTCCACGGCGCGTTCACGATCAGCATTCCCGACCCATTCAATCCGACCCGCGAATCGCTCGGATGCACGAACAGTTCGAGTTGCAGAATTTTCTTGATTCCAGAGCCACGCAGCTCTTCTTTGAAGCGCCGCGATTCGCCGCTCGCTTTGATCGGATACCACATCGCGTACACACCTGTCGCCCATCTCTTGGTTGCGGCGAGCAGCGCGCGCGTGATTGCATTGAATTCTCGATCAGACTCGTAGGGCGGATCGATCAACACCAACCCACGAGCTTCCTTTGGCGGTAGATAGGTTTTCAATGCAGCGTAACCGTCGCCGTGAATCACCGTTGTATTCCGCCGCTCGCGCAGACTGTTCTGCAACTCATGTGCTTCCTCTAACTGCGATTCGACACAGATCAATCGATCGTCCGCGCGCAATGTATGCGCTGCGAGCAATGGCGAGCCCGGGTATTGCTGTTGCAGAAGTGCAGGCGCGAGCAGATCGACAAAGCGCTTCACGTCGGGGTTTGAAACCGTACTGGCGTCGACGACTCGACGCACGCCGCCTCCCGCTTCATCGCCGCGAGTTGCCTCCGGGGACCGCAGGTCATACATGCCGCGACCCGCGTGCGTGTCCAATAGGAGCAGGGGTTTGGGCTTACGTGTGAGTCGATCGATCAGCGCGAGCAAGATCACGTGTTTGTGCACGTCTGCGAAGTTGCCGGCGTGAAAGATGTGGCGGTAGTTCATCGGAGAAGTGACTGGTGACTAGCGGATAGGGGATAGCAGAAAACTGAGCGGGGAACGGCCGAGAGCGGCCTAACCGCTAACCGCTAACCGCTCAGTTCCCGTAACCAATCCCGCGGCCTCAAAAAATCCGCATACAGTCGCGCCTCTGGCGTTCCGGGTTCCGGCTGCCAGTTGTATTCCCATCGCACCAAGGGTGGGAGCGACATCAGAATCGATTCGGTACGACCTCCCGACTGCAGTCCGAACAGCGTGCCGCGATCGTAAACAAGATTGAATTCGACATAGCGTCCGCGGCGATAGAGTTGGAACTGGCGTTCGCGCTCGCCGTACTCAGTGTGCTTGCGGCGTTCGACAATCGGCAAATATGCATTCAAGAAGTGATCGCCGATGCTGCGTTGATAGGCGAAACACTGCTCGAAGCCCCATTCGTGCAAGTCATCGAAGAAGAGTCCGCCGACACCGCGGGTCTCCTGCCGATGTTTCAAGAAGAAATATCGATCGCACCAGTCTTTGTGCTTCGCATAGACATCGGCACCGAAGGGTTCGCAGGCCGTCTGCGCGGTTCGATGCCAGTGCAAAACATCTTCGTCGAACGGATAGTAAGGGGTGAGATCGAATCCGCCGCCAAACCACCACACGTTCGACTCCGCTTTCCGTGTGGAAAAGAAGCGAACGTTTGCGTGCGTGGTGGGCACGTAAGGATTCACAGGATGAATGACGAGCGACACGCCCATCGCGATCCATGGTGTGTTCGCGAGTTCCGGGCGATGCGCCGTCGCGCTTGCAGGGAGACTCGTGCCTTGGACGTGCGAGAAGTTGACACCGGCTTGCTCGAACACAGCACCGTTGCGCAGGACGCGGCTTTCGCCGCCGCCACCCTCGCTGCGAGTCCAGCGATCGGCTTGAAATTTTTCCGCGCCGTCGACTGCTTCTAATGCGGCGCAGATGCGATCCTGCAGAGCTCTCAAGTAGCTCTGCACTGCGTCGATATCAACGCGCTCGGCACACATGCATTAGCGGGCGGCAGCCTTCTTAGCGGGTGCCTTCTTCTTCGCTGCGCTTTTCGCGGCTGTCTTTGCGGGTGACTTGGCTGTGGCCTTCGCAGGCGCGGCCTGTTTGGTCTTCGCCGCCGCCTTCACCGGTGTTTCTCCCGTCGCTGCTGGCGCGGCGGTTGCTGTCTTTTTCGCGAAGCGTCCGAAACGGCCCTTACCGCGTTCGGGTGCGACGGCGATCAACTCTTTGCACTCATCGAGCGTCAGAGTTTTCGGATCGCGATCTTTCGGAATCTTCGCGTTTTTCACGCGGTCGGTGATGTAAGGACCGTAGCGGCCATTCAAAACCTGAATCCCCGCGTCCGGGAAGTCGAGAATGATCCGATTCGCGTCGAGTTCTTCTTTCGCTTTGATCAACTCGAGCGCGCGAGGCAGCTCGATCGTGTACGGATCGTCGTCCTTGATGGAAACGAATTTCTTCGCAGCGTATTGAATGTACGGACCGAAACGTCCGATCGCGACTTTCACCGGTTGCCCATCCGGCATCGTGCCGACCGTCTTCGGCAACTTGAACAGCTCGAGCGCTTCAGGGAGCGTCAACGAATCCATGCGCTGATGCGGGCGCAAGCTGGCGAATTTCGGCTTTTCCTCATCGTCCTTCGTGCCCAGCTGAACGAACGGACCATATTTGCCGTAACGAACGGAAATGGGTTTGCCCGTGGCCGGATCGGTGCCCAGTTCGCGAGCTTCGGACACGTCTTCACGCGTGACCGATTTGTCTACGACATCGACTTGCTGCTTGAACTCTTTCCAGAATCGATCGAGGACCGGCACCCACTGTTCTTTGCCATCCGCAATCTCGTCGAGGTCGTCTTCCATCTTGGCGGTGAAGCCGTAGTCGACGTAGTGCTCGAAATTGCGCGTCAGAAAGCGGTTGACGATCTTGCCCAAATCGCTCGGCACGAAGCGTCGGTTAATCAGCTCTGCATACTTCTTGCCGATCAACGTTTGAATGATGCTCGCGTAGGTCGAAGGACGGCCGATGCCATGTTCTTCTAGCGCTTTCACGAGGCTTGCTTCGGAATAGCGCGGCGGCGGTTCGGTGAAATGCTGTTCAGGACGGATCGCCAGCAGCTTGAGCGCATCGCCAATTTCCATCGGCGGCAGGATGCGATCGTTGTCGTCCTCAGGCGCGTCATCGCTGCCTTCTTTATATACAGCGATGTAGCCGGGCTTCACCAACGTCGACCCATTCGCTCGTAGGACGGCGGTCGCCCCTTCTTTCTTCGCGGTCTTGCCGGGCACCATGTCCACAGCCACTGTGTCGTACACGGCCGGTTCCATTTGGCTTGCGACCGCGCGTTTCCAAATCAAG
This sequence comes from Steroidobacteraceae bacterium, assembly GCA_035760885.1. Classification (GTDB taxonomy): domain Bacteria; phylum Pseudomonadota; class Gammaproteobacteria; order Steroidobacterales; family Steroidobacteraceae; genus Steroidobacter. The sequence goes on along the minus strand of DASTSB010000338.1, from coordinate 1,478 downwards.
CTGTAGAGCCTGAACTGATCCGCATCGATCTTTCCCTCCAGCCGATCGGGTGTGATCGCCGCTGAGGTCGGCCTGATCGCTTCGTGCGCTTCTTGTGCGTTCTTCGATTTTGTCTTGTACGTGCGCGCCTCTGACGGCAGCGAGTCCGCGCCGTACAAGTTCTGAATCACTTGGCGGATCTCTTGTACTGCTTCGGCCGCAAGGTTCAACGAGTCCGTACGCATGTACGTGATCAAGCCGACTGCGCCTTCGCCGAAATCCACGCCCTCATATAGCTGTTGCGCGAGCCGCATCGTGCGTTGCGCGCCGAAACCGAGCTTGCGTGCTGCTTCCTGCTGCAACGTGGATGTCGTGAAGGGCGGTGCTGGATTGCGCTTGCGTTGCTTGCGATCGATCGATGCGACGGTGAGTTCGCCCTTTGCGGCGTTCTCGATGCCCGAACGAACGTCGTTTGCCTGTGCTTCGGTCGTAACCGTGAACTGCTCGACCTTCTCGCCGCGATATTCGATCAATCGCGCCGGGACGGGTTGCTTCTCTTTCTCCGTGTCGGCGTCGATGGTCCAGTATTCGCGCGGCACGAAGCGCGCAATTTCTTCTTCGCGTTCGCAGATCAGTCGCAATGCTGGGCTCTGAACTCGACCCGCCGACGCACCCGGCAGACCCGCCTTCTTCCACAGCAGGGGCGACAGGTTGAAGCCGACCAAGTAGTCCAAGGCGCGACGCGCTTGTTGTGCATTGACGAGATCCGTCGAGATGTCGCGCGGCTGTTGGATGGCTTCGCGAATGGCATTGCGCGTGATCTCGTAGAACACGACGCGATGCACGTCTTTGCCGTCGAGGATGCCCTGCTCTTTGAGTAGCTCCGTCAAATGCCAGGAGATCGCTTCGCCTTCGCGATCAGGGTCGGTCGCGAGATACAGCGCATCGGACTTTTTCAGTGCGCGTGCGATCGCTTGAACGTGTTTCTCGTTCTTATCCAGAATCTGGTAACGCATCGCGAACTTGTGCTTTGGATCGACGGCGCCTTCCTTCGGCACCAGATCGCGCACGTGACCATACGAAGCGAGTACCTCGAAATTCTTTCCGAGATACTTCTTGATGGTTTTCGCCTTTGCAGGCGATTCCACGATGACGAGATTCTTCTGCTCCATAAAAAAAGAAACCGCGAGCAACCGCGGTACTAAAAATCACACTTTGCAATATTGGGTTCAGTGAAGCGCATCAAGTCTGTCGTCGAACACCAAATCTTCCATTCGCAAATAGGCGCTTTCTTGTCCCGGTTGACTGAACAAGACCATAAGCACCACCCATTTCACCTGCTCGATATCGATCTGGCGCGCATCCAGAGCAAGCAGCCGGTCGATGACCAGCTCGCGCTGATCTGTGCTCAAAATGCCGACGTTCTCCAGATACAGGATGTAACCGCGGCAATCCGTGTCGAGCCTGGCCTGTTCGCTCGGATCGAAAATTCGCATCGC
>DASTSB010000337.1:0-4098 GCA_035760885.1 Steroidobacteraceae bacterium | reverse complement strand
GGGTCGCAATCGTGTGTGGCGGAAGACGGTCATCGATGCGATTCGCAATGACCCAGCGTGGAATGGCGGCAACTACACTGTACAGCCACCGAGCCTGCGTACGGCGCAAGAGATCTATTTCTTCATGGGCAGCAATCCGATTTTGCGAAAAGAACAAATGCCTTCGCTGAAGAAATCCGACGAGGTGTTGGAGGAAACAGTGACGAAGGCGATGCGCGAGAACGATGCGAATGACACGCTATATCAAATCAGCGCTTCGTGGGATTACGACCCGAATCCGGGTCTCGAGAAGATTCGTGCACCACTCTACGCAGTGAACTCTCAGGACGATCTCATCAACCCGCCCGAGCTCGGCATCCTCGAGCGCGAAATCAAGCGAGTGCAGCACGGAAAGGCCGTTGTCATTCCTCGAAGCAAGGACACTCGCGGCCACGGAACGCACACGATGGCGGCTGTGTGGAAGCAGTATCTGCAGGAGTTGATGAAGGAGTCGGAGCGGAGCGAATAAGAGGCAAGCGCTCGCGCGCAGGTAAGCCGCTGGCAGGGAAGCCATTGGCAAGGAAGCCGACCAAAGCGTCGGCAGGCCAGAATGGAAGAAGAGTCGATCCATGCCGCGCTATCGTTCTCAACCTGAGAACGCTCGGGCGGCTTCTCGGATGTGTCGCAAGCAAAGGGAGCTTTAGTACATGACCACAACCTCCGATCGCTTCAATCTCCAACGCTTCGTCACCGCACAGGAGCCCGTCTTCGATCGAGTTTGTGAGGAGCTACGAGAGGGCGAGAAGACGACTCACTGGATGTGGTTCGTCTTTCCGCAAATCCGTGGACTCGGCAGCAGTCCTATGGCGCAGAAGTACGCTATCTCTTCGGCAGAAGAGGCGCTGGCCTACCTTGAGCATCCAGTGCTCGGTCCGCGATTGCTCGAATGCACGCGATTCGTGAACAGCGTACAGGGTCGTTCGCTCCATCAAATCTTCGGCAGTCCCGATGACATGAAGTTTCGATCCTGCATGACGCTGTTCTCGCAGGTAGCGCCCGACATCGACGAGTTCAGCGACGCACTCAGGAAATATTGCGGCGGTATGCCCGATCCGAGGACGCTTGAGAAATTGCAGTGAGTCGCGCGAGTTTCTGTCAGTCCAGGTGTAGACCTTTGCAAACTCAGAGCGGGCGATCGTGCGCTAACTCCCGATTCATTCGATAGACTCTGGCCCAGCACAACAATTAGAAGGGACCTCAATGTCGTTCCTCCCGCGAGCGCTACGCACTCGACTTGAGAACATCGCCGATACGCCGGGTCTGGAAGCATTCGTGACAGAACTACAGCTAGCGGCCTTGCGTCGTGGTGGGACTGAAATTTCGGCTGAAGGTCTGGCGTGGTTCGTCCTGCAAGGCACGTGGTTTTATCGAGTGCGCGCGTTGCGCAAGGCATATAGGGTCGATCTAAAGAAACTACCATCATGGCCTCGCTCCGAGGCGACGGTATCGACTCCCGCGCTCACCCCCGACTGCGTGCAGATTCTTAACAGCGCAGCTACCTTCGCCGCGAGAACAGGTCGGACACCAGAGCAACTGCGCTTCTCCGATGTGCTCGTGGCGTTGGCGCAGTCGCATCTCACGGCACCCTTGATGGAAAACCTGGGCCTGACGAAGCTCAGGATCCTGTACTTCATGAGTCATCGTCGCGTACTGCCCGATGAAGTCGAATTGGCGTTGCCGCCCATCGATCGCCGTAAACCTGTATGGGTCCGGATCCAGAATGATGACTTCACGCCTATGGATGCGGTGAATCAGATTCTCAGCACCGTGTTCGGACTCGATCAAGTCTACGCGCAACGCACAATGATGAAAGTACACGAGGAAGGGCAGGCCTTTCTTGGGCCGTTCGAGCATGAACTGGCCTGTGATCTGGCAACGCGTGCGACCATGATGGCGCGCCTTGCGCAGCATCCGCTTCTACTGACGCTTACGCGCAGTGAGAACCAATCCTTGTTCGCCCGTCACTGGAGAGGCGAACTTCCGCTGGCAGAATCTCTAAAGAGGGTAGTTTTGAGGGGCACGGCCTATTTCTTGGCGCCTGCATCTATTCTGCTCGGATATGTGTTCATGAAGCTGCCGCCGCAGGCTGTTCGCGTAGCTGTGTATGCGTTGGCCTGCATAGCCGCTGCGTTCATCACGTGGCAGTGGACCGGCCTCTGGCGCGCTGCTTCTCGGAGCACGCACCGGTGGAAGGTCATTGGAGCGCGAGTGTTGGTCCACGGAACGATCTGCCTTTTGGTTCTCGGCGCCGCTGCAGTGTTGCCGACACTGGCAACGCGATTGCGCGTGTTGGCGAATTCGATTCAGGAGATCGCCAGTTTGCCGCCACTAGCAATTACAGCGGCAGAGCGCGATGCGCTCTATGTTCGCGGCGGCATTGGTCAGGGTGCCGCGCGACAGCTCGAACTAGCACTGCAGGAGCATCCGCAAGTTCGATTCGTCGTTCTCGAAAGTCCAGGGGGCCTCGCATCGGAAGGAATTCGCATGGGACGTGTCATTCGCGAGCGCGGACTCAACACCTTTGTCGAATCCGATTGTGCCAGCGCCTGCACGCTCGCATTCCTTGGAGGCGTCAAACGGTACCTCAGCGTAGAAGGACGCCTTGGATTCCATCAGGGCCGATCCATGTTCGGTCCTACGTTCCTCGATGGCTTGCAGGCCAAAGCGTTTTTGCGCAACGGGGTTCCGCCATGGTTCGTCGATCGAGTGCAGCGGACACCGTACACATCCATTTGGATCCCCACGGAACAGGAATTGATCGATGCGGGTGTGGTGAACGAGGTGTGGGACTGAAAGGCGATGCTGCGGTGAGCCGCACCAGCGACGGGTTGCTCCACTGCACTTGAGCGAGCGGCTTGCCCGGGCCGGACTCGGTTGCGTACTTCGTGAAGGCCCGCCAGGGCCGTGCCTGAGGATGTAGACGCTCAGGTCATCGCGAAGGCCGTCGAGATTTCAAACCGTACTCATCGCCTTTCCAAACGGCATCGACCGAATCCGCTTCCCGGTCGCCGCGAAAATCGCGTGGGTGATCGCGGGGCCGATGATGCCGACACCGACTTCGCCGACGCCGCTATATCGTGCATGGCCGCTTACTGCGCCGGTGTGGATGCGAATCGTGCGCGGTACGTCAGCCATTCGCAGCATCCGATATTGATCGAAGTTAGCTTCGACGATGCGGCCATCCGAGACATTCAGTTCCTCGTTCATACACATGTTGAGTCCGAAGACGGCGGCGCCTTCGAGTTGCGCGCGAACGAAGTCTTCGTTGACCATCGGCCCGCAGTCGAATGCGATATCGATCGCGTGAACGATCAACGTGCCTGAATCCTGCACTTCGACCGTCGCGACCGCTGCGATCGTTGTCCCTTCGCGAGGCTTGCCCTGCATGCCCCAATTGGCGACTGCGATCTCTTGGCCATGGCCTTTCGGCAGTTTGCGTCCCCATTCGGCGCGTGCTGCAACTTCTTTCAAGCAGTGGGTCCATCCTGTATCTGGCCACTGAGCGGCAAGGCGTAATCGATATTCCAACGGATCGATACCTGCTTGCGCTGCACACTCGTCGATGAACGATTCGAGGAAGAAACAATGAGTGTTGTACCCAGGACCTCGGTACTGACCGGTGACGATGTGAAGGGGCACCGTCGATTTCTCGATGCGCACGTTCGGGATGCAACCGTTTGCGTAGGCGGTGTTCTCCAATCCGAGTAGCAGGGGATCGTGCCCTGTCACGTGCACGTGTAAGGCGTCAACCATGCCTTCAGAATCAAGTCGTGCACTCAGTCGTGCAGCTTGCAAGTCCCGGTACCTTCCTTGACGAAACGTTTCTTCGCGAGACCAGATCACATGAATCGGTGTGCCGGGAAATTGCTTTGCGACTGCGAGTACCATACGTAAGTCGTCGCATCCCACACGGCGGCCGAAGCTGCCGCCTATGAGCGGCAGATGAACCTGGATGTTTTCTGGTCCAATTCCTGTTTCCTCTGTCGTGATCGCCAGTGCCTGCAGCACCATAGCGGATGGATGCCATAGCTCGACGCGATCCTTCGTTACGAGTGCCGT
>DASTSB010000336.1:0-4190 GCA_035760885.1 Steroidobacteraceae bacterium | reverse complement strand
GTGCTGATCATGGGTTGCGTGCAGAACGCGATGAGTTTGCTCAACGTGCCCACGTTTTATCAGTACGTGGTCCGCGGCAGCATTCTGCTCGTGGCCGTGCTGTTCGACCGCTGGCGCAGGGCGGGACGGACGCGTTAAGTCAACCTTGTTGACTCTGCAAGGCGGCCTTGCGGCTCAGGTCGCAAATTCTCGCAATGGCTCACCGGTATTCCCCAAACAGATTGAATACGGGTTGAATTCTGGTAGCGGTATCATTAGGCTTCACCGCGCTCTGATGGCAATCACGCCAACCTGTGAACTCTCGATGCCGCCTCGGCGGACCGGCGCAGGCCGATGCCGGGTTAAGGTAGAGTTGGCGACATAACGATTCGTAGTATCCAGCAGGGGGCACACATGAAGCGCTTGGCGCTGCGTTCGCGCAGCTGCATCGCGGGTCTGATGCTGATGGTTGGCTGCGCTGCCGCAGCGGCGGTGTCTGCGGCCAGTTCGATTCCGCTGTACAAGGACCCGAAAGCGTCGGTGGATGCGCGCGTCGAGGATTTGCTCGCACGCATGACCCTGGAGGAAAAGGTCGCGCAGATCTCTTCGATCTGGACCACCAAAGCAGAGCTCTTCGATTCCAAAGGCCGCTTCGATCCGGCCAAAGCCAAAGCCAAGTATCCGCATGGCATCGGGCAATTCGCCCGGCCGTCCGATCGCCAAGGCCCGGTCTCTCCACGTGTCGTCTCGCGCATGGGCGTAAAGGAGACGGTCGAACTCATCAATGCCATGCAGAAATACGCTACGCGCCAGACGCGCCTGGGCATTCCGGTGTGGTTCCACGAGGAAGGTTTGCACGGCTACGCGACGGCTGAAGGCACGAGTTTCCCGCAGGCAATCGGATTGGCCAGCACGTGGGATCCGGAACTGCTCCGGCAGATCTACTCGGTGGTCGCACGCGAAATTCGCGCTCGTGGCGTGCAGCAAGTCCTGGCGCCCGTCGTTGACGTCGCACGCGAGCCTCGTTGGGGTCGCATTGAAGAGACGCTCGGCGAGGATCCTTACCTGGTCGGCGAACTCGGTGTTGCCATCGTTCGCGGCTTCCAAGGCGATGCGCTGCCGCTCGCGCCGGATAAGGTGTTCGCGACGCTCAAGCACATGACGGGACATGGTCAACCCGAAAACGGTACCAACACCGGTCCTGCCGAGATTTCCGAACGGACCCTGCGCGAAGAATTTTTTCCGCCGTTCGAGCAAGTGGTGAAGCGCACCAACATCTTCGCGGTGATGCCTTCGTACAACGAGATCGACGGCGTTCCCTCGCACGCGAATCGCTGGTTGCTCACCGATGTTCTGCGCGGGGAGTGGGGATTCAAAGGCGCCGTAACTAGCGATTACTTTGCGATCGAAGAGCTGAAGGATCGCCATCACGTGGAGCCTGATTACGCAGCCGCAGCGATTCGTGCACTCGATGCCGGCGTCGATGTGGATTTGCCCGACGGTCAAGCCTTCGCGACGCTGGTTGATTCGGTGCGTGCAGGGCGAGTTTCGGAGGAGCGCGTGAACGAGGCGGTTCGCCGTATGCTCAAAATGAAGTTTCTGTCGGGAAGCTTCGAGAATCCGTACGCGGATGCCAAGAAGGCCGTCGCGATTACCGACAACGCCGAAGCGCGCAAAATCGCCGAACTGGCCGCTCGCAAATCCATCGTGTTGCTGAAGAACGATGGGGTTCTGCCGTTGGATCGCGCCAAACTCCATCAGTTGGCCGTGATCGGTCCGAATGCAGCTGCGGTTCGTTTGGGTGGCTACACGGGGGATCCGCGTCATACCGTCACCATGCTCGATGGCTTGCGCAACAAGCTCGGATCGCAAGTGCAGATCTCATATGCCGAGGGCGTGAAGATCACCCGCGACGACGACTGGTGGGCGGATAAGGTCGAACTGGTGCCCTCCGCAGAAAACGAACCGCGCATCGCCGAAGCAGTGAAAGCCGCTCAAAACGCTGACGCCGTGATCCTGTTTCTCGGGGACACCGAGCAAACCAGCCGTGAGGCCTGGGCGGACAATCACCTCGGGGACCGTTCCTCGTTGGGCCTGGTCGGCGATCAAGATCGTCTCGCCCAACAAATCTTTGCTCTCGGCAAGCCGACCGTAGTGGTCCTGTTGAACGGCCGGCCGTTGTCGGTCGTGGACATCGCTGATCGTGCGAACGCTTTGGTAGAAGGCTGGTACTTGGGCCAGGAAGGCGGCACGGCGATGGCCGACACGCTGTTTGGCGATGCCAATCCCGGCGGCAAGTTGCCACTCACCATCGCGCGCGATGTGGGCCAATTGCCCGTCTTCTACAACCACAAGCCCAGCGCGCGTCGCGGCTATCTCTTCGATACTACGAAACCGTTGTTCCCATTTGGGTTCGGCTTGAGTTACACGACGTTCGACATCAGCGCACCGCGTCTGTCGTCTAACACGATCAACGATCAAGAGTCAGTTGATGTGTCCGTCGACGTCCGCAACACGGGCTCGCGAGCGGGCGATGAAGTGGTGCAGTTGTACATCCATGATCAGGTGAGTTCGGTCACGCGGCCGGTCAAGGAACTGAAAGGGTTCCAACGGGTCACACTCGCGCCGGGCGAATCCAAGACGGTCACGTTCAAGCTGACGCCGGAATCGTTGGCCATGTGGGACGCGCATATGAAACGCGTCGTCGAGCCCGGCGTCTTCGATGTGATGGTCGGCAACAACTCTGAGCAGTTAAAGTCGATCGAATTGCGTGTCGCTTCGTCGAAGCCACGGGCGATCGCCGACAGCGCTACGATGCGCGCGAGTGAAGATAGTTTCTTGGCAGGAGCACGTTGATGTATTTGGGTATCGACATTGGTACGTCGAGCGTCAAAGCCGTCATTCTCAATGACGAAGACGCCGTCGTAGAGCAGGCCTCAGCGCCGTTGACGGTCTCGCGCCCGCATCCGGGCTGGTCCGAGCAAAATCCTGCCGATTGGTGGATGGCGACGAACAGTGCCGTCAGCGACCTCTCTCCCGCTGCGCGGCGTGCGGTCAGAGCCATTGGCCTCTCCGGGCAAATGCACGGTGCGACGCTGCTCGACGCTCACGATCATCCGCTTCGTCCTGCGATCCTATGGAATGACGGCCGCAGCGAAAAAGAATGTGCTGCCCTCGAGAAGGCAGAGCCGAATAGCCGCAAGATTACCGGCAACATCGCAATGCCGGGATTCACCGCTCCGAAACTGTTATGGGTACGCGAGCACGAGCCCGAAGTGTTCAAGGCGACTCGCACGGTGTTGCTGCCAAAGGATTACGTCCGACTCAGGATGACGGGCGAGAAGGCAAGCGACATGTCCGACTCGGCCGGAACGCTCTGGCTCGATGTCGGACAACGCAAATGGTCCGACAAGATGCTCGCGGCAACGGGACTCAACGAGTCTCACATGCCGAAACTATTCGAAGGCTCGCAGAGCACCGGCAATCTTCGCGAGGAAGTCGCGGAAGCTTGGGGTATGGCTACGGTTCCAGTCGCCGCTGGCGGCGGGGATAACGCGGCAGGTGCTGCCGGCGTGGGCGTGATCAAAGCGGGCGATGCGTTCTTGTCGCTGGGCACCTCTGGGGTACTGTTTCTTGCTACACCGAAATTCCTGCCGAACCCGGACCGTGCAGTCCACGCGTTCTGTCACTGCTTGCCGAACAAGTGGCACCAGATGAGTGTGATCCTGAGCGCGGCCAGCTGCGTGGATTGGGCTGCGCGGCTAACGGGCTGTGCAGATGCTGCCGAATTGTTCACCCGCATCGAAGCGCGCGGCAGACTGAACGGATCAGAGATTTTCCTGCCGTATCTTTCCGGCGAGCGCACGCCGCACAACGATCCGCATGCACGCGGCGTTTTGTTCGGCCTGAACCATGACACTGATGCTGGTGCCATTGGAGAGGCGGTACTGGAAGGCGTGGCCTTCGCCTTCGCCGATGGTCTCGACGTCCTGCTTGAAGCGGGCGCGACGGTAGGCCAGATTTCCGTGATTGGCGGCGGAGCACGTTCGCAATGGTGGGGTCGCATCCTCGCTGCTGCGCTGCGTCGCCCACTGATTTATCGTGATGGCTCTGAGGTGGGTCCTGCCTACGGCGCTGCACGACTTGCCCGACTAGCAAAAACCGGCGAAGCGGCAGAGGATGTGTGCCGGCCGCCGCCGGTGCGCACAGTC
>DASTSB010000335.1:0-5816 GCA_035760885.1 Steroidobacteraceae bacterium | reverse complement strand
TTCAATGAATCGATCTCGCACGTTCGCGTCCACGAACATTCTTTTTATGCACGAGCGCACCTCGGTGCTCGAGCCACGACCAGGCGCAATCGGATTTTGCTCAGACATTCCGCGGAGCATTTCTGGTCTGATCCCGAACTCATCCTGCACGAATATTTTCACGTGCTGCGTCAATGGCAGCCGCGCCGTCTGAGTTTGCTCAAGTACATCGTGGAATGGATGCGGCGCGGATATTGGGAGAATCGCTTCGAGATCGAAGCACGCGAGTTCGCGCGTACCCATCGTGACAGATTCCTTCAGTTGCTTAAGCAATAGCACCAAGGGGCGTGCCGGCAACAGTGGCGGAGGATGGAATGCGCATCGCGCCGGCGAGCGAGACAAGCTCACTAGAACGCGTGATCGTAAGCGGAGCAGGGCTCATGAAACGCCGAACATGAGCGGACGCACAGTCGCCATGATGTCTGGCAGCAAGGCGCGGACGGAAAGCGACTTGCAATTCGTGTCGGGAGTGAAGCTCGCTCTATCGCGCGGCGCGGTCAGACGACCGAAATCGTGCGGTTAGATCAGGACCAGATGGTCTCCGGTGCGATTCTCGCGCAGCAAGACAAATTGGAACCGGAGCTGGCGAACTCCGCGCTCGGCTTTGGCCTCCCCAGTTCGCTCATCACCGTTTCGCTTGCATCGCGGTTGGCTTAAAGCAAAACGCTGCCCCATCGAATCGCAATAACGCGTTAAACGCACACATATTCGCATCCGCTCTGCGCACGATCCCCGGTAGGGTATCTGGTACGGCTTCGAGCCGTCCCAACCAACAAGGAGGACTCATGATTCGCAGCAATTCACGCGCGGGCGTTCGCCGGCAGCGCGGCCAAGGTATGAGCGAGTACATCATCATCACTGCCCTCGTCGCAGTGGCCGGTATCGGTTTGTTTGCAGCCTTTGGCGATGTGCTGCAAAACCAAATGGCGGGCATGAGCCGCGAAATGGCGGGGCAGTCGGGCGCCCAGGACATTACCGATGCACAGTCTTCGGCCACCACGGCGCAGAACCGCGCGGCCCAAGCTGACAGCCTGGCGAACTACAACCAGCAAACGAACTCCGGCGGAGGCAACTAGTCTGTGTGCATCGCGCGGACGTGTGGTTCGCGTGATGCATCCGTTGATACACGGCCATGACGTACACCAACTCACGACGGATGCTGCCGAAATCTCAAGGGCAAATCGCGCCGATTGCGTTGTTCGGTGTGCTGATCGCCAGCGCCGTGCTGGTACTCATGTTCAACAACGGCCAACGAGTCACGGAAAAATCGTTAGTCGCGAATGCCGCCGATGCTGCCGCGTACAGCGGTGCCGTGTGGACGGCGCGTCATTTGAATTTCATGGCCTACACCAATCGCGCCATGATCGCGAATCACGTTGCTGTCGGGCACTTCGTCTCCTACGTGAGCTGGATTCGCTACATCAACGATTCGATCGACTTCATCGATCGCATCGCGCAGTGGATTCCGTATGTCGGCGAATACGTCGACTACGTGCAGGAGGTCGCTCAATACGTCCGCGACATCACCGATGACTACGCGGCGTATGCAGTGCCCGCAATGGATGCGTGGAATGCGACCTTTCGTGCGGCGCAGATGGAGGCGCAAGCGTCATTGGCGGTCGACCATTTGAGCGATCTGATGCAGCAAACCGCGCGTACATACGATCCCGACATCCGCATCAACGATCGCGGTGAAATGAGTCGCATGCCGAGCGCGGTGCAATCCGTGGTGGAGGCGCAGGTCTTCTCACAGCTGGCGAGCGTGCCCGCGTTCGTGCAACGGTACTATGCAGGCCAGGACCGCAACAGCATCCGCGAACTGATCGACGCCAGCTTGCATGTGAACAACGACATGCAGCGTTGGGCCGTCGGAGAGCGCGGTTGGCGCGAGACTTTGCTGTCGGGGCAAATCCGTAAACGCGGCAGTACCACGAATACGCAGACTCGCTCGGGTGCAGATTGGAACGCGAAGGATGATTTGCAAACCCGCACGCGCTCGCTGTTCGGTTGGCACAGTTGGCGTCGGGTGGGGGATGACGAGAGCAAAGCGAGCGCCACGGAGTTCGACTCCGACTACGCCGGTGTACCCAGCTACTACAACATCGCAGGCAACCCTGGCGATCGCTCGCTACGCATCGTGGCACTTGCGACCAAGCGCCAAGCCAGCGTCATGACGGCGAACTTGCTCGGCATGGGGCCGTTGAATCAGCCGCTCGCCGTGGCGGCGACTGCAGCCATCGAGTTCCATCGTGCGAGCGGCGGGTTGTTCGATGCGTTGGCATCGAATAGCCATGAGTACGCGAGCCTCTTCAATCCCTTCTGGGATGCCCACTTGGTCGCGAATAGCTTCAGCCGGTAGAACCATGTTGCATTTGGGCTCAACGCGAAAGTGTTCGATCGGCAACGCAACCGCGGAGACCTTGATCGCGCTGCTGGCGCTCGCACCGTTCATCGCTGGGATTCCGTTACTCGGCAAGCAACTCGACATCAAACAAAAATCCTACGATGCGACTCGGTATGCCGTGTGGGAGCGGACGATCTGGAGTCCGACTGGAACGCATGCGAAGAGCGCCGAGGAGATTGAGCTCGAGGCTCGCGACCGTACGCTCGGAGACCCGAACGTGGGAATTGCCTCCTCCGAAATCCTGCAGACGCAGGGCATCACCCAAAACAACTTATGGCGCGATACGGAACGCAAGCCGCTGCTCGATTACGACCACACGCCGGTCGCCTACCAAGAGGATGAGCGTCCCACGCCTGTGGAAGTCGGTAGGTATTTGGTCCCATCCATTGCGTATGGCGATGGCACACTGGCCGATGTGGCTCGAGCACTCAAAGTGAGAGATCTCAATCTCAATCGCCACGCCTTCAGTGAAGTTCAAGGCACGCTCACATTGCGCGCTGTGTTGGACCAACGCGCCGAGCGCCATCGCGATCTTTCCCGGAGCAGCGAGGCGCAGGAGCACGCGCCGCTGGTTCAGCGCACGGGAGGTGCGATCCTGAGCGACACTTGGGCAGTGAGTGATGAGAACAATTTCCGCAAGCGCATCGATGATCTCGCGCTCGACGAAATGCTCGAGAATCTAGAATTGCCAGGTCGGCTCATCGGGATGCAGGCGCAAGGCAAAGGCAAGCCGCTGTACGGTGAAGGTCAATTCGGTTGGGATCCGGACTTACGGCCGAGGACGATCACGCTACCGAGTGCGTACCTGAGGCAGGAATGAACGTGCGCGGTGCACTCATTCTTGGGTTCTTGGCGACGAGCGTTCATGCGGGTCCGATCTCGCGCGCCACGGCGAAGCTGCCCGAGCTACCGCCGCCGCCGCAAGGGGAAACGCAATGGATTGCTCAGAGCATGCGAATGAACGGGCTGCCAATGACCATCAAGGCGGTGTATTCGCACGCAATGCCTGACGAGGTGGTTCACTTTTACGAGTCCTGGGCGAAGCGGGCCGGGGACATACAGACGCGTCGTTGGCACACCAATCAGAGTGAACTCCTTTCTATCCGCGCCAACTCATTCATGACGACGATCGAAGTGCAGCGTGTCGTCAGCGGAACGCAAGGCACGATCGTGACGAGTGCGCCACCGAATTCCACAGCATTCAAAACAGAGACGGAGTTCCCGCACCCTGCAACGTGGCGCGTTGCCAACCTGCAGCAGTACGAAGACGAAGGCAAAGAAGCCGAGCACATCACCTTCACCAGCAGGCGAGCACCGATCGCCGAAGCGCAGGCGATCGGCGCGCTATTTGTCGCCAGCGGTTGGGCGCTATTGAACCAACAAGCCGCGCGCGCCAGCGCGAATAGCTATGTCCTCGAAGCTCAACGATCCGCTGAACAAGCGCGAGTACTGATTTCGCAAGATGGCGGACATCGCTCCACCACGCTGATCACGGTGGTCTGGAGTAAGGGATGAGCATGAAGAAGCGTCAGCGTGGTTGGGGAGCCGCTGAATATTTGGCGGTGCTATTGGGGTTGATGGGCGTGTGGCGTGGCGCGCAGGGCGTGCTCACATTGGTGCAGGAACATCATCGAGAATTCTCTTGGGTGTTGAGCTTGCCGTACTGAGTGACACGCAGGGCTTAGGTCTCGACGAAGTTTCGGCGAACCGTTCATGGAGGAACGATGAAGGGTACATGGATCACCATGCTGATGATTGGCGGTGCGCTGAGCGCGGGTGGCGCCGCCGCGTACTTCGCGAACGGGTACATCGATAAGACCGTCAGCGCACGGCGAGCGCAGCTCGATTCGCAATACGAACCTGAGCGCATTGTCGTCGCCAACTCGGATCTACGCCCGGGTACATTCTTGAGTGCGCAGAACGTCGCCGTTCGCGATGTGCCGAAAGCGTTCGTGTCGTCGGAGGCGATCGGCGTGGATCGCTGGAGCACGATCTCTGGACGCGTTCTGTCGCGTCCGGTGCGAAGCGGCGAGCCGATTCTGCTTTCGCACTTGGCGCAAGAGTTGAGTGCCGGCTTTTCCGCGCAACTGGCCGAAGGCATGCGGGCCCTGACATTTCCGGTGGATGAGCAATCTTCGATTTCCGGCATGCTGGCGCCAGGCGATCGCATCGACTTGTTCTTCACGACCACGAATGCGAACGAAACCGTCACGCTGCCGCTCCTCACAAATGTGCCCATCATCGCAACGGGCGTGCGGACCGCGACCAACGAATCGTTGATTCGCGACAAACGCGACGTAGGTTCATATCGAACCGTCACGGTTTCAGTCACCCCGCAAGACGCGGCCAAGATCACATTGGCGCAGGATGCCGGAAAGATCACGATCACCTTGCGTCAGCCGCAAGACGACCAGCCGATTCGGCTCGCACGGATGACCAAAAGCATCCTGCTCAACGGCAATCCAGTCGCAAAGCGATCCGCTGTTCGGAGGCGCGTCGAAGTCATCATCGGCGGGAAAGAACTATGAATGCGCGCCATGGATGGCACCCACACATGCTGAAGGCAATGTTTCGAGCGCTCTTGATTCTGTTCGCTTCGATCGGCGGTCAGGCAGTCGCAGCAGACTTGCCGGCGGCTCCATCGTCACTGGAGACGGCTCCCGTGAGCGTCCTCACGTTGCCAGTGGGACAAAGCTTGTTGATGCGCTATCCCGATGCGAAGCGCGTATCGGCTGGAGACGGAGCCGTCATCGACGTGAAAGTGTTCGATGACACGCACGAGATTCTGGTGCTCGGTAAGCGCGAAGGCTTGACCGACCTGCGCTTGTGGGCGCGCGATGGATCGAGCACCGCCTATCTCGTGAAAGTGCTTGGGATCCCGCAGGTCGATCCGCCTGCTCCGACCCTGCAAGCGCGCGCGACGATCTTGATCAAAGCCAAACTGATCGAAGTGAAAAAGTCTGCGTTGCGCGATATCGGCATCGACTGGGCCGACGTCGCAGCGGGACCGGTGTTCGGCTCACTCGATGAGTTCGTCACCAACAAACACTTTCGCGTCGTGCCCGACAGCGTCGAAGGTCTAGGTGGTTTGCCGTTGCAACTCGGCAGTAGCAATCACTATTTCGCATTCGCTACCGTGATCGATTCGATGATCAATCTGCTGGTGAACAACGGCGATGCGCGACTACTCGCCGAACCGACGCTGACGTGTATCGATGGAGGACAAGCGGACTTCTTGGTCGGCGGCGAAGTGCCGATTCCGGTCCAAAATCAGGACGGCGCGCTGAACGTCATCTTCAAGCAGTTCGGCATCATCTTGAAGGTCGAGCCGCAAGCGAACGATGCCGGGCTGATTCGCACCAAGGTGAATGTC
>DASTSB010000334.1:0-7337 GCA_035760885.1 Steroidobacteraceae bacterium | reverse complement strand
ATAACGCCACCTCACCATCTTCAGACCTTCGAGCATTCGCATAATGCCGTCGAGCATCAGCCCGATGACACCGATAATGATCATGCCCGCAATCACGAGGTCATAACGGTTGCCCGCGTTGCGCGAATCCATGATCAGATACCCGAGGCCCGAGCGCAGCGCGATCATTTCCGCGGCGACGACGACGAGCCACGCAACGCCAAGCCCGATGCGCATGCCGACGATGATTTGCGGCAGCACTGCTGGGATGACCACCTGCGTAAACAAGCGATATTTCGAAACATCGAAATTTTGCGCCGCGCGCAGATAACGACGCTCGATCGTGTGCACACCCGCGACGGTCTGCACGATCATCGGGAACACGGACGAGATAAAGATCAGATAGATCGGCGAAGCGTTGCCGACGCCGAACCATAGGATTGCAATCGGAATCCAAGCGATGGGCGAGATCGGTCGCAGGATTTGGAACAACGGATTGAGCGTGATGTAAGCGCCGTTCACCCATCCCATCCATAGCCCTAGCGGTACTGCCAAGAGCACTGCCAATACGAACCCAGCGGCCACGCGCATTAATGACGCGCCGATGTGCAACCACAGCGTGCCGTCTTTGATCAGCTCGATCGTGCCGGTCACGACCTGCCAAGGAGTGGGAAAGATGACGCTCTTGGTCCCGATGACTGCTGCCCACCAGCCGGCGATCAAAATCACGATCACCATGAGCGAGGGTAGCGACTGCTGAAGTCTTTTCATGTTGTATGCAGCTGCTTAATTTGCCTTGACCAATGCTTCACGCGCCACGCAAGGCGGCTCCATGGCGTGGAAGGAAACTCAGCGACCACGATCGTCATCTGGCCGCTCGCATGCGCCGTGCATGCGAATGTGTAAACCGATGCTTGCGAAAACGGCAGACGAAAATTCTGTCCCGGCATCATGAGCGTCGGCCCGAAGATCTGCGGCACGTCGTCATGATTCTCGAGCACCAACACATCGCGCACGCCGAGCGTCAAATCGATTTCGCTGGGCAATATTTCGACCTTGTTGCCCGCCATACGGCGTGCCCACGTTCCTTGCGGAATCTTGAAGTGTTCTTCGCGTGTCGTGCTCGAGATCGGCGCGAATGCAGTCCACAGCACCGCGGCTGCAAGCGCGCCTAATGCAGCGAACATCGAATACTTCGCGGCTCTCTTCACAATCGACTACTGTGCGAGCAACAACTTCGCGTCGTGCACGTAATCGTCGGGCGAGTGGCCGTACGGCATCAGCGCCCGCAGCAGGCCTTTGCGGTCGATCAAATAGATAAACGAGGAGTGTCCAAACGTGTAGTTCTGCCCGAACTGTTTGCGATTCGCTTGAATCCCGTATTCCTTGCGAACCGCTGCCAGTTGCTCAGCGGATCCTGTGCCGCCGATAAAGGAAGGATCGAAGGATTTCAAATACGCATGCATGCGCTCGGGCGTATCGCGTTCAGGATCGACCGTGATGTAGACGACCTGCACGTCTTCACCCTGAGCGCCCAATTTCTTGTGTGCTTGGGCGAGAACGCCGAGTGTGGTGGGGCACACATCAGGACAGGACGTGAAGCCGAAACCAAGGATCACGATCTTGCCGCGGAAATCCCTGAGCGTGAGCGGTTGACCATTCGATCTCTGTAACGTGAAGTCAGGCGCTGCTCGCGGTGGATCGAACACGCCAGCCTTCAACGCCAACGCAGAGTCGGCAGCGCTTGCATTGGCGACCCACACACAGAGCATCAAGGCGAGGGCACGCAACAACATGATTACAAGTCGATCTCAGTCGGTTGAGCTTGCTTGGCGAAGCTTTCATCCATGTACGTTTCGTACGGAATCGGATGCTTGATCGTTCCGGCCTGCAGCGAGAGCTGCATGAGATCTTCGAATTCCGAGCGGATCATGCGTAAGTCGCCGTACGTCACGCGATCCGCAGGGTTTTCCATCACGAACTGCATGATGTTCGGATCTTGATTGAAGAATTTCCGGCCCGCAGCGATTGCGACGGCTTTGTCCCGGTTCTCCGGTTTCGCATCGAGCCATGCGCCGGCGCCCAGAACTTGGTTGACCAGCGCTTGCACGATCGGCCGATTCTGTTGAATGAGTTCTTCGCGGACGGTGAGTACGCAGCAGATGTACTTTGGCCACTCATCGCGGGTCATTCGCAGCGGGCGCGCGTAGCCGGCCCGTTGCGCCGCTGCACCGAAGGGCTCGCCAGTGCAGTACGCATCCACAGCATTCGCATAGAGCGCTGCCGGCATGTCGGGCGGTGCCATTTCCAGCAACTGGATGTCGTTGATGTCCATATTTTCTTGCGCGAGCATTTTGCGCAGAAAGAGAAAGTCGACGGCGAAGCGGCTGGGCACCGCAATGCGTTTACCCTGCAGTTGCCGGAAGTGTTGGTAGGGGGAATCCGTGCGCACCATGATTACCGCGCCGGATCGGTGTCCGAGGGAGACGATCTTGACGGGAATCTTCTTATCGGCGAGATCCATCACCAGCGGCGCAAGCATGTAGGCAGCTTGGATTCGCCCCGCCATGAGAGATTCTTTGACTTCAGGCCACCCGTTGTACTTGCTGTATTCGAACGCGAATCGCGATGCATCGGCAGGTAGAGCCTTATTGCTCTCCTCGCGTGACTGACACGCAATCGGCAGAGTGAGATTGCAGGTGACGGGCAGCCCGCCAACGACAAGCGGCGCATCTTTATCGGAGCTGCTAGAACAGGACAGCCCGCCCAGCGGCAGTGCAGCCGCAAGAGCGCCTTGAAGTAGCTGTCGCCGATTGATGTGAAGCAATCCAATCACCGCACGAGCGGGGTGCGCCTGGCAGGACGGCGATCCGCATATATAAGGGGCGCTTATGATGGACAAGGCGCAGCCTATAAGTCAACGCGCTATGCTTCACGCGTAGTTATGTTGGGGACACGATGAACGAGAGCATCGAACTGCGGCATTTGCGCTACTTCCTGGCGGTGGCGGAAACGGAGAACTTCACGCGCGCCGCCGAGCGCTTGGGTATTTCTCAACCCAGTATTTCTCAGCAAATCACGCAGTTGGAGACCGCGTTGCGGACGCCCTTGTTTCGGCGAGTGGGCAAGCGCGTCTTTTTAACGGAAGCCGGAGCGGCCTTTCGCAAAGGTGCCGAGGTCGTCTTACGCAAGCTCGAAGACGCCTGCGATTCAGTCGCTAACGTGGCCGACTTGATCAGCGGCCGAGTTGATCTAGCGGTAATCCCTGCTCTGCATTTCGCTTGGATTCCCTCACTGCTCGGCAACATCGCTCGCGACTACCCCGGTATTCTCGTCGGCGTTCAGGAATTGGCCTCCAGCGGCGTCGAGACCGAAGTGGAAGCAGGACGGGCGGATCTCGGTTTCGGACTGGTCACGCACAATTCGCCCAACATTCGCTATGAACGGCTGGTGTCCGAGCCTTTCTCTTTGATCGTCGCGGATGACACCAAGTTTGCAAGCCGCAGGGCGGTGAAGCTCGAGGAGTTAGAGGGCGAGCGGCTCGTGCTGTTGCCGGTCAGTTTCGACATGCGACGGGCGGCGGAAGCGGTACTGCTCCACGCGCGCGTTCATCCACGGGTGACGTTCGAAACGGACAGCATCGATACCGTGCTCGCCAGCGTCCTTCACACGGGCGTTCCCACCCTGCTGCCCGAAATCGTCTTGCGAGGACGGGAAATGCCCGGTCTGAAGGCGGTCTCGATCTCCGATAAGACCCGGGCGATCGACTTTGGGATTCTCTGGCCCGCCGCCAACAACGTTGATCCGGCAACGAAAGCCATCGCGGATGCGCTAAAGCACCTGATTAAGTCGAGATCGGGGCGCGGCGCGACATCGAAGGCCGATCGCTGAACCAGGGCGTTTGAGGGCGGCGTTAAGTCCCCGGCAGTTTGATATCAAATCCGCCTTTCTTATCGCAGCTCTTACGGGCCGATTCTTTCTCGTCGAGACAATGCTTGCGGCAGATTGTCGCCGTGGTGTCAGGCTTGCTGTCGCAGGTGCGCAGACATTCGGCAAGCTTCTCATCGGACTTCGCGGCGCACCGAGGTTCTTGCGTGTCTGGCCGCAGCCAGTTATCCGCCGACGCATTACCGATGAGGGCTGTTAGAAGGATCGCGGCGGCAACTCGAATCCAAATCATGTGCGGCTCCCGGGCTGTGCATCGACTGTAGAGGTGCGACTCTGAATGGCAGCAGAACGTACGTCTGAGTCAGATGCGAAAGTCGGGACTCCACTCAAGTTCACGACGCGCTTTCGTGTTGGCAACGTGAGCGTTGTCTTCAACGATGTTGAAAATGCCCGTCGCACGATGATGGATGGCGAGAAACGCCGCGTGTGCTGCCGCGTCGACGTGGACAGGAATCGATAAACCATCGCGATCATCTTTGCCGGTGCGCGGCCCATAGAGCATTCCGTATCGCAGCACAGCTCCTTGGATACCTGTTGAATTCAAGGTAAGCGATTCGAGCGCATGCACTCCTTCCAGCGTTACGGCTCGAGGACCAGCCGGCGCATCGATGGGATCCGATTCAACGTGCGGCTCGCTCCCCGGTGCATAAACAAATGCGATGCTCTGCGCGATGAAGTGCTGAACGCCGGCTGCAATGGCCGCGTCGATCAAGTTCTTCGTTCCTTCTTTGCGTATTCGTGCATTGCGAACAGCTGCTTCGGGCATCAGCGCAGGAGTGAGTCCGTAAGGCAGGTCCGTCAACTGATGAACGATAACGTTAGGCCGCAAGCGCAAAATCGCCGCGCGCACCGCCTGTGCATCGAACACGTCCAACACAATCGGCTCGATGCCTTCCGCGCTCAAGGCGTTGGCCTTCTCTTGCGAACGCGTGGTCCCGAAGACTTTGTAGTCCCGTTGTTTGAGGATCGGCAGCATGCGGCGTCCGATCGCGCCGCTAGCGCCTGCGATGAAGATGGATTTCATTGGAAGATCCAGCAACCGGAAATCGAGTCAGCGAACAGCTCGATGACCGGCAGTGCTCTTATGCGATGTCACAAAGACATGCGCAGAATGAAGAGCGCCTATGTGACTCGAGGAGGCTTCATGGGCGTTATCCGGCGAGCTCATTTGGGCCTGCAAGCGTGTTCGAGATTCCATTGATTCAAAGTGCCGTTTTCGTAAAGCGCGAGCAGCTCATCCATGAGCTTGTGCGTCGCCTTCGGCTTCACTTTCAAGAGGTTTATATATGTTCGCACGCCGCTTTCCAGCCCAGCGAGGGTGTACGCATCTATGTCGCCTGCCCGATCTGGATTCGACTCAACCCAATCTCCAGAGGCGATGATTATCTGAAACATAACTGGCTCGAGTCCTTTGCTTTTGCTCAAGGGTCCCAAGACGTCTCCGCAGATAAGGTAGTCGACGTCCTTGTAGTGAGCCATCAACAACCCGCGAACGCCATCAGCATTCTTGTGGAGCGGGTTCTCTTCCAACGCGAGCACGCTCTTATGAATGCTCTCGCGATTTGTAAGCACATGTTGAAACACTGACTCATCGTCGAGCCAGGACCTTGCCAATATGGGCAGCGCCGCCAACAAGCCAAATAGACCAATTGCAGTTCTTCTCATGATTTTTCCCGGATAAATGCCTGCATTTGCGGCGCGTGCGTCTCGCACGTCGCGTGCATGGGCTTGTTAGCGCTTTTTCTTGTGATAACCACTAACCACACCAGCAGAGACAGCCCCCATGAATGCGTGCGCACCGACATTCTCGACTCCGAATGCATAGAGCACTACTGCGGCAGTCACTCCGGCCACAAAGCCTGCCATTACCGGAGCGGACTGCCCGTTCGCGAAGCCGCCGTACTTACGAATGTCTGACTCCGAGGTGGCGTTGTAGTAGCTCCTGAAAACGGGCAAACGTACGGTAACCAGCGATGTGAAGAGCACACTAAGCACAAATGAGAAAATCGACACCTTCAGATCCGTCGCCACGCCACCAAGCCGATTCAGAAGAAAGAAGACCGAGCACGTGACCGCGGCAAGTAGCAGAAACTTGATATAGCGGATGTCGATCATCTCTTACGCTAACGCCAGCGTTAACGCGCGTGCGTCCTCGCACGTCGCGTTGAACGCTTTTTTAGCTTGGCTTTTGCAGGAATCTCTTCGCGGATAACTCGGCGGAGCACCGACTCGGTAAGGGGCCGTTCGTCCGTCTCTGCGAGATACGCCTTCAGCGCCTCGTTCATCATGGTCTGATATCCGCTACCGAGCTTTTCGGCTCTGGAGCGAAACTCCTCGAGCACAGCGTCATCGATGTGGATCGTGATGCGGGTCTTTCCTTTGGTTGGAACAAGCGCACCACGCTTGGCCTTGGAGAAATCGTATTCAGCTCTCATATGCGCGTATCTCGACGGGAGTGGCGCGACGAGCCGAGATCAATCTGATTGCGTCGCCGCGCAAGGTGTAGACAACGACGAGTAAGTGACCAGCGCTTCCAGCGCCAATAGCCACGAACCGCTCTTCACCCTCTGCATCGGGGTCAATCCGATGCAACGCGAGTGGATCCATAAACACCGCTTCTGCGTCCGCAAAAGACACCCCGTGCTTACGTAGGTTTCCCGCCGCCTTGGCAGGGTCAAACTGGAAGTCCATATGCCCAAGGTATGCACATTATGCATACGTGTCAAGGAACGGCTGAAACCTAACGATTAGCTTCAGGCGCGCGTTGCTTTGCATGCGTCGCCTGCAAGCGCTTGGGTGTTCTCATGCTTTAGCCAAGCGTACCAACGCTGGAAGTGAACAGCACTCCCGAGCCAATGAGAACGAAGCTTGGCCCGCTAGCCACACAACAACGGGGTTGCTCGGCCTAACTGCGATTGCGCAAACCAGAGCAACAATGCCGGTGCCCCAGAGAAGTACAACGGACAACTTGCCCGCCGGCGTTGACACCAACGCGCGACGCACTTCCAGGGCTGTTTGAGAAGAACGAAAGGCCTCGCGATTCGCCGCCAGCGCTCGCGTCTGCGACACACCAGCCAAGATCCCAAGCGGAAGAGTGACGCAGACGAGCGGAAATGGCGTGGGCCAAGACACAGCAAGTGCGATTGCCAAAACGCCAACTAGGATGACGACTATCATCGCGTTGAAGCGAGGCGTGAGACTTTTATGCACTGAACACCCAACGTCATGCTTGTGCCGCGCGTGGCTTTGCGCGCGTCGGAACCAAACATTTGTGTACGCCCGTCATGGGCATGAACTTATGGGGTGAAAGTCCCCTGTCTGAGGATTGACAGTCAACCATGTTGACGATGGTAAAGACTAGCCGACGGCAAGGGCACCACTGCGAGGTGTGGTCCGAAGGAAGCCTGAGT
>DASTSB010000333.1:0-6304 GCA_035760885.1 Steroidobacteraceae bacterium | reverse complement strand
TTCATTGCATACATTCATCGTCTGGATGACGTACTTCTCCGGCTGGGCTTATGCTCGCGCTCTCACCAGACATCAGAGTTGGTTATGCACTTCTCGCGCACTTCGATCGTCTCGCTGGTCTTGGCTGCCGTCTTCGTGGCGGTTCCCGTACAGGGCATGGCCGCATCCCAGCAGCAAAGCGACTCTGTTGCTTCATCGCCCGATGCGCGATTGGAGGCGTTAACCAAGCGTTGGCTTCAAGGCTGGATGCCGCTCAATCCGATCTACGCCACCCAGATTGGCGATCATCAGTACGACGCCGAAGTCGACGATCTGACCCCCGCCGGCCGCAAAAAAATTGCTGATTTCAGTCGCGGGCTCTTGAAGGAGCTCGATGCAATAGACGCAACCAAGCTCACCCGCGAAAACCAGATCGATGCGGAGCTATTGCGCGACCAATTGAAGGCGGACATCTGGACCGTAGAGGTACTGCGCGATTGGACTTGGGATCCGCAGGTCTACAACGAGCTTGCCGGAGGTGCGATCTACAACGTCATGGCTCGCGAGTTCGCGCCGATTCCTCAGCGATTGAAGTCTGCGACTGCGCGCATGAACAAGATCCCGCAGATGTTCGAACAAATGCATAAGAACTTAGATCCTGCTCGCGTACCGAAGGTGCACGCGGAGACGGTCGCAAAACAAAATGCCGGCATCTTGAGTTTGGTCGATACATTTATCACGCCAAATGCGGATCAGCTGCAGGGTGATGATCGCCGTGCATTGGATGCGGCCGTTGCGAACCTCCGCAAAGCGGTAGCAGATCAGCAGACGTGGTTGGACAAGACCTTGGTCCCAAACTCGAAGGGCGATTTTCGGCTCGGCCAAAAGCTGTATGACCAAAAGCTGACCTTCGCGCTGAACTCGGCTTTGTCGCGCGATGAAATCAAACGTCGAGCGGAGGCCGAACTCGTCAGAGTGCGCGCGCGAATGTACGGCATTGCTCAATCGGTTTTGCAGGGCAAACCAAATGCGCCCGCGCTTCCCGCCGATCCAACACCTGACCAGCAGCAGGCTGCAATCGAAGCAGCGCTTGAACTCGCGTACGCAGATCGCCCGCCGCGCGACCAAGTCGTAGAGTTCGCTAAGTCCGCGCTCGATCAAGCGACAAAGTTCACGCGCGAGCACGATCTAGTCACCGTACCCAGCGATCCGGTGAAAGTGATCCTGATGCCGGAGTTTCAGCGCGGTGTCGCGGTCGCCTATTGCGACTCGCCTGGTCCATTGGACAAAGGACTCGCCACATACTTTGCAATCTCGCCGATCCCGGACGATTGGAGTCAGCAGCAGGTCGACTCATTTCTGCGCGAATACAACAGCCGCATGATTCATCTGCTCGCAATCCATGAAGCGATGCCGGGTCATTACTTGGAAGGAGTGCACTCCGCGAAGTCGTACTCCGTGTTTAGATCCGTCGAGCGTTCAGGATTGTTCGCCGAAGGCTGGGCGGTCTACACCGAGAACCTGATGGCCGATCAAGGCTACATGAACAACGATCCGCTGTTCCGCCTCGTGCAACTCAAGTTCTATTTGCGTGCGGTCTCGAACGCGATTCTCGACATCGGCGTGCACGTGGAGAACTGGACTCGCGAGCAAGCGATGGATTTGATGGTCAAGAAAACGTTTCAGCAAGAACGCGAGGCAGCAGGCAAGTGGGTGAGGGTGCAACTAACTTCAGCGCAATTGCCGACCTATTTTGTGGGTGTCCAGGAGCACTTCGATATGCGCAAAGCCGTGGAGGCGAAGCTCGGGTCGAAATTCAACCTGAAGGCTTATCACGATCAAGTGCTTTCGTACGGTGCGCCACCCGTGCGCTTCGTTCGAGAAATGATGTTGAATGAACCGATAGAGTAATTCGAAAGTGCCCCGGCACTTTCGTGCCGGGGCAAATCGATCGAGACCGGATTTAGTAACGAAATTCGTTACTTGGTGGCGCAGAATCCGCTGCTGCTGAGCACTTGTTTCGGCTGCAACACGTTGTTCCAACCCACGCCCCACGCAGTCACTGTGTTGCCTGCCTTGGTGTAGTTGATGTTCCAGCTTTGAGTGAGATTGCCCGGATAAGGAAGAGTAAAGGGGACCTTCCAGGTCACGGGAAAGTTGTTGGTGTTGGTCAGTACGATATTTCTGCAATAACCGTTCTGCCAATCCTGTCCATTCAAAGTTAACTTCACGGACACACCAGGGGTCCCACCTGAGCCGCCCGACGTTGGGCAATCAAGCACCAGATTGATCCCGAGTGCCGGCGGCGGCACCTGGTAGACCGCGGAGTCCACAAAGGTTTGATTTGGATTGCCTGGCGCATGACATCCCGGTGCAGCCGCGCGCACCTTGTAGAATCCTGGCGTCACATCCCACGAGAAGTCGCCGTATTGTCCGGTTGCATCCGGATTGTGGCGATTCTTATCAGACATGATCGTGCTGCCGTCGGGCACTGCTGTGAATGTACCGGTCGCAGTCGCCGATCGGTAGAGTGTGACGGTCGCGCCCACCAGCGGATGACCTTGCGTGTCTTTCACTGTTCCTGCGGGATCGATCCACAACGTGATTGGAGGCTGAGCACCGCCGCCACCGTTTGCGCAATTGGTCGTTACGTTGATGGTGGCCCACTCGTGCGCAGGCTGCATTGCTGGAATCGTTGCGACGAGGATGCCGGTCGGATCCGGAGTCAAACTGCCGGATCGGTTATATGGAGTCGGAGGTGTGGTGGTCGGATCCTGACCTGTAAACGTCCACGTGCCCGTGTCGCTGGGGCTCGGGTTCGGGCAGCTTGCAGAAATCTGGAATGGTTGGCCCCAATAGACGATGGGGACTGGGTTACCCGTGCCATTGGGATCGAGGACGTCATTGCCATTGTCGTCCTTCCACTTGGCGCCGCCCTGAACGGTCGTCGCTTTCCAGGTGGGTTCGGCCGTGAATGATTTGGTAGCGAGTCCGTCGCCATCGGCCCAAATTTCAAAGCCAGCCTGCACCGAGGTCAGCCACCAAGATGGTGACAAGCACTTCTCGCCGATGCAGTCGCGTCCCGCGGCATCATTGATGAACCATTTGCTGTCGAATTGAAAATCATCCGTGCCGCCGCCCGTGCTACCCGGCGCCGCTCCATCTGCAACTTTCACGTAAGTAACGACATACCAATCGTTGGGTGCGGTGCCCGATTTCTTACTATTCGTGACCCACACATCCCACGAACCGGATACGCCATTGACGCCGACAGCGGAGGCCACAAGGTTGCCCGCGGGTTGAATGATGCCGCCGTTCTTCGTGCCGCCTTCGGTATATCCCTTGTTGTTAATCCAGATCATGATTTCCAGACCGTTGTTCTGGTTCACGAGATCCGGACGCGCTGGCAACTGCTGTGTGCCGCCTGAAGTGACTATATTTCCGCTCGAGTCGCGAGTCGGGTTCTTATCGAACCAGATGTCGTAGCCGACATCGTAAACTGCGGTGGATTTCGTCGTTGACGTATCGACCACCCAGTGCGAGGGGATGCTGGTGATTTGGTTTACCTGCAATGGATAAGGGGCACCGACTTTCATCGTGCCGTCTTTCCATGCGGCACTTTTGGTGCACTGGTTGTAATGGCAACCGTTATAGATAGACGGATACGCGGCCGGGGCGTGAATCGGGTCAGCGGATGGATTTGCTCTATTGGGGGCCCAATGGCAAACGTCCTGACTATTGAACGCGCCTGCCGCACAGGCCTTGTTGTCCTGCGGGCGTGAGCCGGGGTAATAGCTGTTGGACGTGGGGCTGGGTTGGACGAAGTAGGCGCCCGTTTGATCGTTGACGTTGATCGTCAGATTCGACGTTGTGACGGCGCCCCAAGTGATGTCCTGATTCCAGTAGTTCAGGTTCACACGATAGTTGCCGTTCACGCCAGCAGTATTCAGGTTAATCGTCGTGCCGTCGGACGGGATCGGCAGATTGGGATAACCCCATGAAGGCATGTTGGCCTGGCCGAACACCGTGGAACTGGTGGTGGACGCCGGCGGATTTGAACCTGGTGTCAACGTCCAAGTCTGCGTAATGTCACCGGTCCCTGCCCAGGCGGTTTGGCCCAACACCATCGACGATAGTGCTAAAGCCAAGGCCGTGGCCGGCCTGTGCACGCCGCTGCGTCGATAGCGCTTTCTTGCGTTGTATTCCATTGATCATCCCTCTTAAGAGCTGAAGTGTTTGGTTGGTGCTCATCGCACCAGTCCGCGCGCGTGGTCACGTGCGCGAACGCGTCAATATCGGCTCGAGCGTTGAGGGAGGCGTTCGATCCTATAAAGTCACACGTCCAGATTTACAGGATCGGACGAGAGAGGAATTTGGGAGGATCGCAGACCAAAGCCTCACGCGACCAAACAGTCTTTCTTGTAATACTTCCTACGGTACTCGCTGGGCGTTATGCCTGTGTGCCTCTTAAAGACGGCATTGAATGACGACTTGGACGAGAACCCGCTCTCCAGTGCGATGTCGAGCACGGTCTTGGAGCGGCGTCCGATGAGCAACTGACATGCGGCGTTCACACGATGGTCATTGATGTAACCGGCAAACGACTTACCGAACTCCGAGTTGATGATCTGCGACAGATGATGCGGATTGACGTTGATGCTCGCGGCCAATTGGCTGAGCGTCAGATCGATCTGCAGCCACGGTTGAGCTGAGTGCATATACCGATTCAATTCCGCGATGATGGATACGCGCAGGAATTCGGGCAGTCGATTATTTCCGTATTTTTGCTTCTTCGGTTCCGGCTCCTGTTTACTCTCGGCCTGTTCTGAGGGGGCGGGGTATCCATTCGCCTTGGTGCGATATGCTGCCAACCACGCCAACAGAATCAGCGTGAACGATACGATGGCGTCCGCTGCGTCTGCGACCACGGGGCTAATCTGCGCGATCAGAACGTCGCATGCGGCGCTGAATAGATAAGCAGCGAGTCCTGCGATTAATGCCAATCTCGCCCATGCAGCGTGGCTAAACGCTGCATCGAGGTGACCGTGCGGCCTTGCGGGGAGCGCACTGCGAACGGATTTCGACCACTGCTCCGTCGCGCTGCAACGTCCGCGAAGGTTCTCGGCTTGCACGGCGAAATATATGCACAACACCGGCATGAACAACAAACCTGGAAATCGTGTCCAGTGCAGTAAGCCGCTCGCGGTGGGTTGTTGCGACAAATGTTGGGCGGCGCAGAAGAGCACATCGACGGATGCGAGGCCTATCGCAAATGCAAGGATTACATTTGCTCGAGTCCTGGGGAGTTGCATCAACAACGTGGAAATCAACAGCATGCCGAGCGCACAGCCGACAATGCACAGCAAAGACAGAGCTGCATTCATCGCCGATCCGACGTTGCGTTGCGTGATTCAGCCGATCGAGGGCTCGGTTCATGCGAGCGCACGACGCACGCAGTGCACGACGCGTTACATGCGCGGTGATCTTCGTAACGGTTGAGGAGTATCGGTACGTCGGATGCGAATTCGCGCATGCGATTCCTTTCGAGATTTCAATCCGTGGCAGCGATTGCGTGAGTGACTTAATTTATACAGGAGCCGAATTCAAAATCAACGACAGACTAATTCCAATGGTGCGACCACGCGCTCAAGAGTGGGCGATGTGAGCGAGCGCAAAAACGCGAGATCCGGATCACGAGATACAGCGTTTGGCTCGCGTAAGATGCGGCACAGAAGCGAAATGCCCTCAGAACGTACGCTTAGGGTGCGCGAATGCTTGCGACCAATCGTGAGGGGCGAATTGGAAGAAAAAAAGAAGGTGGTTGTGTGAGGGCGCTTCGGGTCGCGCTTGCGGAGGGCGGTATCGGCGTCGGGGCACTGCGTTGCCGGGCCACTCTTCGCTCACGATACATACACACATATATATAGGAGTCGGTCTGGATCGCGATCAGGCGGTACAGCCCGCGTTGTCGGAGTTGTTCGCAGACGGCTCATCAGGCATCGTGCGCACCGGTACTCATGGTGCTCGCGCAATGATGTCTCTGACCACTCCGGCCTTGCTGTTCCCAGCGATTTCGCTGCTGCTGCTCGCATACACAAATCGTTTTCTGACGCTCGCGACGATTATTCGGCAGCTTCATCCTGGCGAAGGCAAGGTGC
This sequence comes from Steroidobacteraceae bacterium, assembly GCA_035760885.1. Lineage (GTDB taxonomy): Bacteria > Pseudomonadota > Gammaproteobacteria > Steroidobacterales > Steroidobacteraceae > Steroidobacter. The sequence goes on along the minus strand of DASTSB010000333.1, from coordinate 167 downwards.
CTACTGAACTCGCGCGCAAACAAATCGCGGGACTGCGGTACCGCGTGAGCTTGATCCGCCACATGCAAACCTGCGGGGTGGTGAGCTTCCTGCTGTGTGCGGTGTCGATGTTCGCGATCTTCATCGAGGCCGACACCGCGGGCCAGATTCTTTTCGGCTTGAGCCTG
>DASTSB010000332.1:0-2518 GCA_035760885.1 Steroidobacteraceae bacterium | reverse complement strand
GAAGATCCTGCCTACCGACTTGCAAGGCGGGTGTTCGAATTGGCCGGCGCAAGAATGGTGCCGGTGCCGGTCGATGACGAAGGCATGCAAGTGGATCAAGGGAAGATCAAAGGTCCCGATGCTAGAGCAGCGTTCGTGACGCCATCGCATCAGTTGCCGCTGGGTGTCACCATGAGCGCATCGCGACGTCTGCAATTGCTCGAGTGGGCGCAACAAAAGGGCGCCTGGATCATCGAGGACGACTACGACAGCGAGTTTCGCTACGAGAGTAGACCGATTGCCTCGCTGCAAGGCTTAGATAATGACTCCCGGGTGATCTATGTCGGCACGTTTAGCAAGGTGCTGCTGCCATCGATTCGTCTGGGCTACATGGTCGTGCCGGAGGATTTGGTCGATCGATTCACGGCGGTTCGGCAAACGATGGATATCTGTCCCGCAGATTTGCATCAAGCTGTCCTTGCCGAGTTCATCGATGAAGGCCATTTTGCGCGTCACATCCGGCAAATGCGGCTGATCTACGGCGAGCGTAGGGCGGCGTTGGTCGAGTCGCTCGAATCGATGCTGAGTGATGAAGTCGAGCTACACGGCGATGCCGCCGGAATGCATTTGACTGTGACTTTGAAGCGGGCGCTGAACGATCGCGAGATTGCATTGCAGGCCGCGAAGCAAGACTTGTGGCTCTGGCCGCTATCGCCTGCCTATCAACACCTGAAGCCGCGTCATGGATTCATATTGGGTTTCGGCGGCGTGCCGGCAGCGCAGATGCCAAAAGCCGTGCGGCTGATGCGGGACGTACTTCGCGCCCAGTAGTCGGAAAAAGAGCCCGGTAGCGGCAAAAGAAAAGGGGAGAAGGCTTGCGCCGTCTCCCCAAAGATCAGGGGGATCGTTCTTAGAATTGGCCGCGGATACCGAGGATGTACTGACGGCCGGGATGGTTGTAGATGCTGGTTCGATTTTGGAAGCCGAAGTACGAGTACTCTTCTTCGTTCGTCAGATTGAGCGCCTCGAAGCTGAGGGTCATCTCGTGGCCCATCATTCCGAAGTTCAGGCTGCTCGAGAGATCCAGATAACCCGCAGCTTTCCGGTACATCGTCTCTGGAGCGGTGACGCCGAAGCAGTTCACTCGGCACTCCACGTAATCGCCGCGATAGTTGTACGACAGGCGCAGCGCGAACGTGCCCGGCTCGTAGTAGACGGTGGCGTTGTAATTGTTCTTCGCCAGGCCTTCGATGACTTTCGGAAGGCCTTGAGCGTCTAGACCATCGTTCGATTTCAGGCGCGTGTAGTTGATGGTCGCACCCAGCCCTTGCAGAATCATGTCGAGGCGCTGTTGATAGAGCAACTCTAGGCCTTTGAGGTAGGTGACGTCGGTGCGGTTTTGCGGGCGCGCGAACTGCACGGTCGAATCGAGCCCATTCGGCAGGAACGAAAGCAGCGTCGGATCCGTGATGGCCGCTAACGGGATATTCGCGTTGCGGAAGGGTTCCGCGCCGCGCCGCGTCTCGATGAAGCCGGTGATTTCCTTGTAGAACGCAGTCACGCCCAGCACAGCGCCTTCGGTGAAATACCATTCAAGACCGCCGTCCAGGCCGTCTGAAATGTATGGATCCAGATCAGGATTGCCCTGGCTCACGGTGCCGGTGGTGGAGAAGCTGGTGAACGGCAACATCTGAGTGGGATCGGGACGAGTCATCGTGCGAGAGGCCGCGAAACGTGCGACCAGCGAATCCGAGATGTTGTACGCGAGGTTGAGCGAGGGCAGCAGTCGCGAGTCGCTGCTGTTCCACGGAACCGTGTCGTAGTCATCGGGACGCAATCCGAATAGCGCGCCATTCGGCGGAGTCCGCAACGTGAACGTGGTCATGTCCGTATCGGTCTTGACGTAGCGCAGACCCAAGTTGGCGCGCAGGTCGTGACCGCCCAGATCGAACCGCCCATTGGCTTCGACATAGAAGGCGTTCGATTTTTCTTCGAAGGTGCCGGAGTTCGTGTATTCAAGATTTGCGGCAGCATCGAGTGCGCCCGGATCCATCAGTGCACGCCATGCGCCTAAGTCGGCGACTGCCCACGAACTGTAGCCAGGCGAATCGCTAAACCCTTTGCCGAAATTAACAGGAACCGCTCTTGCATAGCCGGTGAGATCGAAAGAGGCGAGTGCGTTGGGTCCGGTGTAGCCGAACGGAGCGAGTGCCGCACCCTGTGTTGCACCGACCGATGAACCAAACGACAAGCGCTCGCGCTCGTAATCGTTCAGCAAGTAGCCGAAGGTGAGATTCAGATCCTCATCGCCCAGTTTGAAGTTCAGTGCGAGATTGTCATTCGTCTCGTTGCGTTTGCGGGGTTGTACTCGGACCGCGTTTAGGTCCCAGAGACTGAGGTTCGAGATGTCCACTGTGGGAGTGATCGATGGGATATGAGCCCCCGCTTTCGTGGTGATGTTCGCGTCTAGATCTTGCGAGAGCAGCAGGAACGTCGTCATGCGCCAGCGAAAGTCGGAGTCGGCACGCGATGCTTTCAG
>DASTSB010000331.1:0-2091 GCA_035760885.1 Steroidobacteraceae bacterium | reverse complement strand
GCAAATCGCGACGCCTCTTGCCTGAACTTGCCTGCGTCCACGTACACTAACAGGTGCGTAAGTTTGGAGTTCGATTTTGGCCGCCGAGAAAATGGATCTGGTTGCTGACGCGCTGAACCGTTGGTCGCGCCGCTGGTGGCCGAGTGTGCGCCTCGGGTGGGATCCGCTGCGCCATATCCGCGTCGCGGATCGCTACTTGCCGGTCAGTATCCGTAATTGGAAGCTGACGCCGTGGATGGCCTCGCGCGTGCTCGCCCGGCGGGTTGCAAGACCGCTCGCGTTCTTGGCAGATCAGAAGCTCACCGTGCTGATTCCTTATCGAGATCGCGGCGCGCATTTGGCTAGGCTGGTGCCAACCCTGACGGACGAATTGCGGCGTCAGGAACTCGAGTTTCGGATCGTAGTAGTCGAGCAGAGCTCCAGCGATCTCTTCAATCGCGGCAAACTGCTCAACATTGGAGCGCACTACGCAGCGCCGTTCAGTGACTACTTCTGCTTGCATGACGTCGACGCGATTCCGATCGTGGCAAATTACGGTTGTCCCTCGCAGCCACTCAGGCTGGTCAGCAAGTTGGTCACGCCATCCGGCGAAGCGCAACGTACGGATTACTATTTCTCGGGGGCAGTATCCATTCGCAAAGAACAGTTCTTCGCGGCGAACGGGTATTCCAACGAATACTTCGGCTGGGGCAAAGAAGATGACGATCTGTTCTTCCGCTTACTGCTGAGCGGATTTCTCTGCTATTACGACGCGCAAGGAAAATTCTGGGACCTGCCCAACCCCAGCGGACAACAAGTCGAACGAACCATCGCGTTCGTACCGCCGCATCTGCGGCGCAACCGCCGTTTGCGAAGCCTGCTGGTGCGCGGTCTTACCGACCCGCAACGCGATGGCTTGTCGACGCTGAAATACGAACTCGTCACGCGTCAGGTTCATGCCGAATACGAACACATCAAAGTCGCTTGGTAATTTTTAACGCCACGCAACCGTATCGGTGCCTCGTCCGCTGTGCCGTAACAGATCTTCCTCGCTCGCCATCCCAAAGCGGGCTTTAGCAGTTGCACTGGTGCCATCGGTCGGTCAGAACCCGCAGCGGTATGCATGCCATCTGCTCTGACTTGATATCATGCGCCGCCATTCGCGGCAGGTCTCGAGATCGAACGATTAGTGCACACCCTGTTGTCAGGGAGAATCGGCGAATCTAATTCGTTTCGAATGCCGCCCGTTCGCCACCTAGCGAGAACAGCGAGACGCGCTCGATCCTGGACCCGAGCGGCTGCAACAGTTTATTGAGGAGTTTTCGCACTTGGGTGTGAGTCTCGGCAAAGACCAGCGCATGAAAATGCAGATGCAATCTTATTTGAAACGGCAGCGAGTGGTTTTGGTGCTTCCAAACTTCGCGAGATTCCTGATCGAAGGCGTCGTTGTTTTAGCATTGTCGTGCTCTGGATTTGCATATGCCCGTGGCGTGAGCCCATACCTCCCGTTGAACGTGTCCCCGGAGATCGAGCGGCAGATCGAACGCGTGATGATTTTGGCGGATCAACCGGTGATGTCTCGACCCATCGCCGCTGCTCAAGTGTTGGACGCGCTCCCAGCCGCGTGCGAAAAGGACCCGGCACTGTGCAAGCGCGTGAGGCGATTTCTCGATCGCTACATGGCGCGCGCGGGGATCGTTACGGCGAGTGTTGACGTCGCGGCCGCGAGCGGCGACGGCAATTTCACGATGCCTAACCAACAAGGCCGAACCATCGACGATGCCTGGGGTGTCTCGGCAGAAGGTTATTGGCAGCCCTTCGATCATCTCCTCGTGAGCGTCGGTGGCACCGCCTATGAAGGCAACGCAACGCCCGCGGGTACGCTGGTGAGCCTAGGCTTTTCCAAAGCTCAGCTCGATATCGGATATCGCAAGCATTGGTTCTCGCCCTCGCCCGAAAGCAGTCTATTGATGAGCACCGAAGCCGAGGCGCTCCCTTCCGTCACGCTATCCAATTACGAGCCACTCACCCGTTTCGGCATTCGCTACGAACTGTTCCTCGCTCAAATGGACTACTCCGACAAGATCGCATGGAGCACGACGGGTACGGTGG
>DASTSB010000330.1:0-3333 GCA_035760885.1 Steroidobacteraceae bacterium | reverse complement strand
AGACGTGTGTTGCCGAGCCGCTGGCGGATCCGCGAGGGTCCGCTGGAGTCGGAACGCATTGCTGACGCGATAAGCCAAGCGGCCCCGGTGAGCGTCAACAGCACCGGTATGGGATTTTTCTTCACGGTATCTCCTACTGTTCTTACGAGATCTGGACCTCGCTCGCGCAACATTCCCAGGGATCGATCGAGCATTTGCTCGGGCGAGAACTTGCGTTCGAGCGCGCTCAATGTCCGATCCATGTCGGCGCGAATCGCCTCGGCCTCGCGCTCCAGATCGGCAGGGTCTTGCGCACTGTCGTTGCGATCATCGATGGTGCTGCTCATTAAGTTCTCCTCGCGATCACTTCCGCATCGCGTCGCAGAGAATCCTGCGTGCGATCCATGCTCAACGCGGATGGTTCAAGTTTCTTCTTGCCTGCTTGTAGAAGTATCAGCCCGACGACTGCGAGCACGACACCGACAATGAGGGCCGCCGCCCAAGGCGCGATCACCTCAGCCAGCGCCAGAATCGCCGCGGCGGTAAGCGACAGCAATCCTGCGATGAGGACCGCAGCACCAGTGGCCATGCTGCCAACTGCAAGCTTGATCGTGTTGATCGTCTCGCGGAACTCCGACTTGGCCAGAGCAACCTCGTTACGCAACAACGCAGTCGCATCGCTCATCAGCCGGCTCAGCAAACCGGTCGCGGATTCTTGATCCGATGGCGCACCGCGGGCGCCTGCATTGCTGTTCATCATGGCAACCCTCCGTTCGTCTTAGATGCTTGCGCTTGACGTGTCGAAGCGGCAGAGCGAGTCGCCTCGATGTCGATCGTGTCTTGCTCCGAGAAACCGGCTGCGCTTCCAGCTGAACCTGTTGAATAGGTTCCGGCGCTGGCTCGATCCGAATTCGTCGAGCCTGTTAGATCTCCTGCGTAGGTTTCGGTGCCGTACTCCCAATCCTCGCCGTGCTCCCAATCCTCGGTACTATGCGCGTGGGAGGCGGACGCCTTCAGGAATCGCGACACCACTACGCCCAGCGCAACGCCGCCCAGGATGAAGAGTCCAGGATTGCGCCTGGCCAAATCGCGGGTGTCTTCGATCAATTCCTCGATGCTCGCTTCACGCAATCGCGTTGCCAGTGCGTTGACTCGATCGGCAGCTTGATTGGCATAACTCGCAAGCCGCGGCTGACCGTCACCGAGTTCCGATCCGGCGCGTCCGATGACGCTCGCGACTTGTTCGATCTGATCCGCCGCACTGCGCTTCGTCGTTTCGATGCGCTGCTTACCATCTTCCTTGATGCGTTCGGTGACGCCGCTCTTGCGGCCGCTCGAGGTGGATTCGAATTCGCTTGCCATGGAGTTGCTCCTTTCGCTGCAGTGCTCGTGCGCACAGTGCCAAGTTGAATCAAGACGCAGAGATTTGATCTCTTGAGGTCCACACAACGAAAGTCGCGCTTAGAAAGTTGCACGCACGTGTACGCATCGCGGTGCATTGATGCGGGCCCGTCCGCGATCGCGCTTGACGGCGCCGCAGCGCCACGTAATAACTGCATCTGCGACGCGCCGTCGTACTAAAAATGATGAGCCCGAGTGCTCAAATGGGTGCCTAAAGATGAGTTGGCCTGAATCGATCGTTTTGAGCGGACAATACGCGACCCTCGAGCCATTGCGGCACGAGCACCTTGCGGACTTGGAGGAAGCAACTCGCGACGGCGAGTTGTGGAAGCTGTGGTACACCTGGGTCCCCTCGCCACAAGAGATGGAAGCGGAAATCGAGCGCCGCTTGGCGTTGCAACGCAAGGGATCCATGCTGCCGTTCGCTATTCTCGAGGCAGCATCGGGCCGAGCGGTGGGTATGACCACCTACATGAACATCGAGGCCGAGCATCGACGCCTCGAAATCGGGTCGACGTGGTACCGCAAGCGAGTACAACGCACGGCTCTGAACACCGAATGTAAATTGTTGATGCTCACGCATGCATTCGAGGCTCTCGACTGCATCGCCGTCGAGTTCCGTACCAGCTTCTTCAATCATCAAAGCCGTAAGGCGATCGAGCGGCTCGGGGCCAAGCTCGATGGCGTGCTCAGGAGTCATCGTCTGATGAAAGAGGGTTCGCTGCGAGACACCTGCGTGTACAGCATCATTCGATGCGAGTGGCCTGCGGTCAAAACGCATCTGCAGTTTCAGCTCGATAAGCCGCGCGCATAGACAATCACAGCTCGCCGCGGTCGCGTTGTTTTTCTTCCAGCGTGTCGAGAATTTGTTCCGGGGCAACATCGCGTTGCAATTCTCGGAGCTCTTCGTCGTCGGGCAGCGTGAGTCCGGAATGCTCTGCGAGCCGGCGCACCAGGGTGAGCAAGCGGGTGAGCTCGTGCTCGGTCAGCAAGCTGATCTGCAGATCAAGTTCCGCGCGCCGATCTGCTTCCGCCTGCATTCGGTTCTGCGTGATGAGCACGAAGGCCGTGAGGAAGATCGCTTCCACCGATGCGATTGTGGCAAGCAGCACGAACGTAGGATCGAACCTCGGTAGGGGGGTGAGTCCTATATTGATCATTACCCATGCGATGACCGCTACGAGATGTAGATAGACGAAGGCGAGGCTGCCCGCAAATCTCGTGACCGCTACGGCCACTCGCTCTCGCGCAGGACGGCGTTCGTTTTGACGCCGTTGTCTTTCCAACAAGGCCTCGATGTTGCGAACGACGATCTTGGTTATAGGTGTGTGATCGCTCATGTGTGGCCAATGCATGAGCTAACAGAGGAGTTGCCCAGCATGCCAGACAACTGCGGCCTGCGTGTCGGCTCGATCAGCACGCTCTCACGGCTCGATCTCCGATGCGAAATCGGAGCTTCGTATTTTTCGTGCGAATGAAAAAATGCGCGACGCCATTTTCGGTCCTGACGCGTTACGAGCACGTCGATAACCCATGAAGGAGGCTCCAATGCGTACTCGATCTTTAATTCTGCGTCAGGCCTGTTCGGCCATCTTGCTTGCGGGCGCGCTGGTTGCAGGCTCCGCAGGTGCTCAATCGACCACCTCGCAGGTCGGTAATCCGAAGGCGAACACGACGTCTCCCACGGCGGATTCGAGCAGCACATATCCCAGCGACACGAACGTCTCGGGTACCAGCAATAGCGGCACCACCACCTCGAGCGGTACTCGCAGCTCCACGGGCGCAGCGGCGCCGGGCAAAACCACCCGCGGTTCGAGTTCATCGGATTGGAATTCCGGCAACAGCAGCTCCGACAGTTCCATGAACGATTCCACCGACAGCGGTTCGATGCACAACGACAGTACTTCGAGTTCTGCCACGAGCACCGACACGGACACGGGATCGACCGTGGAT
>DASTSB010000329.1:0-5280 GCA_035760885.1 Steroidobacteraceae bacterium | reverse complement strand
GGTCGCTCGGTCATCGCGCGTTGCGCGCAACTCGGCAAGCGCGTGCAAGCGGAGATGGGCGGCAAGAATCCAATGATCGTGCTGGACGATGCGGATCTGAATGTCGCTGTGAATGCATCCTTGAACGGTGCGTTCTTCTCCACCGGTCAGCGCTGCACGGCGTCTTCACGCTTGATCGTCACGGAAGGCATTCACGATCGATTCGTGGCCGCGCTCACTGAAAAGATGAAAGCACTGCGCGTGGGTCATGCGCTCGATCCCCAGACCGAGATCGGCCCAGTCGTCGATGAGAAGCAGTTGGAGCAAGACCTGTCGTATCTGAAGATCGCCGCACAAGAAGGCGCACGTGTCGTGGGTGGTGAGCGAATCGAAGGAGCAACCAAGGGCTTCTTCTTGCAGCCGGCGCTGTTGCTCGATACGACGCCGCAAATGCGCGTGAATCGAGAGGAGATTTTCGGACCCGTAGCGTCCGTGATCCGCGCCAAGAATTATGAAGAAGCGCTCGCCATTGCGAACGACACGGAGTTCGGCCTGTCTGCTGGTATTTGCACCAACTCGTTGTCTATCGCGCAGCATTTCAAGCGCCATGCCGCAGCCGGAATGGTGATGATCAATGCGCCGACTGCCGGTGTGGACTATCACGTGCCATTTGGCGGCAGCAAAGGCTCCAGCTACGGGCCGCGCGAGCAGGGCAGCTACGCGCGTGAGTTCTATACCTGGGTCAAAACCGTTTACGTGGCATAAACCGTGCGCCTCATTCAATACCGAACCACGGATGGCACGCTTGCCGTAGGAAAGGTCGATGCGGACCAGCAGACTGTGGTCCGGATCCCCGGTTATGGCTCGATGTACGAACTCGGTTGCGCGGCGATCAAGGAGCAACGCACGCTCGAGGTCTTGGTCTCGCGTTCGCTTGGCGTGGCCGAGTCGTACGAGGAAATTGTTCGGGAGCGGCGCTTATGCACGCCGCTTGCGCATCCAGATCCCGCGCATTGCCTGGTTTCGGGAACCGGACTTACGCATTTGGGAAGCGCCGCGACGCGCGATGCCATGCATCGCAAGGTCAATGCGAATGAAACCGAGCTCACCGACTCGATGCGGCTGTTCAAGATCGGTCTGGAGGGCGGCCGTCCGCAAACGGGCGAGCCGGGTGCGCAGCCCGAATGGTTCTACAAAGGCAATGGCGCCAACGTGGTGGAACCAGGCGGCTCGCTGAACTGGCCGAGCTTCGCGCTGGATGGCGGCGAAGAACCGGAACTCGTCGGGATGTACATCATCGGTCAAGATGGCCGCCCGCATCGCTTGGGTTTTGCACTCGGCAATGAGTTCAGCGATCACGTCATGGAGCGCCAGAACTATCTGTATCTCGCGCACTCGAAATTGCGCAGTTGTGCGATCGGACCGGAACTCAGGACGGGTCCGTTGCCGACGCACCTGGAAGGCGAGAGCCGGATTCGCAGGGGTGGCACCGTTGTTTGGCGCAAGCCGTTTCTGACTGGCGAAGCCAACATGAGCCACTCGATCAGCAATCTCGAATATCATCATTTCAAATACGCTGCGCACCGTCGTCCGGGCGATGTGCATCTGCATTTCTTCGGCACCGCGACCTTGAGCTGTGCCGACGGATTCAAAGTTGCGAGCGGCGATACCTTCGAGATCGAACTGAAGGAATTCGGCGCTCCGCTGGTGAATTCCGTATCTATTAGCGAAAATGATTTCGCATTTGGCGCCGTAACGGCGCTTTAATCGTTGGGGGATCCTCTCATTCGAGAGGCGAGGAGCTAAGCGGTGAAAATCGCGCTACGTACATTTGCATTCTTCGCCACAGCGTTCTTGCTGTTGTCGCTTGCCGCCTGTCAAAAGAACGATCGGCCGAAAATCGGCTTTCTCGTGAAAATGCCGGAGCAAGCTTGGTTCATCAACGAGCAGCGCGCCGCCACCGAGGCCGGGCAGAAGCTCGGATTCGATGTGATCAAGATCGGCGTTCCGGACGGCGAAAAAGTCATCTCCGCGATCGACAACCTTTCGGCGCAAGGCGCCGAGGGTTTCGTGATCTGCACGCCCGATGTGCGTCTGGGCCCCGCGATCGTCGCGCGAGCTCGGCAGAACGACATGAAGGTCATCACCGTCGATGACCAGTTGGTGGACGCGGACGGGAAGCCTCTCGAAGGTGTGCCGCATCTGGGCATGTCCGGTTACAAGATCGGCATGCAGGTCGGCGATACGTTAGTTGCCGAAATGAAAAAGCGCGGCTGGAACCCCGATGAAGTGCGCGCACTGCGAATCACGAGTAACGAATTGCCCACAGCACGCGAGCGAGTGCGCGGCGCCAGCGATGTGCTGCTCAAGAGCGGTCTGCGCGAAGATCAAATCTTCGATGCGCCTCAGCGCACGACCGACACGGAAGGCGGATTCAATGCGGCCTCGCCGATCCTGGCGCAGCACGCCGATGCGAAGTACTGGCTGATCTATGCGTTGAACGAAGAGAGTGTGCTGGGCGGTGTTCGCGCGACGGAACAACTGCATATCCCGTCCGAGAATGTGATCGGCGTCGGCATCAACGGGGCCAACGAAGCGTTCGCGGAGTTCTCGAAGGATCGCCCGACGGGCTTTTTTGCCACCGTCGCCGTCAGTTCAACGCAGCATGGCCGGAAAACGGCCGAGATGCTGTATCGCTGGATCAAGGACGGAGTGGCACCGCCGCCGCTAACGGAAACGACCGGCACCGTGATGTATCGGGACAACTGGCAGCAAGTGAAGCAGCAGCTCGATCTGTGAACGCGGCTGCGATGGCATCGAGCGGCTCCGCGCTGGAGCTTGCGAATGTGACCGTCAACTTCGGTCCCGTGCGCGCGTTGAGCGATGTCTCCTTGGAAGTTCGAGCCGGTGAAGTGCATGGATTGATGGGGGAGAACGGGGCGGGCAAATCGACCTTGCTCAAAGTGCTCGCCGGTGCACTGCAGCCCCAGCACGGCCGCATCAAGATCCACGGTGTCGAACAAAAATTTGCGAATACGCGCGAGGCCATTCAGGCCGGCGTTTCCATCATCTACCAAGAGCTGCATCTCGTTCCGCAGCTGAGCGTCGCGGAAAACTTGATGCTCGGCCAGATGCCGACGCGCTCGGGCGTGCTGAGCCGCAAGGAAATGCTGCGGCGTGCGCAAGCCGAACTCGACCGGCTCGGCGAACCCATCGATCCCAATGCGCGTGTTGCAACCCTGTCGATGGGGCAGCGTCAGATGATCGAAATCGGCAAAGCTCTGATGCGCGATGCGCGCGTGATCGCCTTCGATGAGCCAACGAGTTCGCTGTCGGTGCGCGAAACCGAACGCTTGGTCGAGATCATCCGCAAGCTGCGCAGCGAAGGCCGCGCGATCATCTACGTCACGCATCGCATGGATGAGGTGGATGAACTTTGCGATCGCGTTACGGTGTTCCGCGACGGTCACCGCATTTGCGTGATGGACAAGGCAGCTGCGATCAACCGCGACGAACTAGTCGCAGCGATGATTGGTCGGCGAGTCGAAGACGTGTACGGCTATCGCTCGCGCGAACTCGGGCCGGTGCAGCTTGAAGTGCAGAACGTGCTGGGGCCGGGGTTGCGCGAACCGGTTTCCATCAGTGCGCGTCGCGGCGAAATCGTCGGCATGTTCGGGCTGGTGGGAGCAGGCCGCACCGAGTTGCTCAAGATCATCTGCGGTGCGCAGCGCGCCACGCAGGGAAGCATCGTCGTGAATGGCACGACGCTGCGCATGCGTTCGCCCGGCGATGGCATTGCGGCTGGAATCGCACTGGCACCTGAGGATCGTCAACAAGAAGGCTTGGTACCGGCTGCTTCGGTTAGCGAAAACATCAACTTGAGCTGTCGCCGCAATCATGCGCGCTACGGCTTCGTGCGAGATCTGAAGCGCGAACGCGTGTTGGCCCGGGACTATATCGGACGGCTCTCGATCAAAACGCCTGATGAAACCTGCGCCGTCAAGAATCTCTCCGGCGGCAACCAGCAGAAGGTGATCCTGTCGCGCTATCTTGCGGACCGTATCGACGTGTTCCTACTCGACGAACCGACGCGCGGGATCGATGTGGGCGCGCGCAAACAGATCTATGACTTGCTGTACGAACTCGCCGCGAGCGGCAAAACGTTGATCGTCGTATCGAGCGATCTCGCCGAAGTCACCGGCATTTGCGATCGCATCTTGGTGATGCGCAACGGCCGGCTCGTGAGCGATCTGAATCGTAGTGAAGCCACTGCCGATCGCCTCGTGCGGTTGGCCCTGCCGAATTGAGCTTATGAGCGTCGAAACGAATTCTGCCGTGCAAACCAAACCCTCTGGTGCGAGTGCGCTCATGCAACGCCTCGTCAGCTCCGGCGTCGTCGTCGCTTTCTTGGTGTTGTTCATTGCGCTTTCGGCCTTGGTGCCGAACTTCTTCACGCCGCGCAATCTGCAAGGGTTACTCCTGTCGGTCAGTTTGATCGGCTGCATTGCTTCGACCATGATGCTGGTGCTGGCGCTCGGCGAAGTCGATCTGTCGGTCGCTTCCATCGTGGCGTTCTCCGGCGTCGTCGCGGCGCTTGTTACTACAGGGCTCCATAGTGCTTTTGCAGGCGTCTTGGCCGGGATCGCGGCCGGTGCTCTGGTGGGCCTCGTGAATGGCACGATCGTCGCGGCGTTTCGCATCAACTCTTTGATTGCGACGCTTGCCACGATGGAGATCGTGCGTGGATTGGCCTACATCACTTCGTCGGGCGACGCCGTGATCGTGGGAGAACAGAGCTTTTTCGAAATTGGCGCGAGCGCTTGGATGGGACTCAGCGCGCCGATTTGGGTGAATCTGGGGATCTTCGTGCTGTTCGGTTGGCTCCTGAACTACACCGTTTTCGGTCGCAATGTGCTTGCGATCGGTGGCAATGGCGAAGCGGCCCGACTTGCTGGCCTCTCAGTGACGCGCATCCGCATCGTGGTGTTCTTGCTGCAGGGTGCGGTCTCGGGCCTTGCGGGCGTGTTGCTCGCATCTCGCATGAGCCTGGGCGACCCGAAGACTTCGATCGGCTTGGAGCTGGGTGTCATCTCCGCATGCGTACTGGGCGGCGTGTCGCTTTCAGGCGGTGTTGCCACGATCAGCGGCGTGATTGTCGGGGTGCTGATCATGGGTTGCGTGCAGAACGCGATGAGTTTGCTCAACGTGCCCACGTTTTATCAGTACGTGGTCCGCGGCAGCATTCTGCTCGTGGCCGTGCTGTTCGACCGCTGGCGCAGGGCGGGACGGACGCGTTAAGTC
>DASTSB010000328.1:0-3813 GCA_035760885.1 Steroidobacteraceae bacterium | reverse complement strand
CCGGTCGTGCGCGCTGCAGCGGCACGAGCGATTCGCGACCAAGTTGCACGCTGCGTCGCTGCTGGCGCCACGAACGCCATCGAGGAACGGGAGTTTCCGCAGAGCCGCGTGGACACGCCGTACCTGGCGCCGCAGGTGCTGCTCAACGTGACTCACTCGATGCCTGTCATGCGCGAAGAAATCTTCGGGCCCGTGGCGGGCATCATGAGCGTGCGTTCCGATGACGAAGCGATTCAATTGATGAACGACAGCCACTTCGGCCTGACTGCCGCGATTTGGACCAGCGATGAGGACGCTGCGATATCGATCGGCGAGCGGATCGAGACCGGCACGTGGTTCATGAATCGCTGCGATTATTTGGATCCGGCCCTGGCTTGGGTTGGGACCAAAGATTCAGGTCGTGGCTGCACGCTGTCGAGAGTCGGCTACGAACACCTCACGCGCCCGAAGTCCTATCACTTGCGCATCTCGCTTTAGTGAACACACGCATGAGCAGTCTGCGAGGCAATTGGAACTATCCCACTTCCATGCGCTTCGGCGCGGGGCGCATCGCAGAGCTGGCCGATGCCTGTAAGGCACTGCGGATCTCGAAGCCGCTATTGGTCACCGATCCAACCCTGGCCTCGCAGCCAATGATCGCGAGTGCATTGGCGAATTTGCGTAGCGCGAGTTTGCACGCCGAGCTGTACTCAGACGTGCAAGCAAACCCGATCGAAGAGAACGTGACTCGAGGCGTGCAGATGTTTCGCGGCGGCCAGCATGACGGCGTCATCGCATTCGGCGGCGGCAGCGCTCTGGATACAGGCAAAGCGATTGCACTGATGGTCGGGCAGAACCGACCGATTTGGGATTTCGAGGATCGCGCAGATTGGTACACGAGAGTCGATGTGTCGGGCATTGCGCCGGTGGTTGCGGTTCCCACGACGTCCGGAACCGGATCGGAAGTCGGCCGGGCCTCGGTCATCACCGATGTTCGCGATCACACCAAAAAGATCATCTTTCATCCGCGCATGCTGCCTGCAATCGTGATTGCGGATCCGGAACTCACGGTGAATTTGCCGCCGCATGTGACGGCCGCGGTCGGCATGGACGCGCTTTCCCACAATCTTGAAGCGTACTGCGCCCCCTTCTTCCATCCGATGGCGGACGGTATTGCGCTCGAAGGCATGCGCCTGGTGAAAGAGTGGCTGCCGACGGCGGTACGTGAAGGAAAAAATCTCGAAGCCCGCGCCCACATGATGGTGGCTTCCTCGATGGGCGCGACGGCTTTTCAAAAAGGCTTGGGCGCGATGCACAGCTTGAGCCATCCCTGCTCGGCAAATCTCAACACGCATCATGGGCTTACTAACGGTGTGGTCATGCCCTACGTGCTCGCATGGAATCGCAAGGCCATCGAGGCGAAACTCACGCGCGTTGCAGCCTATATGGGATTGCAGAACCCCTCGTTCGACAGCGTGCAGGAATGGCTGATCGCTTTGCGCCGGCAGATTGGAATTCCTCACACGCTCGCGGAACTCGGCATGCGCCGCAAGCACGTCGATGGTTTCGCCATGCAAGCTCTCGATGATCCGTCGACGGCGGGCAATCCGATCCCGATGTCGCAGGCCGACTTTGCGAAACTCTACCTGCACTGCTTGGAGGGCCGCTTGGATCCGGCGCACTAGGCCTCACATTTATTCAGATGCAATTCAGGACGGATTTTTAGACTCACTGCATGCGGATCCTTGCACTCATTAGTCTCACACTCGGCTTGGCGGCAGGGACCGCAGCTCACGCCGATGCCATGCGGTGCGGGAGTCGCCTGATCACCACGGGCGACACAAGGGCCATGGTGCGCGAATTTTGCGGCGAACCTGCAGACATCGTCACTCGCACGATTCTGCAACGTCCGAATTTCATGCTTCACGGACAAACGTACTTCTTGAATGAAGGGTACGTTGAAGTGCCGGTAGAGGTTTGGACCTACAACCTCGGACCAAATCGACTCATGCGTCGAATCAGCTTCATCGACGGAAATGTCGACAGCATCGAGACGCTCGGCTACGGCTATCACGAGAAGCGCGACGACTAAGCGGCCCGTAGCGATATGCGGTAGTAGCGAGAGATGAGCAGAACCGCGCTCACACTGAGTCCGACTGTGAGACCCAACCAAACCCCAGGGGGTCCTGCGTGCCTCAGCACGCCCGCCGCATAGGCAAGCACAAATCCCACGATCCAATATGAGATGAGGCACAGCACCATCGGCACGGCTGTGTCCTTGAATGCCCTCAAAGCCCCCGACGCTCCGACCTGAAGTCCATCCGAGATTTGAAACAGCGCGGCGTACAAGAGCAGTGCTGCGGCGAGGTCGGCGACAACTCGATCGCTGGTATACAGGGAGGCGATTTCGTCGTTGAAGAACAAGATCACGAGTGCAGAACACGCCATCACGATTGCACACAATCCGATCCCGACGAAGCCGGCCGCACGCGCGGCTTGTCGATCGTTGCGACCGAGAATGTGACCGACATGAATGGTCGTGGCCGAGCTGATCGCAAGCGGCACCATGAACATGAACGCCGCGTAGTTCAATGCGATTTGATGCGCGCCCGCACTCACTGCACCCATCGACCCCATCATGAGTGCTGCCGCCACGAACAAACCGCCTTCGGCCAACACGCTGCCGGCAATAGGCACACCGATGCGTAGCAACTCGCGGAGCGTCTTCGTATCCGGTGCATCGAACCGCGCAAAAAATTTGTAAGGACGGTAAGCGCGATGCGTGCCCAGATGCACAGCGAGTAACACGAACATGATCCAAAGACAGATCGCGGTAGCAACGCCTGCGCCGACTGCGCCCATCTTCGGCACGCCCAACTTGCCGAACATAAAAACCCAGTTGCCGAACACGTTGCAGACGAGGCCCGCAACACCGACGTACATGATCGGCTTGGTGCGCCCTAGCCCTTCACTCGTATAGCGCAACGCGAAGAAGCCGACCGTGGCGGGAAGCCCCCAAGCCACCGCGTGAACGTAGTCGATCGCAATCGGCAGAATGTCAGGCGCAATGTGCAACGCGGGGAGGACCCAGTCGACCTGCAGCAGACCCACGAACAACAACGCAACGAGTGCCGCACCGATCCACCAAGATTGTCGGGCGATTCTCGTCACCGACGCCGCATCATTCGCGCCAAATGCATGCGCGACGCTCGGCGACACCGCCATGAGTGCACCCAGCACAATGTAAAAGAACAGGTTCCAATACGCGACGCCGATCGCGAGCCCTGCCAAATCTTGCGCACTGAGCCGGCCGGCCATCACCGTGTCCGCAAACGCCATGCCCATCACCGACAAATTGTTTGCCAGCAAAGGCCAGCCGAGGCGAGCGATGGCTTTGGCATCGGCGATGACGTGTTTGCGTGCGACGGGCATCCGCACTCCTTGGAACGGGCGCGCAATCTTTCATGCGGCTTCGCAAACAGCAACTTGATCGGGCTCTAACGATCGAGTTGTGTACAGCCGCCCGGGTTTGCTGCCGGCGGACGCGTCCTTACTTCCCTCGCACAAGCCACTGTTTATGGGGCGGTGCATCGCTGGCATGCTGCGAGCCCGCTCCACGTTCGTGAGGTCGTCATGCTCGTTGGTTCATCCGTTCGGCGCGTCGCAATCATCGGCGGCACACGCATTCCGTTCGCGCGCGCAATGGGCGCCTATGCCGAGGCGAGTAATCAGGAAATGTTGACGGCGACCCTACGCGCCTTGGTCGAGCGCTTTCAGCTTACGGGCGAGCGTTTGGGTGACGTCGGTGCAGGCGCAGTGCTCAAGCATTCGCGA
>DASTSB010000327.1:0-5951 GCA_035760885.1 Steroidobacteraceae bacterium | reverse complement strand
GAATTTTCCCAGTACGTTCACAAGGAAGAGCGCAGTGGCACGAAATGGGAGATCGAAATCGGCCAGGCGCAGACTGACACGGTGACACGTCTGATCAACGCGATGTTCGAGCGCGTGATTCCAGTCGACAGCGTCAATGCTGGCACCACTCACGCCAGCGAGATTCGCGCGATTTTGGAGCCGAGCGTCGAAGAGTTCGCCTTCGTGACACCGCGTGACGCAGGCTCGCCATACTTCGCTGTGAGCATCAAGTATCGCGTGAACGTGTATGCGCCGGACGGCAAGCTTGCAGATTCGTGGGGCTTTACCGGCTACGGCACTGCCCAATCGCAAGGCGTGATCATGGAAGATCCTTTGATTCAGGCGACCTCGCTCGCGATGCGCGATGCGGGCGCGAAGTTAGCGGTGGAATTCCGTGAGCAGCCGATGGTGCGCGACCTCATGCCGGGCGCGCAGCCTGCGAGCCAGACTGCGGCGGCCGGGGCCGCTGCATCGTCGGAGGTGCCGCAGCCGACCGTCAACGCGACACCAGCAACTCAGAATGCACCCTCGGCACCGCAGCCTGAGCAAGATGTGCCTGCGTCTGCAACCGCAGATCCGGCACCCCCGCCGCAGACGGAGCCAGCTGCGCCTGCCGCAAACTCGGATTCCGCGACCGAGCCACAAGTTGAGCAGAGCGCGCCGAACACTCCATCCGATTCACCAGCAGCTACGCAATCGGAGGCTGGGCAACCCGATTCGCAAACGCGCTGAGCAGCGACAGCGCTGGAACAGTCACGATCGCCCGATCAAGAGTCCTGTTCGTCAGCTTCGTCTCCACGAACTCGATACACCTCGCGGTATTGAATCGTATTGGCATTCACCGGCGTGCTGCCCACGAACTTCGGCCGGAAGGTGGAGTTGCGGAGTGCTTCGAGGATCTGATTAGCCTGCCGCGCCGGTGCATTGGTTTCGACAACGCGAGCTTCGCTCACATCGCCCGCTTCAGTGACGCTGTACTCGAGGAGTACGAAACGCTCTGATGCTTCCCCAGGCGGAACCCTGCGGCTCGAAATCAATATGGGTGGGAGCGGGTAGTAGAGCCTCAGTGGCAAAGACAGTGCGGCGGCTGCCGCTGCATCTTGCTTCGCGAGCTCCGCGACGCGCGCGTACACCGGCATCGCCTCATCGCGATCTTGCTTGATCATGTACCAATCGCCGAGTTGCAGCAGCGTATCGGCCAACTCTGCGCGCGCGTTCGGATGCGCTTCCAGAATTTTGATCGCACGTTGCAACGCTTGTTCGCCATCGGAGCTCAATGCTTTCGGATCAGGCCCGGGCTCATCGGTGCCATGACCTCCTAAATGCATCGAATCCCGGCGCACGCGGATGCCTTCGCTGGCATGGTCCGAGAGATCCACCAGTTCCGCCACGTAGGTGCGAGCTATTGATCGTAACGGCCGCACGAGTGCGAGATCGTTAGAACCCAAGGTCTTCTTCCCAAGTGCAATCGCGCGTTGATAGATCAGGCGCGCGGTAATGTACGCACGGACCGTGGCCCACCAGTCTGCAACCGTGCAGGTCACCGGGATCATGCGCGGATCGCGCTTGCCGTAAGCGTATTCGCCGATCTTTTGCAGGTACTCGATGTGCTGTTGGGCGGTCTCGTAGTCTTTGAGTATCGCTTCGCTGGTCGCAAGCTGATTCAGCATCTCGAACTGACCGGTGTTGAATAGCCCGTCGGTGCGGCGAGAAAGCTCGAGCGCGCGTGCGAGATACGGTACGGCTTCTTCGTGTTTGGTTTGGCTCGCCAGTGTCAGCCCGAGTCCGCGCAAAGGCGCCAAGCGGCGGCTGTTCGTCGGGCCAGTCTCTTTTTGTACGATCTCCAGCGCCTCGCGATACGACGCCTCAGCTTGGTTATAAATACCCGCTTCGCGTTCGGCGTCCGCCAATGCGACTAACGCGTCGGAGAGCTGCAGTGGTTTGGTGTTGGCTTCGGTGCGAGCCGCAGTCACCCGCTTCTGCGCCGAGTCGATCGCCGCGCTCAAATCGTGTTGGACGGTGCCAGACGTAAATTCCTGTCGCGCCGGCGGCTGGTCATCCGCTTGAGCAGCAAAGGGGATATTGACAGCGGCACACGCAAGGACTGCAGCAGCGATGCGGCGAGGAAGAGAACTTGCAGAGCTGAACACGGTTTCGTACCTGTGCAAATCTTGAGCACAGGCTACGGCGGGAAGCGCGGCGAAACAAGCGCCAAACTCCGCGTCGCGAGTTCGGACAATGCGACAGGACTAAGTAATCTAAGCGGCGTTGCGCATGCGTGGCGATACCGGTACGCCGGCAATGGTGTGCGTGATGCGCGGGAGTTGCTCTTGCCCATCCAACCTGAACGAGGCAACCGCGGCGACGAGCGCGTCCACTTGACTACGCAACGACGCGGCAACTTGCGACGTCTCTTCGACGAACGCAGCATTTTGCTGCGTATCGCCGTCGATGCGGTCGATGGTCTGGTTGAGTTTGCCGATATCCTCGTTTTGGGTGCGGCTTGCCGCGGCGATCTCTTTCATGATCGCGGAGACCCGCTGTACCGAACTCAATAGTTCTTGCATAGTGCTGCCGGCGCCGTCGACCAATTGCGCGCCCTTGTGCACGTCCTGCAGCGAGTCGCCGATCAACTTCTTGATTTCATTTGCAGCCGACGCGGAGCGCTGCGCGAGATTGCGGACCTCGGTCGCGACCACTGCGAACCCTCGACCTTGTTCTCCGGCGCGGGCCGCCTCGACCGCCGCATTCAACGCCAGCAGATTGGTTTGGAAGGCAATCTCATCGATGACGCCGATGATGTCGCCGATCTTCTTCGATGAACCGTTAATCGTCTGCATCGTCGCGATGACTTGCGACACCATCGTGTTGCCGCGCGTTGCCATTTGGTGTGCCTGCTCGGCGAGCTTGTCGGCCTGATGCGCGTTGTGCAGATTGCGTTCGATATGTGCAGCCACTTCTTGAGTGCTGTGCGACGTCTCGCGAATGGCGGCGGATTGCGAGTTGGCGCGTTCGGCCAACTCTTCGTTCGCTCGCGAGATCTCGACACCCGCGCTATCGATCGTGGCACTGACCTCGCGAATGCGCGCAACCAGCGTTTGCAACTGGCCGCGGCTCACGTTGAACGTTTCGAAGAGCTTGCCCAACTCGTCACGGCCTTGCGAAGGCCGATGGGCCGTCAAGTCGCCGCTGGCGAGCTTGCCCATGCGCCGCATGAGCCCGTCGAATCCGCGCGAATTGGAAACGTAGAAGCTTGTCAGCAGATACAGTGCCGCGGCGACGCTCAGGAGTGAGATCAGCAGCAGCCAGTTTCGATGTGCGCGGAACGCATCGATGCGTCGAACCAAGAGTTCGTCGAGCGCATGGGCAGCGCTGCCGGAGAGATTGAGAGCTTCGCGGGCGAGTGCCGCGCCGGTGTGCTGGCCGGTGCTGCTCGAACTGGGGCCGCGCAGCGTATCGGCACGCATTCGAAATGCATCAAAGCGCTGGCGCAGCCGATCCAGGGCGAGGGGTTCGCGCAATGTGTTGTTCGCGCCACTCGCGCGCTTGACGGCCTGTTCGATCGAATCGACGTAGGTCGCGGCCTTGGCGGCGAAGAACTGGAGGGCAACAGCATCGTCCTGCGAAAGGGTGCCGCCGGCAGCTTTGCTTTCGATCGCATCGAACTGTGCGGCCGCCTCGGCCAGCTTTGGCACGGCATCCATTGCCAAAGCCATCACGTAGTACGAATCCAAGTCCGGATCCAGCGTCAGCTTGGAGTTATCGCTCGCCTGCGAAAACAACCGCACGATTTCACTGTTCAGCTTGAGGAAGTCAGCATCCGAGCTCGCATGTGGGAGGGCTTGCAGCACGTCGTCCAGGTGCAGCCCGTTTCGCTGTAGTTCGTTCAGAACGTTGAGGCGGTCGATCGATTCTTTGACTTGCGTCCGATTGCGTTGAACCGAACCGTCCATGAGCGCATTCATCGGCGCAATCCATTGCGCACCTAGACGTTCTTCGGCAGCAAAGTCGATGTTGCCGGCCGCGTAATTCGTCAACCCGTACAGCGCTATGCACAGCGGGAGCAAGAACGCGGCGCTGATCCAAGCAAACTTGCCGGGCAGCCGCAAGTGCTGCATTAAGCTGACGCCCGGGTTGAGCGTACGCTCGAAGACAGGATTCATGACCTACACCACATGGCGCTCGCTCGCCGACTGTGACGGACTTCCCAATTGAAAGAGCGTCGCGAGACTGGGCAAACTCCTGAATCGGCCCCGCACGCTTTTCCTTGAGCCTTGTGCAAGGAACCTTGCCACCGGGCGTAGGCGTTAGAACCTATCTCAATGGATCCACATGAGCCGCATTCCCGCATGACCGACGATCTGCGCACCCAGCCACAGACGGCGGAGCTCGGCTCTGCCAGCGAAGCAAATCCGTATGCGCCGCGCAATGAATTGTCCCGCGATCCGCTTTGGTACAAGGATGCAGTCATCTATCAACTGCATGTCAAAGCGTTCTTCGACTCCAACGGCGATGGCATCGGCGACTTCGTCGGGCTCACTGAAAAGCTCGACTACATCCTCGAGCTGGGCGTGGATACGATTTGGCTGCTGCCGTTCTATCCCTCGCCAATGCGAGACGACGGTTACGACATTGCCGATTACACGACTGTCCATCCCGATTACGGCACGCTCGATGATTTCCGACGCTTCATCGAGGCGGCGCATCGACGCGGGTTGAAGGTGATCACGGAGCTCGTGATCAACCACACCTCCGATCAACACCCGTGGTTTCAACGCGCACGTCGTGCTCCGCCCGGTTCGCCGGAACGCGAGTTCTATGTGTGGAGCGATGACGACAAGAAATTTGCCGGCACGCGCATCATCTTTACCGATACCGAAAGTTCCAACTGGGCTTGGGATCCGATTGCGAAGCAGTACTACTGGCATCGCTTCTTCTCGCATCAGCCCGACCTCAATCACAACAATCCAGCGGTGGTCGATGCCGTGATCGAGGTGATGAAGTTCTGGATGGATATGGGCGTGGATGGCATGCGCCTGGATGCGATTCCCTATCTATGCGTGCGCGAAGGTACCAACAACGAGAACCTGCCTGAGACCCATCAGGTGATCAAACGCATGCGTGCGGCAATGGATGCGCAGTACAGCGGCCGAATGTTTCTCGCTGAAGCTAATCAGTGGCCGGAGGATGTGCGCGAATACTTCGGCGAAGGCGACGAATGCCATGTCGCGTATCACTTTCCGTTAATGCCGCGCATGTTCATGGCCGTGGCGCTCGAAGATCGCTATCCGATCACCGAGATTCTGCGGCAGACGCCCGATATTCCAGATAACTGCCAATGGGCGATTTTTCTGCGCAATCACGACGAGCTCACGCTCGAGATGGTGACCGACCGCGAACGCGACTACATGTATCGCATGTATGCGAGAGAACCGCGCATGCGCGTGAATGTAGGTATCCGGCGTAGATTGGCCCCGCTGCTCAACAACGATATCGATCGCATCAAGTTGATGAACAGCTTGCTGTTATCGATGCCGGGCTCACCGATCATTTATTACGGCGATGAAATCGGGATGGGCGACAACATCTACATCGGCGATCGCAATGGCGTGCGCACGCCGATGCAGTGGAGTTTGGATCGCAACGCCGGCTATTCCCGTGCCGATCCGCAACGCCTGTATCTACCTGTGATCATGGATCCGATTTATGGCTTCCAAGCCGTGAATGCGGAAGCACAGAGCCGCGATCCTTCTTCGTTGTTGAACTGGACGCGCCGCATTCTGGCGGTACGCCAGCAGCATCATTGTTTCGGCCGCGGAACGTTGGAATTCGTGCGCGCGCACAATCGCAAGATCATGGCGTATGTGCGCAGCTTCGGTACCGAGCACATTCTGTGTGTGGCCAACCTCGCGCAAACGGCGCAAGCGGTG
>DASTSB010000326.1:0-5285 GCA_035760885.1 Steroidobacteraceae bacterium | reverse complement strand
TCAAGCCGCCCCCCCATGCCGACCTCGAGAATCACAAGATCCGGCTTAGCGGTTTCGAAGATCAACAGTGCAGCGAGCGTATTGAATTCGAAGAACGTGAGCGTCTCATCCTCGCGTGCCGCATCGATTCGCTCGAAAGTCGCAATGAGCGATGCGTCGGAAACCGGACGCTCGGAGATACAAATGCGTTCGTTGTACTGAAGAAGATGGGGTGACGTGAAGGTTGCGGTCCGATAGCCCTGTTCCGCATAGATCCGCGCGAGCAGCGCAACCGTAGAGCCTTTGCCATTCGTGCCCGCCACCGTAATGACAGGGCACGTCGGACGCTGCCAGCGAAGACGCAAAAGCGTGCGCTGCAGCCGCTCGAGGCCCAAATCGATCGCTCTCGGATGAAGCGTCTCTTGCCATGACAGCCAATCCGCAAGCGTCGCATGCTTCATCGAAGCGAACTGAACTCGTTGAGAATGAACAATCGGATGCTGCAGCGGCGCGAGTTCGAAGCCCTATTGCGGACACCCAATCGCGCGGCGCAGATCAGGCCTGCGGTGCGGGTTTATGCAGAAACATCGTCAGCAAGCCCGCGATACGGTCGCGCATGTCGCGCCGATCCACGATCATGTCGATGGCACCGTGCTCCAACAGAAATTCGCTGCGTTGAAATCCTTCCGGCAGCGTCTCGCGAACGGTCTGCTGAATCACGCGCGCGCCAGCGAATCCGATCAGCGCTTTTGGCTCACCGATGTTGACGTCGCCCAGCATCGCCAAGCTCGCCGACACGCCACCCGTAGTCGGATCAGTCAACACTGAAATGTAAGGCAGGCGCGCTTCGGCCATACGCGCCAACGCGGCACTCGTTTTCGCCATCTGCAGGAGCGACAACAACGCTTCTTGCATTCGGGCGCCACCGCTTGCAGAAAAGCAGATGAGCGGCTTGCGATGTTCCAAGCAATGTTCGACTGCACGCACGAATCGCTCGCCCACGACGGAGCCCATCGATCCGCCCATGAAAGTAAATTCGAAGGCGCAGGCGACAATCGGCAACCCGTGGAGCGTTCCGCTCATCACGATCAGCGCATCTCTTTCTTGCGTCGTCTTCTGCGCTTGCAGAACTCGATCGCGATATTTCTTCGTATCGCGAAACTTCAACGGATCTTCGGGCTCCACGTTCGCGGCAAGCTCTTCAACCCCTTCTGGGTCCAGGAAGTGCTCCAAGCGTTCGCGACCGCCGATGCGCATGTGATGACCGCATTTCGGGCACACATGCATGTTGCGTTCGAGCTCTGCGCGATACAGCACCGCATCGCAGGCGGTGCATTTCATCCACAGGCCTTCGGGGACCGAGCGCGTACGGCGTTCGGTCTTGATACGCGAAGGCATGATCTTCTCGAACCAAGTCATCTATCGAAACCTTTTATTTCTCAACGGACTTAGGATCGTTCACGCAGCGCTGCGGCGGTCCAAAAGAGTGCGCATCTATACTTCGTCTGGCTCTGCGCGGCAAGCCGCGACGTCTGGCCCTGCGCGGCAAGCCGCAACCCAGGACTGGCTACTCTCACTGGGTAAGCGCAGCGACTCGGCATAGCGGACTCCTGCGAGGTACAAACCCCCAGGCGCCGCAGTAACCCCGCCCTGCTTGCGATCGCGTGCGGCTAAAACCTCTGCAACCCACTCGATGGGTCGTTCGCCGCTGCCGATTGCGATCAGCACGCCGGCGATATTGCGCACCATGTGATGTAAGAAGGCGTTGGCGGTGACATCCAAGGTCACAAACTCGCGCTCGCGGGTCACATCAATGCGATAGACGCAGCGCATCGGGGTCCGCGCTTGGCACTCCGCTGCGCGAAACGAGGAGAAATCGTGTTCACCGATCAAGAATTGCGCGGCTTCGTGCATCCTCGGTGCGTCAAGCGGATCCCGAATCCAACACACGCGGTTGGCATCCAAGGCCGGGCGTGAACCGCGATTCAGAATCAAGTAGCGGTAGCGGCGCGCCAATGCGCTGTAGCGAGCATGGAAAGCAGGAGGCACTTCCTGAGCCCACAGCGCACTGATCTGCGAAGGAAGGTTGGTATTCGCACCGAGCACCCATCCCCGAGCGGTGCGCACTGCCTCGGTATCGAAATGCACAACTTGCATGCTGGCGTGAACGCCCGCGTCGGTACGACCTGCAGCCGTCACCTCGATGGGATGATCAGCTACTCGCGACAGTGCCTGTTCGAGAGGAGTTTGCACGCCGAGCGCGTCGGCCTGTGCTTGCCAGCCGCGGAAGGCGCTGCCGTCGTATTCAAGTCCGAGCGCGATGCGAGGCATGAAGCAGGCTGTAGGTACTAGGCTGTAGGTTAAGAGGTCAGAACTCTTGCATTCCGACCTACAGCCTACCGTCTACAGCCTATCTAATCGATTCCAACAGGCGATTCGCTTCTTGCTTCTGACCAGGATTACCTTCCTGGAGAACCTCTTCGAGAATGCTGCGCGCGCCGTCCGGATCGCCCATGTCCATATAGGCACGAGCGAGATCGAGCTTGGTGCCCACTTCGCTCATCGTCACCGGTTCCAGCTCGGAAAGTTCCATCTCGTTCACGTCACGCGTGCTGGTCGGCGATGAGTCCTCGTGAGCAACAGGCTCGCCAACATCCAAGTCGACGTGATGCTCGGTTGCCGCCTTGTCATCGAACACGTCTGAGAATTCTGTCTCCGGACGCGCGTGACGAATGGTGTCGTTGGTTTCGATGGCCCCGAGGTCATCAAGATCCACATCGAGCGTGCTGGGACGCTTCAGCGATGCTGTGGAATCCACGTCCGGGCGACGTTGTTCAACCGTGTCGCCGCCCCCGGAGAGATCGACCTGATCGATGTAGATGGTGCCCGTGCTTTCGATGTCGAACTTCTCGACCCGCGGCGCTTCCATCGTGCGATCCATGCTGCTGAGCGATGGCGCCAGCTGCGTCATTTCATCGTCGGCGATTGGATGCGCGATCTCTGTAGATCCGGTATCGCGCGTCAGACTTGTCGTCTCTTCGAACGCGCCCGACTGATCCATTTGATCTACGTCGAGACCCAGATCATCCAGTGAAATCTCAGAAGTCTGATCGGCGCCGTTGCCGTCGAGCGTTCGCGACTTGGTCGAATCGCTGTCGAGAATCGGCGATTCGATCGTCGGCGTTTCTTGCGTACGAGCGAGCGGATCCAATTCGCGCGTCGGTTCGTCTTCGACACCCGCCTTCTCTTCATTCAACAGTAGATCGAAGTCCTCGCCGTCGTTGGCGACCTTGTGCTCACCGCTACCGAATTCGAGATCCAAGCCAGCGGGCTCTTCCGTCGCTGCAGGCTCTGCGAACAGATCGACGTCGACGCGGTTTTCGCCGCCTTCCAGGTTGACGTCCACCAAGTCCATATGGGGCGATGCGGATTCGCCTTTGAACATCGAATCGTCCGGAGCAATCTGTTTGCCCATGATGACGATCTTGTCCCACTCGCCCGCCGCGGCTTGATCGCGCGTGGCGTGCAGATCGCGAGCGGTATCCAGGAACAGTTCTTTGTTGCCCCAGACGAAGTAGATCTCAAGCAGCTTCAGTTTGAGGTCGCGGCGATCCGGCTCACGCTCGATGGCGATCTTCACCAGGTCGGCCGCCTGATCGTACAAGCCGTACGCCATGTGGAAGTCAGCTTCCGCAAGCGCATCCTGCTGATCCAAACGCACCGAGGTTTCGCTGCTGAGCGTGTCATCGCCCACTTTGTTGTAAGCGGGCTCAACGGGTTCAGGAGCTCGCGGCGCCGGTTCGCGACGCGTGGTAATGGGCGCTGGCTCTTCGACCTCGTCGGCTTCGGCCGGTTCTTCGATGTCATTGTCCATCGCGAACGAATCCGCCCGGCGGGAACGCTCGACGGCGGGCTCATAGCTCATCGGTGGCAGCGAATCGAGCGAGTCGGACGACTCCTCGCGGCGCTTGCGAATCGTGTTTGCGATCAGCGCGATCACGCCGACGATGCCGAGCAGCACCAGCACCCACCAGTAGTCGCCGATTCGCTCCATGAGCGATGGCTCTTCGGGTTGCGGCGCCGCTGGGCGTGCGGGCGGCCGCTTCACGGGTTGCTGTTCAGCCGCTGGCTCTTGGGCAGTCGGTGCGGGCTCCTCGGCTACGGAAGCTGGAGCTTCTTCGGTGACGGGAGGTGTCTCGGCCTCGGGAGCAGGGGGTGCAGCGTTCTGCTGAGCGCCAGCCAATTCGGGGTTATTCACTCCCAAACGACGATCAACGCTCGGAGCTGTAGTCGTGCCGGCTTGACCCGTTGCTCCAGGTTGCGCTGTCGCCGGGGCCGGCGCGGGAGCCGTCGGTGTTTCTTCAGGTGTGACCAACCGCAAACGGTTGCTCTCTTCCACCGTCTCAGTCGGCTGAGCGCCACTCCACTCTTGTGTCTGGCGAGCGACTTCTTGCGTTGCCTCCTGCGTGGAGATCGCCTCGATTTCGGAGATCTCAGGAATGCGCAGCACGGAACCGGCGCGCAGACGATTGATGTTGCCGCTAAATGCCTGGGGGTTCGCGCGGAACAACGCGATCATCGTCTGGTTGACGACGCGACGCGGACCTGGATTGACGCGGCTTGCGATCCTGAACAGCGTGTCGTTACGTTGCACCGAGTATTCGCCGCCCGGTGCGCTTTCGCTCGAGGCCGTTTCGCTAGGCGCAGCCGCAGTGGGCGCGCTCTCCGGCGCTGGGGTCGGCAGCGGAGTTGATGTCGATTCTGTACTTGGAGGTTGAGGTGCTGGAGCCGGCTGACGTTCGATCCGGCCTTCGGTTTGCGCGCCCGAACGTGGCGTGGTCACCGGCGGAGCCGCTTGAGGCTGCGACGGCATGAACACCGGCGGATCCAGCAGCACGGTGTACTCGCGCACTAAGCGACCACGACCCCAACTTGCCTCTACGAGAAGGGTTACGAACGGCTCGGTGACCGAACGATTCGAACTGACTTTGATGGTGGGACGGCCATCGGACGCACGGCCCACGGAGAAGTTGAAGGAGGAGAGGAACGCGGGGCGATCGATACCGTAGCGAGCGAACAGATCGTTGCTCGCGAGCCCAACTTTGAGTGACGACAGCTCTTCGGCGGTGGGCCCAATCAACTCGATCTCAGCATTGAATGGCTGATTCAAAGCGGAGTTCGTGTGGATTTCACCCAACCCCAGCGCGTAAAGCGTTGCGGGGGACAGCAGGGCGCCCGTCAGCAGCAGGCGCGGCAGTTGTCTTCTCATCAGCTCTCCCGATACATGTCCCGAAGCGTCCCTAGAT
>DASTSB010000325.1:0-4176 GCA_035760885.1 Steroidobacteraceae bacterium | reverse complement strand
TGCAGCCGCAGCGGCGGCTCACCGGTCACGAGTCACGGGTCAGAATGGGCAGAAACGGTGCATCGCTCTTTGAGCACCGCGAAGGGGTGGGATCTGTCGTCAACGGAATTTGCGTGAGTCGATGCGCGCAACGATCGCTCGGCGCACAACGCTGGTACCGACCAACTCAGTTCGAATCCCGGAATCCGATGTGAAGAAATCGCGTTTTGCTTTCATAAATTGCTCTAGATGGGACGCGCCGAAGGTGACTCCGGCCCGTGACCCGTGACATTTGACTGGTGACGCGTCAGGCGCATCACACGTTCAGTAACAAATGCTCGCGTTCCCACGAGCTGATGACCTGCAAGAAGGTCTCGTATTCGTTTTCTTTCACCGCGGCATACGCGATCACGAAGCGCTCGCCGAGGATATCGATCAGCGGACGGCAATCGCGCAGCAGGCGCAGGGAGTCCTCGATATTTCGCGGCAGCGAGAAGGCCAGATCGTATGCGCTGCCCGTGATCGGCTCGCTGGGCTTCAGCCCTTCGACCATGCCGAGGTAACCGCACGCAAGCGAAGCCGCAATCGCGAGGTAGGGATTCGCATCGGCGCCGGCGATTCGGTTCTCGACGCGGCGCGCCGCTGGACTCGACACTGGAACGCGCAACCCCGCCGTGCGGTTGTCGTAGCCCCACTGCGTATTGATCGGGGCGGAATAATGGCGAGTGATGCGGCGATATGAGTTCACGTTCGGCGCGAAGAGCGACATCGCCGCCGGCAAGTACTTCTGCAAGCCGGCGATGTGGGAGAAGAACAGTGGCGAAGGACGGCCTTCCGCATCACTGAAGATGTTCTGCCCCGTGCGTCTATCGACGATGCTTTGATGGATGTGCATCGCACTGCCCGGCTCACGCGCCATCGGCTTTGCCATGAACGTCGTGTACATCTTGTGCCGCAACGCCGCTTCTCGCGCCGTGCGCTTGAACAGGAATACCTGGTCAGCCAGCGACAACGCATTTCCGTGCAGCAGATTAATTTCCATCTGTGCCGCACCGTCTTCGTGAATGAGCGTATCGATTTCGATGTCTTGCGCTTCGCAGAACGCGTAAACGTCGTCGAACAACGGGTCGAACTCGTTCACCGCGGCGATCGAGTACGACTGCCGACCGATCTCGGGACGTCCTGAGCGCCCCACGGGCGGCTTCAGCGGATAGTCGGAATCGGTGTTGGGCTCGACGAGGAAGAATTCCAATTCCGGCGCAACGACCGGCTCCCATCCATGCTGAGCATAGAGTTCGAGCACATGTTGCAGCACATATCTCGGCGCCATGGTCACGGGCCGGCCGTCCGAATAGAAGCTGTCGTGAATGACCTGCGCGGTCGGCTCCGCAGCCCAAGGGACGACACGAATCGTTTTCGGGTCAGCTTTCAAAACGATGTCGATCTCCGATGGGCTGATCGCACGCTCATCGTCCGGGTACTCGCCCGTCACCGTCTGCAAGAAAATGCTTTCGGGCAACCGCATGCCCTCTTCTTCAGCAAATTTCTCCGCGGGCATGATCTTCCCGCGCGGCACGCCGGCCATGTCCGGGATGATCGCCTCGACTTCAGAGATGCCGTGTTCTTTAAAGAATTGTTGGATGATGCTCATACGCGACGCCTTTGCGCTCGTTCTCGGGCTGCCTTACCGAATGCAGCGAACAATGCGCTAGAAAATGGGTTCTCTTGGAATTTCCACTCGGGATGCCACTGCACCGCCAGAGCGAACGAAGGTGCATTGCGCACTCGGAACGCCTCGATCACACCGTCCGGCGCTCGCGCTTCTACGTCGAGCCCCGGCGCCAGCGTTTGCACGCCTTGCCAGTGCAGCGAGTTCACGACGATGCGATCTGTGCCTGCAATGCCGTGAAGCACGCCGCCCGCTGTGAGCGACACCTCGTGCGCAGGACCATACTGAGTCTCGAGCGGCGCCGTCGTGTCCTCGCGATGATCCCGAAATCCTTCGACTTCGTGCAGCTTCTGCCATAGCGTGCCGCCGAACGCGACATTTGCTTCTTGAAATCCCCGACAAATGGCGAGTAACGGCATGCCGCGAGTCACCGCTTCGGGGATCAGAGGCAGAGTCGTTGCGTCGCGATGCGGATCGTGAAGCGTACCTGGATCGCTGGCGGGGCCCTTGTATCGATGCGGCTCCACATTCGACGCGCTGCCCGTCAGCAAGATGCCATCGAAGTCATCCAGCAGATCCTTCACGCTGAATCCGTCGCCAAGCGATGGGATCAAGACAGGCGTTGCGTCGGCTCCTTCCGCCACCGCGGCGATGTACTTTTCGCCGACGCAATGGAAGTGGTGATGGCCGAGCAAACGCCGGTCGGCGGGGATTCCGATGAGCGGCTTACGAGTAGACACGTTTAGGATCTTTAACGATCGGGCGACGTCCCGATCTAGAGACGAGGCACGATTTAACCACATTGGAGGGGTGCCCGACCGCCCCGGAGATACACGGATTGGCTGTATTCAATCCTTTCAGGGGCTTAGAGCCGGAGTCAGGAACCCGCCGATTGACTTAATGCTTCGGCTGCTGGCGGCCCCGCTAGCCGCGCACCCTTACCCATCTCGATACGAAATGTTAAACAGGTGCCCGTGAAAGCGTCAGCGGCATTCAACGGTTCGTACTATGCGGCGAGCGCCCATGCGGCACCTGCTCGCCCGGCTTTGGAGGGAGAAGTCACAGCGGATGTCTGCGTCATCGGCGGAGGGCTCGCGGGGTGCTCGACTGCCTTGCATCTCGCGGAACGTGGATACTCGGTCGCGCTGTTGGAGGCAGAACAGGTCGGCTGGGGTGCATCCGGTCGCAGCGGCGGTCAAGTTCTGACCGGATTCGCATCAGGACAGCACAAGCTCGTACAGCAACTCGGCGCGGAGACCGCACGCAAGCTGTGGGACATTTCAGTCGAAGGCGTCGAACTGGTCCGTGAACGTGTAGCGCGTCATGGCATCGAATGCGATCTGCACTGGGGACAGATGCACGTGGCGATCAAGGAACGCCACCGGCAAGAACTCAGGTCCGAACTCGCAGAAGCACAAGAGCTGTACGGATACACGCAGCTGCGCATGCTGGATCGCGCGGAGGTTCAGTCGCTGTTAGCTACTGATCGTTACTGTGCAGCCGTTCTAGACAGTGGCAGCGGACATCTGCATCCGCTGAACTACACACTTGGGCTCGCTAGCGCAGCGGAAACCGCAGGCGTAAAAATCCATGAGCACTCGCGGGTGATTGGCATCGAGGATTCAGACCCGGCGCTGGTGCGCACTGTGCGCGGATCGGTTCGATCGCGATTTGTCGTCTTCTGCTGCAACGCCTACATCGATCGGCTCGTACCGCAGCTCCAGTCTCGGATCATGCCCGTGGGCACTTACGTCATCGCAACTGCATCGCTGGGTGCCGCGCGAATGCAGCAACTCATCCGCGAGAACATCGCAGTGACGGACATGAACTTCGTGCTCGATTATTTCCGCCGCTCGGCAGATCACCGCCTGCTCTTCGGAGGACGAGTCAGCTACTCAGGCGTCGACGCATTCGATACGGTCCGCGCAACTCGCAAACGCATGCTTAGAGTCTTTCCGCAGCTGCAAGATGTGGCGATCGACTACGCGTGGGGCGGCTTCGTGGATATCACGATGAGCCGTGCGCCCGATTTCGGACGCATCAAACCGAACATCTACTACTTACAAGGTTTTTCCGGTCACGGCATCGCGTTGACTGGAGTGGCAGGAAAATTGGTGGCTGAAGCAATCGCAGGTCAAGCAGAGCGATTCGATCTCTTCACCAAGCTGAAACATCGAGAGTTTCCGGGAGGGAAGCTCCTTAGAACCCCGGCTCTGGTTCTGGCGATGCTGTGGTATCGATTAAGAGATCTAATTTAGTGACTAGTCGGCGAAGAGACTCTGCCGCTTTTCTTCTGACTAGTCCCGAGTCCCGAGTCACTAGTCACTATCCCCTTCGTACACACACCCACTCGTACACGTCTCATGTACGGTAACTTGGCTGAGCAAGGGAAGCACTTGCTTCGTTTCCCGCCAAATCCAGCGAGCAAGATTTTCGCTGGTCGGGTTTTCGAGGCCGGAGATCTCGTTCAGATAGTGATGATCCAGCCGGTCGTAGATCGGCTGGAATGCGGCGCGGACGTCGGCGAA
>DASTSB010000324.1:0-3611 GCA_035760885.1 Steroidobacteraceae bacterium | reverse complement strand
TTCCCGCTCCCCACCTCCGGTAGAATCCGCCCTCCAATCACGCCCGAGTCCCAACCGAATGGCACAGTTCATCTACACCATGAATCGCGTCGGCAAGGTAGTGCCGCCCAAGCGCATCATCCTTCGCGACATTTCCCTCTCGTTCTTTCCCGGCGCCAAGATCGGCGTGCTCGGTTTGAACGGCTCCGGCAAATCGACGCTTCTGCGCATCATGGCCGGCCTCGATACCGAGATTGAGGGCGAAGCACGCCCACAGCCCGGCATCAAGATCGGATTGCTTGCACAAGAACCGAACTTGGATCCGAAGAAGGACGTGCGCGGCAACGTCGTCGAGGGCGTCGGCGAAATCCAAGCATTGATCGATCGATTCAATGCGGTGAGCGATCGCTTCGCCGACCCGGATCTTGGCGAGGACGAAATGAACAAGCTGCTCGAGGAGCAAGCAAAGCTGCAGGACGCGATTGATGCGAAAGGTGGTTGGGAACTCGAACGCAAGCTTGAGGTGGCCGCCGATGCGTTGCGTCTACCTCCCTGGGATGCAGACGTGACGAAGATCTCCGGCGGTGAGCGCCGCCGTGTCGCACTCTGCCGATTACTGCTATCCCAGCCGGACATGCTGCTGCTCGACGAACCGACGAACCATCTCGATGCGGAATCCGTCGCGTGGCTGGAGCGGTTCCTCGAGAGCTATCCCGGCACGGTGATCGCCGTGACCCACGATCGTTACTTCCTCGACAACGTCGCAGGTTGGATTCTCGAACTGGATCGCGGCCACGGCATTCCATGGCAGGGCAACTATTCGTCGTGGTTGGAGCAAAAGGAAAAGCGCCTTGCGATCGAAGAGAAGCAGCAAGAAGGACTGCGCAAGACGCTCGAGCGCGAATTGGAATGGGTGCGTGCGAATCCGAAAGCGCGTCAAGCGAAGAGCAAAGCGCGCTTGCAGCGGTACGAAGAGTTGGCATCGCAGGAATTCCAGAAGCGCAACGAGACGAACGAAATCTACATTCCGCCAGGACCCAGACTCGGCGAGTTGGTGATCGAGGCGAAAGATCTGCGCAAAGCGTTCGGCGATCGATTGCTCTTCGATCACTTGAGTTTCAACCTACCTGCGGGCGGGATCGTCGGTGTGATCGGTCCGAACGGAGCCGGTAAGACGACGCTGTTCCGTATGATCACTGGCCAAGAGAAACCCGATTCAGGCGAGGTGCGCATCGGACCCTCCGTGCAGATGGCGTATGTCGATCAGTCGCGTCAGTCTTTGAACGACGCCAACACCGTTTGGCAGGAAATTTCTGGCGGCCTCGACATGATCCGTGTCGGCAACTACGAAACTTCATCGCGCGGGTATGTCGGCCGCTTCAATTTCCGCGGTACACAACAACAGCAAGCGATCGGTGAACTCTCTGGCGGCGAACGCAATCGTGTACACCTCGCCAAGGTACTCAAGAGCGGCGGCAACGTCATCTTGCTCGACGAACCGACCAACGATCTCGACGTCGAAACGCTGCGAGCACTTGAAGAAGCACTGCTGAGCTTCCCCGGTTGCGCGGTGGTGATCTCGCACGATCGTTGGTTCCTCGATCGAATTGCTACACACATTCTCGCGTTCGAAGGCAACAGCGAGGTGGTGTGGTTCGAAGGTAACTATGCCGAATACGTAGAAGATCTACGTCGCCGCAAGGGCGAAGACGCCGATACTCCTCACCGCATTCGCTACAAGAAGCTCGACGCGTAAATCGTGACCTCTATCGCCGCCAACTCACCGCTCAGCCTCGATGGCGAGTCGCTGACGTTGGCGGCGTTGCGACGCTTCGACTCGCAACCCAGAGAAGTCGAGCTTGCACACGACGCTCGCGAACGCATGTCGCGCAGTGCTCAGGTTGTCCGGGATGCCGTCGTCGCAAATCAAGTCAGCTACGGCATCACGACCGGTTTTGGCGCATTCGCAAACAAGCGCATTTCTGCCGATCAAGTTAAGCAACTGCAGCTCAATCTAATTCGCAGTCACGCCAGCGGCATTGGCAAACCGCTGGATGCGAAACTCACGCGCCGCATGCTGCTGCTCAAAGCGAACAGTCTCGCGGCTGGCCTGTCAGGCATTCGGCCCGAACTCGTCGACGCGCTTGTGAACATGGTCAACCGGGACGTTCTGCCTATCATTCCTGAGCGTGGATCGGTGGGTGCCTCGGGAGATCTCGCCCCGCTCGCGCATATGGCGCTGGCGTTGATCGGTGAAGGCGAAGCTATTCATCAGGAGCAGCGTCTCGAAGGCGCTGCCGTTTGTGCAGCCGCGGGTTTTGAGCCGTTCACGCTGGAAGCGAAAGAAGGGCTCGCTCTCGTCAACGGCACGCAATTGAGTTTGGCCCTCGCACTCGAAGGCCTGTTCAGAGCCGAAACGTTACTCGATGCCGCGATCGTCACGGGCGCACTCACGGTCGATGGACTGGCCGGCAGCTACACGCCTTTTGACGAGCGCATCCAGCAAGCGAGCCGATCGCGGCACCAAATCGAAGTCGCGCGGCGCTTTCGCAAACTGCTCACCGAGAGCGCAATTCATCTCGATCACGAAAACTGCGATCGCGTCCAAGATCCGTATGCAGTGCGCTGTATGCCGCAAGTGTTCGGTGCCGTCGAAGCATCCATTGCACACGGGCGCGACGTGCTCGGGAAGGCCATTAATGCGGTGACCGACAATCCGCTGATTTTTGCGACGGACATTCTTTCAGGCGGAAACTTCCACGCCGAACCGCTTGCGATGATTAGCGATTACCTAGCCATCGCTGTTGCGGAATTGGCGAGCATGTCGGAGCGGCGCACGGACTTGCTCGATCGACGAGTGAATCCAGCGTTGAACATGTTTCTTACGACGGAGCCCGGCCTGGAATCGGGATTCATGATCGCGCATGTCGCGGCCGCTGCGCTCACGTCCGAAAACAGAACGTTGGCGCATCCCGCATCCGTCGATAATGTGCCAACCTCGGCGGGGCAAGAGGACCACGTGAGCATGGCCCCTTGGGCTGGCTACAAATTGTTGCGGATTTGCGAGAACACGGCCCAAGTACTCGCGGTCGAACTACTCGCGGCAGCGCATGCGATCGACAAGCAGCAACCGCTGGCGACCACGCAAGCGCTACAGCAAGTCCAAACCTTAGTTCGGCAACACGTACCCTATCGACCCTTCGACCACCGGTTGGATCGCGATATTGCGGCGCTCACCGCATTGATCGAGTCGGGCGCATTGGGTGCTTTCACATCTTAGGAGTTGCGAACGGATGCCCTCTAACGCAGTCGTCATCGTTATAGCGATCTTCGGTTTATTACTGCTCGCACTCGCAACCCAACGCTTGGTGCGCGCACGGTTCCTTGCCGCAGGCGGGAGCGCACTTGCTGGATTGGGGTTGCTGGGGGCAGCAGCCGTGGCGTTCTTGATCACGACCAATCTGCACACTTATGCGCGACTCACTCACGAAGAGCCGGTTGCAGAGATCGTCTTCGAAGCTCGCGGGCCGCAACGGTTCGCGGCGACGCTCACGCAAGTACCAAGCGGGGAGATGCAAACCTTTGTGCTGGCTGGCGATGAATGGCAACTCGACGCGCGCGTACTGAAGTGG
>DASTSB010000323.1:0-3304 GCA_035760885.1 Steroidobacteraceae bacterium | reverse complement strand
TCACTTCATCACTTCATCACCTCATCACCCCGCCCCTCTCTCCCACGTGTGACAGACGAATTCCTCCGCACCTGCTCGTCATCACTTCCATCACGTTCATCACTCCATCACCGCGCCGTGCGCACCCATGCAACTCACAACGAACTTGGCGCGTTAGAGCCGACGGAGTTCGATTTCAAAGACTCACGTATTGCGAGCTAGCGAGCTTAAAAGGAGCGGCCGGCCACATCGAATGACAACATCACGAGCGATGTGGAGCTCTCCGAGCTCGTGTTGATTCGACCCGTGTACTCGTTCCGAACGCTCCGGCGCGCATGCGGTGTGCCGGAGGTTTGGTTGTATGCGAGCGCTTCGAATCGAACAGCAAGGCGTGATCCGCGCGCCACGTTTACACAGGAGCTTCCAATGTCCAGATCTCTCCTCGTCTTCTCCCACTTGCGCTGGGACTTCGTTTTTCAGAGGCCCCAGCATTTGCTGACGAGGTTAGCGAAGCACTATCGGGTGTACTTCTTCGAAGAGCCCATCGTCGGTTCCTCAAAGATGTATTTGGAAACCGTTGCGGGCGGCGAGAACATCACGGTGTGCCGTCCGCATTCCATGCTCGATGCCCATGGATTTCATGACGAGCAGCTTCCCGTGTTGCAGGAGATGGTCAACGAACTCATTGAGCGCGAGTCGATCGATGACTTCGACGTTTGGTTCTACTCGCCCATGGCACTGCCGCTCATGAAAGACCTGCGGCCAAATACCGTGATTTACGACTGCATGGATGAGCTCTCCGCGTTCCGTAACGCGCCTAAACAACTTCTGCAGCGCGAATCCGCCCTGCTGAAAGTCGCCGACATCGTGTTCACCGGCGGCCCGAGTCTCTATCGCGCGAAGCGCGATAGACATCCGAACGTTCATTGTTTTCCGAGCAGCGTAGACGCCTCGCACTTCAGCATCGCACAAGATCCTGATGCCGAACACGCACAGCAGCGCGAGTTACCCGCGCCGCGCTTGGGATACTACGGTGTCATCGACGAGCGCATTGATCTGGATCTCGTTGCCGCCGTGGCGGACTCGCATCCGGAGTGGCAAATCGTCATGGTCGGTCCGCACGTGAAGATCGATCCGGCGTCGCTGCCGCGCCGTCACAACATTCACTACGTCGGCCAGCAGCGCTATGAAGATCTCCCCTCGTTTGTGGCCGGATGGAACGTGTGTCTGCAGCCGTTCGCGTTGAATGAATCGACGAAATTCATCAGCCCCACGAAGACGCTCGAATACATGGCGGCCGAACGCCCCATCGTGAGCACGCCGATTACGGATGTCGTGGAACCGTACGGCGACATCGTTTCGATTGCGTACACGAGCGAGCAGTTCATCGCCGCTTGCGAACGCGCGCTCGATGAGGATCCCGATGAGGCCACCCAGCGACGTGAAGCGATGCGCGCGAGGTTGGCGCGCACTTCTTGGGACAAGACAGCCCGTGAAATGCTTGAACGCGTCGGCGCGGCCCGCTCGAGCCGCTCTTCATCCAACGTCGACGTTTTGTTCCATCGCGAGCCCGCCCGCTCGACAGGGCATCCTGAACCTGTGACTTCCGCTAAGGCTGCGCGCAAGCGTGCCGAGCAGTACAACGCAATCGTCATCGGTGCCGGTCCGACCGGCCTGAGCGCCGCGTATCACTTGGGCGAAGACAGCTTGCTACTCGAACAGAACGAAACCGTCGGCGGATGGTGCCGCTCCATTCACGACAATGGATTCACGTTCGACTACGCCGGGCACATCATGTTCTCGAACGATCCGTACGTGCATCACCTGTATCGAAAACTGCTAGGCGACAACGTCCACTGGCAGGATCGCGAGGCTTGGATCTACAGCAAGAACGTGTACACCCGCTATCCATTTCAGGGCGCGTTGTATGGCTTGCCGCCGCAGGTGCTGAAGGAGTGCATCGTCGGTGCGATCGAGGCTCGCTTCGGCAAGCTGAAAGAGGCGACTGCGCCCAGAACGCCCACCGCTACCAATAGTTCGGTCTGCGTCGGCAAAGCCGAATCGATTACCGATTGCTGCGCCGACGGTATTGCGGAGAGCACAGCGCCGCTGGTGTCAGCGAGCATTACGGGCAAGAGTGGTGCGGAGCCGCGCAACTTCGAAGAGTTCATCTACAAGGTTTGGGGTGCAGGCGTCGCCAAACACTTTGCGATTCCCTACAACCGCAAACTGTGGGCCGTGCCGCTCGCTGAGATGGAAACGTCGTGGCTTGGCGGACGTGTACCGTTACCCGATTTGGAAGAAATGATCGAAGGCGCACTGCATCCCGTGCCGAAGCCACAGGGCCCGAACGCACGGTTCGGTTATCCGCTGCGAGGAGGATTCCAGGCATTGATGAACGGATTCTTGCCGCACTTGCGCGGCGATGTGCGCACGAATGCGCGCGTGCAACAGATCATTCCAAGCGAGCACCTCGTCGTGCTGGAAGATGGCACTTCGTATCAATATCAAAAGCTCGTCAGCACTGCACCGCTGCCGAAGCTGATCGAGATGATCGGTGCGGAAGTGCCGCAGTCGATCGTTGCGGCCGCATCGAAGTTGCGCCATGTATCGGTACGATGCGTGAACATCGGTGTCGCACGCGAGCACGTGACCGATAAACATTGGATCTACTACCCTGAGGATCCGGTGTTCCATCGCATCTTCGTGCAAGGCAACGCCAGCCCTCATTGCAATGCACCTGGCGGCTTCGGTTTGACCTGCGAGATCACCTATTCGCCATCGAAGCCCTTGCCTTGCGATGGAGAAGCACTGATCGAGCGATGTATTCAGGACTGCATCAAAGTGGGCTTGCTGCGCGAAGACGACGTGATCCTGGCGCGTAATCAAGTCGACATGCCTTACGCGTATGTCGTGTACGACCACGCACGCAAGCTCAACGTGGAGCTGATCCGGCAGTGGCTCGCCGATCGCGACATTCTGCTTTCTGGCCGTTACAGCGAATGGGAGTACTACAACTCCGATCATGCATTTCTGGCGGGACAGAAGGTCGCCGATACCGTCCTCGCCTCGTTGCGGACGACGGCGATCGGACTGGTCGAAGGCGCATGAGCTCGTGAGCGATCGGGATCCTGATGTGACCGGCTTGCCGTCTTGCGGAGATGAGAGCCCCTTGCTGGTTACATCGGGAGGCGCCGCGGAACAGATGCAACCCAGACGCTCCAGCACGCATGCCTTGGAAGTCTGGGGCGGCGTCGAGTGCACCGTAAACCGCGTTCACGACTCGTTTCACGACCAGCTAACCGCGAATGGTCACGATGCGCGC
>DASTSB010000322.1:0-13142 GCA_035760885.1 Steroidobacteraceae bacterium | reverse complement strand
TTTTGATGGAAGTCAGCGGCGCAGAGCGGCGTTGTCTGCGAAAGACGCGAAATTTTGCCACAAGCAGCTACTTACAACCACGCGATTAGCGCGGTGCGCCAGGTGGGAACGGCGACCACGCCGGCTCGCGAACGTCACCGGTGCTGGCGGTCAGTTTTTGTTGCACGCGACCGTCCACCGAAACCGTCGCCAACACTCCGCGGCCACGATCCTGGGTTGCGTAGATCAGCGTCGCACCGTTCGGGGCAAAGCTCGGACTCTCGTCCTGGCGCCCTTGCGTCAACACTTGAACGGCTTTGGAGGCAAGATCGACCACAGCGATGCGGTAATTGCCGCGATCCAGGTACACGACCGCCAAACGCTTCCCGTCCGGTGAAAGTCGCGGACGCGCGTTGTAGCTGCCTTCGAAGGTGATGCGAGTGGCGCGCTGCGGCTGTGCTACGTCGATTTCATAAATCTGCGGACCACCTGCGCGATCCGACATGAAGTAGAGCTTGCGACCGTCTGCGGACCATGTCGGCTCGGTGTCGATGCCGGGATCGAACGTCATGCGCGTCAACGTCTGCGTGGAAAGTTGCAGTGTGTAGACGTCGACATCGCCATCCTTACGCGACAAGGTGATCGCCAACATCGATCCATCCGGCGACCACGCCGGTGCACCGTTGATACCCGCTCTTGCCGACACGCGACGACGCTCACCCGTGCGCAGCGTCTGTACATAAATCGCCGAAGATTTGCTCTCGAACGAGACGTAAGCGAGGCTCTGCCCATCCGGCGACCACGCAGGCGACATCAGCGGTTCGGTCGACGTCGCGATCACTTGCTGATTTTCGCCGTCGTAGTCCGAGACCACGAGCTTGTAATGCTGTGCTGGCGAGGTCCCTTCGGCGCTGATGAAGGCGATGCGGGTCGAGAACGCGCCGGGGATGCCGGTCAGCTGCTTGAAGATGATGTCCGAGATACGGTGCGCCATGGCACGCAGAGAATTCGCGGTCGCGCTGACGCGCTCGGCAGCCAGGCGTTGGCCAGTCAGGACGTTGTAAAGCTCGAACTGCGCAGCGAATCGGTCCTGGCCATCCGGGATCAATTTGCCCACCGTGATGAAATCGCTCTTGAGATAACGCCAGTCCTGGAAACGAATCTGATCGCCCTGTGTTGGGCGATCAATCATGTCCTTGCGATCGAGCGGCGCGAAACGTCCGCTACGTTGCAGATCCGCAGCGACGACTTCCGCGACGTCGAACGGCGCTACGCCGGTGGATTCCCAACCGAAAGGTACGACCGCGATGGGTACTGCATTTTCTTGACCGCGCGTGATCTCGACCACCAGTTGGGCATGCGCCGTGGATACGCCGAGTAGGATCAACATCCCGCACAGCATGCGATATGCGCTTTTAAACATTCCTCTGCTCTCCTGATCGATCTGCATTCATCTATTCGGTCGGCTTGAACACGAGCACCAGCGTGCGTTCGAACAAGCGCGGATCGGGCGGCGGCGGCAACGGCGAAGAACGCTCTACTGCGTTTTGAATAGATTGCTGAACGGCCGCATCCCCGTTGCACTTACCCAGTTGCACGCCAAGCACAGTACCGCCCGGCGCTTGCGTTACGCGAACTTCGCATTCCAACCCTGGCTTGGCT
This sequence comes from Steroidobacteraceae bacterium, assembly GCA_035760885.1. Classification (GTDB taxonomy): domain Bacteria; phylum Pseudomonadota; class Gammaproteobacteria; order Steroidobacterales; family Steroidobacteraceae; genus Steroidobacter. The sequence goes on along the minus strand of DASTSB010000322.1, from coordinate 11,501 downwards.
GACGGTGGCCGATTCCAATGGCGAATGATGTGTTGCTGGATGAGTGCGACGTATTGATTCAGCAATCCGGAATTGGCGACCGCCATCCGACCTTCTTCCTCTTCCATCTGTTTACGCAAGTCTGCCTCGCGCGCCTGCTGCGCGCGTGCTTCCTCGGCGGCTTTACGCTTCGCCGCCTCTTCCTTTTGCTTGCGCTCGATTTCCTCGACCCGTTTTCGCTCAGCGTCCGCCTTGCGCTGCCTTTCCGCTTCGACTTGTTTCTGACGCTCGGCTTGCTCTCGCGCTTGGCGCTCTTGGTCTTGCCGGCGTTGTTCGTCTTCGCGCTGCTTGAGCTCCACTTGGCGCTCGCGCTCAACCCGCTCTTGCTCTTCGCGGCGCTGCTGCTCCTCGCGCTGCTTACGCTGTGCCTCTTGCTGCGCTTGCTGTTCCTTTTGCGCCTGATCTTCCTGGGGCGGCGCTGGCTTCTGCTGCTTAGGCGCGCGCGCCAGCTGCGAGCGATCGACGACGACCGCCTGGATCGCAAGCTGCGGCGGCGGTGCGTGTCGCTGCATGGAAATCAGTGTCAGGGCGAATACCCCAGCGAACAGCACGTGCAGCAGCAGCGCGCCGATCAAATAGGTCCAATGCTGGCGGAAGAACTCAGGCATCGACTGCAATGATTACGGTTGCCGACGCTTGGCGCTGCGGGCCGTCGCCGGATCGGTGATGAAGCCGACCTTCTCAGCGCCTGCCTGCTGCAGCAGCACCATGCCGGCGACAACACGACCGTACGGCACGTTCTGATCCGCTTTCACCAACACGGGCGTCTGAGGCTCGCGACGCAAGACCGTCGAAACGCGCTGAAGCACGGTTTCATCGTCGATCGGCGATTCGTCATCCTTGCCGATGTTCAAGTAGAAGCGCCCACCGGTATCGACACTCAAAATCAGCGGTTGATGATCGCGCATCAATTCGGCAGGCAGGGGCTCAGCACCGGCCTTGGGCAAATCTACCTTGATGCCTTGCGTGAGCAGCGGTGCCGTCACCATGAAGATGATCAACAGCACCAGCATCACGTCGATATAGGGAACGACGTTGATCTCGGCCATGAGCCGACGGCCGCGCCGGCCGGGGTTCGGCGTCATGCCTGCGCCTCAGCAGCGACGGGCTGCGAACCCTTCGGTGCACTCGAGTGACGCTGCAGGATGGTCGAGAGTTCTTCGACGAACGTGTCGTAACGCAATTCGATGCGACTGACTTGATCCGCATAACGGTTGTACGCAACCACCGCTGGAATTGCCGCGAACAGACCCATTGCGGTTGCGATCAGCGCTTCGGCAATACCGGGGGCAACCATCGCGAGTGTCGCCTGCTGCACGTTTCCGAGGCCATGAAACGCATTCATGATGCCCCAAACGGTGCCGAACAATCCGACGTATGGGCTCGTCGATCCGATGGTCGCCAGCATGGACAGACTGTGTTCCAGCCGATCGCTTTCTTTCAGAAGGGCCACACGCATGCCGCGGCGAGAAGCTTCGATCAATTGACCGGATGCGACTGCACCGTGCTGGCGCAGTCGCGTGAATTCGCGAAAGCCTTGTTCGAAGATGCTTTCCATGCCCTTGGTCACGCGACGGCTTTGATCGATGGCGCGAAACATCGCGCTCAAGTCGCCGCCCGACCAAAAGGTCTCTTCGAATTTGTCCGCGTCCAATCGTGCGCGGCGCAGTTCCGCACGTTTGCGCAACATGATGGACCAGGACATCACCGAGGCGAGCAACAGCAGCGCCATGACGATCTGCACGATGAGGCTGGCGTTGATCACCAGCTCCAACGGATTAAGGGTCGAGCCCGTCATTCATCACTCCTAAGTACAAACCTGCAAGGCGCCTAACGATTCCACGCCTGCATCTTTTCAGTCACTGTATCCGGCACCGGCTGCGGACGAAATGTCGTGGCATCCAGACACGCCACGCGGACCTTGCCATCGATCAACAGTTCGCCATCGCGCAGGATCTGCTGTTTGAACGTCAGACTCGCGCGTGTCGTGTGTTCAATGACACACCCAACCTGCAGCAGTTCCCCATAGCGTGCTGGGCGTTTGAAGTGTGCTTCGACATCCACCACGACGAACATTGCATTGTGTTCATCTTTCAGCGGACCTTGCTCGATGCCGATCGCGCGCAACCACTCGGAACGCGCCCTCTCCATGAACTTGAGGTAGTTCGCGTAATAGACGATGCCGCCAGCGTCTGTATCTTCCCAGTACACGCGCACGGGGAAGGAGAAGCGTGACCGGTCACGGGTCACGGGTGACGGGTCAGAAGTAGAACGCGTATCGCGATCTTCAAAATTCTGTGATTTACCGGACAAACTCAAATTTCCTCTAGCGTCGCCGACTCGTGACTCGTGACTCGTGACTCGTGACCTCTGACTCGTGACCACCGAGCGCTATCCGCGCTCGGCACGCTCATTGCCCAAACAAATCCCCGCTGCCCGGCCGATCCGGCGCTTTCAGTCCGAAATGCTGATAGGCCAAACGCGTGGCGACGCGTCCGCGTGCAGTGCGCATCATGAATCCCTGCTGGATCAAGAAGGGCTCGATGACGTCCTCGATCGTGCCCCGCTCTTCCCCCAGGGCTGCCGCAAGGCTTTCGACGCCCACCGGACCGCCATCGAATTTCTCGATAATCGCCAGCAGGAGCTTGCGATCCATCACATCGAATCCTTGCGGATCGACATCCAGCAGGTCCAGAGCGGCTTGCGCCACCTCATCGGTAATCCGGCCAGCAGCCTTCACCTCCGCGTAATCCCGAACGCGGCGCAGTAACCGGTTTGCAATGCGCGGGGTTCCGCGCGAACGCTGCGCAATCCGAGCGGCGCCACCGGGATCGGCAGGCACACCTAGAATCGCAGCGGAGCGCGTAACGATCCTTTGCAGTTCGGCGTGATCGTAAAACTCCAGACGCTGCACGATGCCGAATCGATCGCGCAACGGCGAGGTGAGCAATCCCGCTCGGGTTGTCGCGCCAACCAAGGTGAACGGAGGCAGATCCAGTTTGATGCTACGTGCCCCCGGTCCTTCGCCGATCATGATGTCGAGCTGAAAATCCTCCATCGCGGGATAAAGGATTTCTTCGACGACCGGACTCAACCGGTGAATCTCATCGACGAACAACACATCGTTCGGCTGCAAGTTCGTGAGCAGTGCCGCCAGATCTCCGGCGCGCTCGATCACAGGACCTGATGTTTGACGCAGGCTCACCCCGAGTTCGTTCGCGATGATGTTGGCGAGCGTGGTCTTGCCCAAACCGGGCGGCCCAAAGATGAGCACATGATCCAGTGCTTCCTTGCGATTACGCGCTGCGCTGATGAAGATTTCCATCTGCGTCTTGACCGCGGACTGGCCGACGTAATCGGCGAGCCGTTTTGGACGCACGGCTCGGTCGAACGCTTCCTCATCGCCCTGAGTGCCTGCGGAGACGATGCGGTCTTGGTCGATCATGCTAGCGGTTGGCCGTTGGCAGTTGGCGGGTGACCGCACAGTGCGAAGTCTTACGCTTCCTTCGAATCTGCACGTGATCTATCAAGGTCATCATGAAACCTACTTGGCAGCAGCCGATTGCAGCGCGCGGCGGATGATTTCTTCCGTCGTTTGCGCGGAGGCATCCACGCTCTTGAGCAGGCGCGTGACTTCGACAGGTTTGTAGCCGAGCGCGATCAGCGCGCTGAATGCTTCGGCCTGCGGCCCGATCGCAGGTTCGGACCCGCCGCTCGCGGGCAAAGACACGCCCGCAAGATCACCGAAGCTTTTCACGCGATCGCGCATCTCGATCAACAGTCGTTCGGCCGTCTTACGTCCTACGCCCGGAATGCGCACCAACGTATCGACGTCCTGCGCTTCGATGCACAGCAGAAACGCATCGACGCTCAACCCTGAAAGCAAAGCCAACGCCAGCTTGGGACCGACGTTGGAAACCTTGAGCAACTCGCGAAACAACTTGCGTTCGCGCTCGCTCGAAAAACCAAACAGGATGTGCGCGTCTTCGCGCACTACTAAGTGCGTAAAAAGATTCACGTCCGCCCCTGTCGGCGGCAACGTGTAAAACGTCGACATCGGCGCTTCGAGTTCGTAGCCCACGCCGCCCACGTCGACCAACAATTGCGGGGGGTGCTTTGCCGCCAATCGTCCGCGTAAAAATCCAATCATTGCGATGAACTCAACATGGCCGCCGTCATCGCACGGATTTTGCGCGAGTGCGCATGACACAGTGCAATGGCCAATGCGTCTGCGGCATCCGCTCCCAGCGGACCTGAAATGTTCAGCAAACGTTTGACCATCAATTGCACTTGCTCTTTCTCCGCTGCCCCGCTGCCGACGACGGCCAACTTCACTTCGCGTGGCGCGTATTCGAATACGCGCGGGCGCAACGAGAACGTGGCGCTGAGCGCCGCACCGCGCGCTTGCCCCAACTTCAAAGCACTGTCGGCATTGCGATGCATGAACACACGTTCGATCGCCACTTCGTCCGGTTTGAACTCGGCACTGAGTTTGTCCACGCCCGCGAAGATTTCCTGCAATCTTCCGGCGAACGAGTCGCCCGACGTGCGGATCGCACCGCTCACGAGATATTTCACCTCGGTGCCGCGAGTCTCGACCACGGCAAATCCGGTCCGTAGCGAGCCTGGATCCAATCCCAGAATGCGTACTTCGGCGGGCAGAACACCCAGCTCCCGCGAGCTTGGACGTTTGTAGCTTGCCAACATGGCTAGGCTTTGTGGCCGCCTGACTCTGCGCAAGAAATTGCTCCGCTGCGGTGAACTCTTCGGCGGCGGGTATGATACGGCAAGAGCATGCAATCCGCCGATCTCACCACCGATTCGAATCCGCGACTGACGCGCGCCGAAGAGCGAATTCGCTCGGGCCTAGCGTCATTGTCCGTCGACCCCTCGTCGTCTCATGCGGCTCGCGCCCGGGCGATCGCTCTGATCGTCGCGGATCTAACCGACGACGATGAAATGCTGAATGGCACGTTGCTCTATTCGCTGATTGACAGCGGCGCTCTTGCAGCCGAGAAGGCGCTGGCGAACAAGGAGTCGAATTCGGTACGCATCGCATCGGAGCTCATGCGGCTGGGCACGTTCACGTTGGCGACGCCCACGCGCACGCCGGGCGGGTTGTCTGCGAACCAGGCCGAAGCGCTGCGTAAGATGCTGCTCGCAATTGTGACCGATCCGCGCCTCGTGCTGATCAAACTCGCAGTCGAGTTGCATCGCCTGCGCGAAAGCAAAGACGCCCCACCTGCCGAACGCGAGCAGATTGCCTACGAGGTTCGTGAGATTTACGCCCCGCTCGCGAACCGGCTGGGCGTGTGGCAAGTGAAGTGGGAGCTGGAAGATCTGAGCTTCCGCTTCCTGGAGCCTGAAAACTACAAGCGAGTCGCGGGGTTGCTAGCCGCCAAACGTGTCGACCGCGAACGCTATATCGACGAAGTCAAAGCGCAGCTCCAGTCGGAACTCGCAAAGGCGCACATCAAAGCGGATGTCGCGGGCCGCCCGAAGCACATCTACAGCATCTGGAAGAAGATGCAGCGCAAAGGTCTGTCGTTCGATCAGCTCTACGACATCCGTGCCGTGCGTGTGCTGGTCGATTCAATTGCTGATTGCTATGCGGCGCTGGGGGTGGTGCATGGGCTGTGGCCGTACATTCCTGGTGAGTTCGACGACTACATCGCGACCCCGAAAGACAACCTGTACAGATCCCTCCACACCGCTGTCATCGGGCCCGGTAAATTGCCGGTGGAAATTCAGATCCGCACGTTCGAGATGCACGAACACGCAGAACTCGGCGTTGCAGCTCACTGGCGCTACAAAGAAGGCGGCCGCGCGAATCCGGCTTACGAGCAGAAGATCGTTTGGCTGCGGCAGATTCTCGAACCCGGCGAGAAGGATGCGGAAACCGACGGCGATTTCTTGGAGCGCGTGCGCTCCGAAATTTTCGAAGATCGCGTTTACGCACTCTCCCCGCGCGGCGAAGTCATCGACTTGCCTCGTGGCGCGACACCGTTGGATTTTGCGTATCACCTGCACACGGACCTTGGCCATCGCTGCCGGGGTGCAAAAGTGAACGGGCGCATGGTGCCGCTGAACCAGCAACTCCAAAACGGTGACCAGGTCGAGATCGTTACCGGTAAACAGTTGAATCCAAGCCGGGATTGGCTTGTGCCGTCGCTCGGCTATCTTGCTTCGCCACGCAACCGGAGCAAGGTTCGCGCATGGTTTCGCAAGCTGGATGAAGAACAGAACCGACTGCAGGGGCGCCAGATTCTCGAACGCGAATTGCAACGGCTAGCGATCCACAGCGTGACCCTTCCTGAGCTCATCGGCGAATTCAACTTCGCCAACGCGGAGCAGCTCTATCAAGCCATCGGCGAAGGTGAAGTCAATGCGGCACAAATCAGCGGCGCGATTCTTCGCCGCGCCAAGCCGCAGGAACTGCCCTCGCCTGTTCCCCGCAAACCTGCGGCACGCCCCAAAGACACTGCCGGTATAACGATCGAAGGCGTCGGCGATCTGTTATCGAACTTCGCGCGATGTTGCGGACCCGTTCCGCCCGAACCGATTGCGGGCTACATCACATTGGGTCGAGGTGTCAGCATTCATCGCGAGGACTGTCCGAATCTGAAGCGACTCCATACTGCGCATCCCGAACGCGTGATTGCCGTCGAATGGGGAGCCGCGTCCGACCGGGCCTTCCCCGTCGACGTGAACGTCAAAGCATTCGATCGCCGCGGTCTGCTGCGCGACATCAGCGCAGTGCTCGCCGATTCGAAGATCAACATCCATGCGATGAATACCGTCACGCATGAGGGCGATGGCATTGCCGACATGAACCTTCGTATCACGGTCCAGGATCTTGAAGAACTCTCTCGCGTGCTCGCTCGGCTTCAAGGCCTACCGAATGTTCTTAGCGCACGAAGAAGAGCCTAAGAAATATGAGCAATTTGCCGCAGAGAACGCAAAAAAGAATCAACGACAGCACGTCGTCAGGTAAGTGCACAGTAGAAGCTCAAAGCTGAAACAAAAAGATTTAGCCGCGACGTAGCTAATTCAAGAGGCGACGAACGTCTCAACTAGCACGCACTCGCCTCACTCCCTTCGCAAGGAGCTGGACGTCGTCGATGACCGCCACCCCATATCGGATTGTCTTTTTTGCGTTCTCTGTGGCTAGTCCATCTTTTCAGTAGACTCGCGGAGCGAGCGCAGTCCATACAGCGCGCAGATCAAGACGAGAACGCCAAGCAGCCATAAGAACTGCGTGCGTTCGACGGTTTCATAGAACACCAACGCGACAGCAATACATGCAGCGACATTCACCGTCGCGCCGCCAGGCGGCGTGAAGGGCTCGCCATCGCTGCGGACATCGCGACGACGCAGCCGCCATGCAGAGATGGCAACGAGGAAGTACAGCATCAGCGCTGCGAGATTCGAGAAGGTCGCGAGTTGTTCGAATGTGCCGGACAGCGCTATCGCCGTGACCACTGCGCCGTAGATATAGATCGCATACTGCGGCGTGCGAAAGCGAGGATGCACAGTCGACAAGAATCGCGGCAAGAAACCATCGCGACTGAAAGCGAACACGCCGCGAGGCTCGGACAGCACGTTCGCACTGAGATAGCCGGTCATCGAGATCACCGCAGCGACAATCATGATGCTGCGACCTGTGGGACCCATCATACGCGAGGCCGCTGAAGCTAACGGTGTGGTGCGATCGTCAGCGAGCGCCAGGCCCTGCGCACCCAGCGCAACGAATTGCACCGCGAGATACAGCAATGTCACTGCGCTCAAAGCGAGAAGTGCAGCACGCGGCACGGAGCGGGATGGATTTCTCACCTCGCCGCTCGGGACCAGCGATCCTTCTATTCCAGAGAACGCGAATAGGACGATGCCGGAGGTGCTCAGCACCTGCGCAAGAGATGGCACGTCCTCCCAGACCCAATTCTGCGGGCGAACGAAGAACACTCCCACGATCACGAAACCAACCAACGGCACGAGCTTAATGACCGTCATTGCCTCGATGACTCGTGCGCCAGTCTTGACCCCTCTCACGTTGATCGCAACGAGCGTGATCACGAGCGCAATGATGATCACCGGCGTGATCCAAGCGGGAGCCGCGGGGAACAACTTGACGATGGAACGGGCGAGCAGACTGAAAATACCCGCAGCCGCGGACGTGCCCGTTGAAAGCACCAGGCATCCGGCGACGAAACCTACGAATGGGCCTAGCGCCGACTCTACGTATGCGTACGGCCCTCCAGTGGAATCGACGCGGCTGCCTGCTTCGGCAAAACACATCACGACGAGACCGATGACAATCGCGCACGTGAGATAAGCGAGCGGCGCAGCTGCGCCAAGCTGAAGAACGGCGAATGCCGGCAGGGCAAAGATGCCGCTGCCAACCGTGTAATTGAAGATATTTGCAGCGAGCTGGCGGACGCCTAGCTCACGAGCGAGCAGCGAATCGGGGTTCCTCGACATCGCTGCTCGCCTTGAGGCGTGTTATCGATTGCCGATATCGATCGCGATCTTGTCAGCGTTCAATGCGGCTTCGTGCAGCGCTTCCGACAGCGTCGGATGAGCATGAATCGTCCGCTGCAGATCTTCGGTGCTCGCCGAATACTCCAGCGCCAGCACTGCTTCGGCGATCAATTCGCCTGCCATCGGACCGATGATGTGAACACCCAGGATCTCGTCATCATCCGTCGCGGAGATGACTTTACAGAACCCTGCTGTTGCTTCCATTGCTCGCGCACGGCCGCTCGCGAGGAACGGGAATTGGCCGACCTTGTACGCGCGGCCGCTCTTCTTCACTTCTTCTTCGGTCTGACCGACCCAGGCGATTTCCGGCGCGGTGTAGATCACGGAAGGAATGGTCTGGTAATTCACTTCGGCGACTTTGCCTGCGATCAGGTCCGCAACCATCACGCCCTCTTCCTTGCCCTTGTGCGCGAGCATCGGCCCGCGTACGAGATCGCCGATCGCCCACACATTCGGCACATTGGTCTTGCAGTCGTGATCGACTTTCACGAAGCCGCGCTCATCCAATTGCACGCCAGTGCCATCGGCAAGCAAATCCTTCGTGTAAGGACGACGGCCAATCGCGACGACGACTTTGTCCACCGTCACCGAGCCTTCGCCGTTCGTATCGGTGTACTTGAGCGTGATGCCGTTTGCGGACTTGTCCGCGCCGCTGACTTTCGCGCCGAGCCGAATATCGAGGCCGAGCTTCTTATAATGCTTGAGAGCCTCTTTGGAGACGGCGCCATCAGCCATCGGAAGAAAGGTCTCGAGTGCTTCGAGCACCACCACTTCAGCACCTAGCCGGCGCCAAACACTGCCGAGCTCCAAGCCGATCACGCCCGCACCGATCACGCCGAGCTTCTTCGGCACGCTGTCGAACTCGAGCGCACCCCACGAGTCGACGACTTGCTTGCCATCGAATGGCAAGCTCTTCAGCTCGGTCGGGCTGGAACCGGATGCCAACACGACGTGCTTCGCCGTGAGCTCTTCCTTCTTGCCGTCTTTGCCCGTGAACTCGACCTTGCCCTTGCCGAGGTATTTGCCATGGCCCTGCAAACCCGTGACGCCAGCGCCTTTGAACAGGAACGAAATGCCCTGGGTGGATTGCTTCACAATCTGAGCGCGGCGCTTCTGCATCGCACCGACATCGAAGCTCACATCGCCGATCTTGATGCCGTGCACTGCAAACTCGTGCTGAGCGCGGTGATACAGCTCAGAGGACTCCAGCAGCGCTTTCGAAGGAATGCATCCTGCGTTCAAACACGTTCCGCCGAACGCGTACGAACCGTCCTTGTTCTGCCACTCGTCGATGCAGGCGACCTTGAGCTTGTTCTGACCCGCTCGGATCGCGCAGGGATAGCCCGCTGGGCCGCCGCCGATGACGATGACGTCGTATTGAGACATGAGAACTCCGGTACCAGTTGTGAGTTGGCCGTTGCCGGTCCAAATCAGAAAAGAGCGATCACCATCTTGCAGTCAACCAACAGTCAACCTCGATGGTGGCAATTCGATGGCTTGCAGACCCAGAAGAGAACGAGCGCAGCGCACTCGTTCTCCTATCCGCCAGTCACTAGTCACCAGTCACTATGTTGTTACAGCTGCAACAGCAACCGTGCAGGATCTTCCAGCGCGTCCTTGATCGCGACCAAGAACTGCACCGACTCGCGACCGTCCACGATGCGATGATCGTAGGTCAGCGCGAGGTACATCATCGGACGAATCTTGATTTCGCCGTTGATGACCATCGGACGCTCCTGAATCTTGTGCATGCCTAGGATGGCGACCTGCGGCGGATTCAGAATCGGAGTAGACATCAAGGACCCGAACACGCCGCCATTGGTGAGCGTGAATGTGCCGCCGGTGAGTTCTTCCAGCGTGATCGTGCCTTCACGCGCCTTGGTTGCATATGCGCCAACTGACTTTTCGATTTCCGCAAAGGACATGTTCTCTGCGTTACGCAGCACCGGCACCATCAAACCGCGGTCGGTCGAGACGGCGACGCCTATGTCGTAGAACTCGTGATAGACGATATCGTTACCGTCGATCGATGCATTCACGGCAGGGAAACGCCGCAATGCTTCGATGGCTGCCTTCACGAAGAACGACATGAAGCCGAGCTTCACGCCGTGCGACTTCTCGAACTTGTCCTTGTAGCGAGCACGGATCTCGTTGATCGCGGTGAGGTCCACTTCGTTGAACGTGGTCAGCATTGCTGCTGTCGACTGCGCCTGGATCAGACGCTCGGCGATACGCGCACGCAGACGCGTCATGGGGACGCGTTGCTCATTGCGGCCGCCAGCCACAGCGGGCAACTGAACTGCCGCCGGCTTCGTCTTTGCGGGAGCAGCGGAATCTTTGCCCGAGAGATGCTGAATCACATCGCCTTTGGTGACGCGACCGTCGCGGCCGCTGCCTGAAATCTGGCCGGCGTCGAGTTTATGTTCTTCCACCATTCGCTTTGCCGCGGGCGCAAGCTTCGCCGCCGCAGCAGATTTGGGTTCAGCCGCAGGCGCAGACTTCTCCACGGCCGGGGCCGCTTTGGGCGCCGCTTCGCCAACGGCACCTGCTTCCAAGATGGCGAGCACTTGACCGCTCGTCACCGTTGCACCATTGGCAACCTTCAACTCTTTGATCACACCTGCGGAAGGTGCCGGCACTTCCAGCACGACCTTGTCGGTTTCGAGATCGACGAGATTCTCATCGCGCCCGACGGTATCGCCCGGCTTCTTGTGCCACGCAACCAAGGTCGCATCGGCGACCGATTCGGGTAGTGGCGGGACCTTCACTTCAATGCTCATGCTCTTGTCCTATTTCTTTGCTGCAGCTTTCAGACGAGTCGTCTGACGCACGGATTCTTCGGTACTGGTGGAACGCAACGCGGCGTCGACGAGCCCCTGCTGCTGATCGACATGCATTTGGAAAATACCTGCAGCGGGCGCGGC
>DASTSB010000321.1:0-5062 GCA_035760885.1 Steroidobacteraceae bacterium | reverse complement strand
TCGCTCAAAGTCGTCGAAGGCGTGGTGGAAAGCGCGAGTACGGTACGAGTAGGCGATGCGCGTGCCATCGGATCGCCTAGTGTCAATTGAATGACGTTGCGAGATTCCCTCACATCTCACTCGCACGGCCCGAAATATCTTGTGACGCACGTTGCACTCTATTTATCGGCATCGCATGGACTCTCGACGGGTGCGGAGAGGTCAGATTTGACCTATTGCGCCGCTTGCGTCCCGACGCTGCGAGTTCGCCCTAAGTGCGCCATAAGGTCGGGGCCGACCACAGTGCTAAAGTTCTCAAAAATGCGGCCGCTATATGGCCTGCAGACGCAAACATCGATGCGACATCCGCATCGGGTGGCGCAGGAACTTTAGGAGATGGACGTGACGAAGATTACCGGTTATCACAACCGGCCCGTGCAAGCCGGCACTGACAAGAAGGTGGCGCGATCGAACGACGCGAACACCGGCTCGTCAGCGGGAGCCGTGAGCTCGAACAGCCCGATCCAGATCACCGATCAGGCTCGGCAGCTCGCTGCACTCGAACAGGCATTGCAAGGCATGCCCGTTGTGAACGAAGCGCGTGTGACTGAAATTCGCAATGCGATCGAGGAAGGCCGCTACGAAGTGGCTCCCGAGCGCATCGCCGACAAACTAATGTCCATCGAGAACGAGCTCGGCGGACTGGAGAGCTAAAACGTGGATGCCAGCGCCTGCCGCGAACACATCGAACAACTGTTGACGCAAGAAACGAATGAACTTGCGCGGCTGCAAACGTTGTTGGATCGCGAGCATGAGCTGATTCTCGCCAACAATATCGAAGAGCTCGATCGCGCCGGCGATGTTCGCCAAGCGTGCGTCGGCGAGCTGGCTCGAATCGAAGATGAACGCCGCTCCTTGTGCCGCATGCACAATCTGCCCGCCGATGCGATGGGGTTGGAGCGCATGATGAAATGGTGCGACCCCAGCCGATCGCTGCAGCGGCTCTGGTCCGATTGCGCCGAGCGCGCCACGGCCTGCCGAGCTGCTAACGATCGCAACGGCGCGCTCGTCACGGCACGCCTGAAAAAAGTCGAAGGCCTACTCGACGTTCTCACTGGTCGAGCAAATCAACCGAAGGTGTATGGACGCCAGGGCGGCTATCAATCCTCAGGGATTGCGCCGCGAGTACTCGTTACCGTCTAAGTTTTCGCTCGCCACTCCGCCGAACGATCCTACTCGGCGCGTCGCGCGCGTCGGACCCAATGAATGAGTGCAATGGCTAAGGAAGCTACGCCGAGAATTTCGTGCGCCTGCCCTACTCCTTCGCGCACATCGTCCTGCAGCACGTAATACAGCGAATATCCGGTAACCACGAGCAGGATGTACGCAGACAGGATCGTGACCCCTGATGTGCGCTTCCTATTTCTCCCCCAGTTTTCACCGACGTGACGGGCGCTGATCCATCCGAGTAACGCGACGGCAAAGACCGCAATCGCTCCGTGCACTTTCATGAGCACGGGTTCAGCAGGATTCGGCCCTGACCCAAATTCTGTTTGTGCCGGAAAAAAATAGTGGAACACGAGCCACGCAGCGCCGCTCAGCCACAGCAGGCTCAATGAACCGATCGTGATGCGACGGAACGCCGGACTTGGCGGAGAACTGGCCATTACGGTTGCGCCGCAGCCTGCGAAGCAAACATCACCTGCCACATTGCCACCAGCCACCGCGCTCCTTGCGTGACGTGTTCGCTCGAAAGCGTGGCACCCGCGATGTTCTTGATGTCGGTCGGGAACCGCAGATTGCTGAGGTCTCGACCTTTGAATTGCGCGCGCCACGCCGCATTGCGAATTTCACCGCCATGACTTTCCCGATATGTGAGCACCTCAATCGGGCTGAGCTTGCCCTGCGTGTCGATCGCGGCCGCGTATGTGATGAGATCCTGACGCCCGATCACTTCATCGACGAAGAAATAGCCCAACGTCTCGGCCGCATGTTGTGCCTTCCACACCTGCGTCGCACCTCGTCGCGGCTGAGGACCCGCCAACTTCGCGATGGTCGACAATTGCGCGGCACTCAAAGCGAGCGCTTGCGCTTCGAATCGATCAGCACTTGGGAACAGCGAGCGTTGCGCTTGTTCGACACTCATGAACTGAGCAGCGAACAGCTCAGGACAACTGAACGTTGCTACAAGGCCAGCGCCGCCCAGTAGCACTGCACGTCGAGTGTTCATGTGCGACTGCTCGAGTTTTGTTTAGAACGCATAGCCAATGCCGAGATCGAATCGATCCGCGCCGCGTTCGTCGCGGAAATCCACGTAATCCGCTTTGAACACGACACCGCTCGATAACCAGAGATTTAGACCGCCGGTCCACACTTTCTGATCCTCGAGAGCGGATGGCGTAAAGCCCTGCCCGATGTCCGCGTACGATGAGCCTGTGTTGACTCGCTCATATCTGATGAATGGCGCAAGTGACCATGTATCGCGTTCGAACGCACGATACGCCGCTTCCACATACCATCCGAAGAACTCTTCTGGGATCAACATCGGGTTGCCCACCAACGTGGTGTTGATACGAGCCGTCCTGCTGATGCTCCCGTGTGCGTATAGAGCCGATAGTTGAAATGCCGCAGGCGACCAACGCGCGTGCGTTTCCCAAAGCGTGACCTTCGAACCCGAATACCCCGGCTGACCTTGTCCCGCCCCGCCCGTGAATATGGATCCACCGACGAGTAACCCTGCGACGCCACTGTAGTTCAGAGCACCGAATGCAGATGCATCGGCGGCGCGAGCTAGCGCGAGCTCTTGGTGAATGGAGCCAAGCGGCGATTCCTGCCCTTCGCCTTCCGCGCTCGCATCCCACTTCGAAAGATCGAATCCGGTGGTCACGCCGACATCCCAACGCAAACCGTTGTCGGTTCGCCCTTGGACCGCGATGCCGCCTTCGCGCCACGTCGTTGGAATGATCGCTGTCTCGACCAAGTTTCTGAACACGCCGTAGTAACGCGTCGGTTCGTGCGATTCGTTGAGCAAGCCTGAGGGGATCAGGAACAAACCAGCTCGACCGAAAATGCCGCTGCCAAGTTCGCGCTCGACGTAGGCCTGTTCGATTTCGACCTCGCCTGGATCGTCCGAAGAACTCACTGCGTGCTCGACTTCGACCTCGCTGACGAAACGAGTGCGATCGTCGAACCCGTATTCCATCCCGATCACGAATCGACCGAGATCTGCTTGCGCATCGGCGGAACGTCCTTGAGGGCGCGAGTAGTTGAGTTCGCCGTAGCCGAACCAAGTTGGCTGGCCGGTTTGATCGGCCGTTGGCATTGCAGGCTGCGTCTGCGGAGTTGCGGCGGCCACCTCGGCCGGCCTTTGCACCTGTTGCTGCTTCAGCTCTGTAAGTTGTTTCTGCACTTCTTGGAGCTGATCGGAAAGCGCTTGGACCTTCGCTTCCAGTTCCTCTTGGGTCGCGGCGCCGGCGCAATCGGCTGTCATCAACCCGAGCGCCCCGACGGCGAAGACAATCGGCTGCAGGTTCTTATGAATTGTTTCAATCACGGCCATACGAAAGTCCTCAAGGAATGAATCCGTCGGTAAGCGTCTGCAAGAACGCCACGACGTCGTCGATTTCATCTGCCGCAAGCGCGGGCTCATCGCCGCGACGTCGGTTGTATGGCGCTTCGCTGGTGTTCACGTTCGCGACGTATTCAGGCGGCAGATCGTTGAACTTCAGCGGTTGGCCATTCGCATCGAGCGGATACCACTCTTCGGGATGTGTATCGCGCCGAACGTAGAAAGCCACGACTTCGCGCAGCGTCTTGAATTTGCCGTTGTGGAAGTACGGTGCGGTGATCGCCACGTTGCGCAAACTGGGCACCTTGAATGCGCCGCAGAGATCTTTGCGATTCGTTAAGTCCTCTCGCGCCGGGCCGCACAAACCCAGATCGAAGTACGCGGGATCTTGGTTAACGGGAATGTCGTAGTTGCGCGGGACGCCGAGATTGTCGTACGTGAAATCGGTGAACAAAGGCGGGCTGCCATCGCTACCGCGCGTGCTTGGATGACACGCCGCGCAGTTGCCCTTGCTTGGATTGTTGAACAGCGCGAAGCCGCGCAATTCCTGCTGGGTGAGCTGCACTTTGCCGGCGAGGAAGGAGTCGAACTTGCTCGTGAATGGTTGGAAGAGCGGTCCTTCTTGTTCGAATGCCTGCAGCGCTTCGCGAATATCCAAGAAGGCAGAGGTTGCATCGTCCAGCGATTGAGGCCCAAAGAACTGCAGGAACTCGTTAACGTATGGCGCTGCTTTGAGCTTGGCGACCACTGCCTCTGCAGATTCGTTGCCCATCTCGAAGCTAGTGAGAAACGGGCGAACGGCTTGTTCGGCAAAATCCTTCGCCCGGCCATCGCGATTGAAGCCGCCCGTCGGCGTCCCTTCGGAATCGAAGTAGAAGCTGGGCGTGCTTTGCAGATAGGTCAGTGCGGGCGTGTTGCGAAATCCCGAATCCGTCGAGAACGCACCGCCCAAGGGAGCCGCCAAGTCATCGGCACCTGCAAACGCGCGATCTTTGTCGTGACAGCTGGCGCAGGAAAGCTGCCCGCTGCTGGAGAGCGTCGGATCGTTGAAAATCTTTTCGCCCAATCCAGCGAGCCGCGACATGGTGGGCGCACTTTGATCCGATCGAACTTCGCTCTTCGGTGCGGATTCCGAGCTGCTACAGCCGGCGGCCGCCAAGCAGACAAAAATGAGAGCCGTGCGGGCTGCACGCCATGAGCCCGAGGCGTTCAGGAAGCGCATAGTGGAGATTGAGTTGAGAGCCAGTTGCGAACGATTCTTATTGGCACTATAGCAGGTCTTGTGAGGAATCCAAGCATGTCGGGGTCGGATATCAGTGCACGCGGCAGTCGAATGCGGCTGGCGATGGGCAGCTTCGTGACAGTGCGCGCGTGTGGGCCAAACTCATCTGTTCTCGAAGCGGCGATGGCAGCGGCACTCGAGACGGTCGTGAAACTCGAGAACTCCTTGCACCCCTTCCGCTCCGGCAGTGACATCGCAGCCATCAATGCAGCAGAGATTGGGACTTCCATTCC
>DASTSB010000320.1:0-10851 GCA_035760885.1 Steroidobacteraceae bacterium | reverse complement strand
TCACCGTCGAGAATCGATGGGACTTAGTGGGCGCCACCGCGGACGGCCACCGTACCGGGGTGTTGCAGGATCTCAAGATCATCGACAGCACCGGTCGCGAACTCATGGTCCAACCCCCACCGGTCAAGCATCCGCTGGCCGTGTTCTTTGGAGCGCTGTGGATCAAGCTCATGAGGCGAAGACCGCGCCCGCAACCATTGGAATTGAGTCCAACCGGCAAGACCTGGACCGTCTATCAGATCCGCCAATTGCTAATCATCGATTCGCAGCGTCAGGGGCCGGTCAATCGGGTGCGATCCAAAGAACTCACCGAAAAGATCGACGCCGCCAAGACACCCGCGGAAATCCTTCGTCTCATCGCGAGCCAGTCATCCAATACGAGCATCCGCCAGTGGTGACACCTATCGAAATAGAAACTTGAGCGGCCGGCTGGGCGTATCACTCGCATGCGTCCGAGCTTTCAAGCCGACCTCGTCAACGGCGTCTTCGGTGATCCCGGCGTCTATGTCGACCTGAAGTTCCAGAATCAGGCAATCCTGTTCGACATTGGCGATATCACCTCGCTGCCGACTCGCAAACTCCTAAGGATCAGTGACGTGTTCGTGTCGCACACGCACATGGATCACTTCGCGGGTTTCGATCACCTGCTGCGCGTGTGTCTGGGGCGCGATGTAGGCGTGCGAATCTACGGACCTCCCAACTTCATCGATCAACTCGATCACAAACTTCATGCCTACACCTGGAACCTGGTCGACAATTACTCCAGCGATTTTGTCGTGACAGCCCACGAGTTGGCTTCATCCAACGAAGTTCTGCGAGCACGGTTCGCAAGCAAGAAGCGCTTCACGCGAGAGGCGCTCGAGCCAATATCTATAAATGATGAGATCTTGTTGGTGACCGATCACTTCAAGGTTCGCGCGCGCGCACTCGATCATCACGGCTTACCCTCGCTCGCATTTGCGTTCGAAGAGCAGACGCACATCAATGTTTGGAAGAGTCGTCTGGAGGAGTTCGGATTGCCTACCGGGCCGTGGCTAACCGAACTAAAGAATCGCGTTCGCGCTGGTGACCCTGACGCAGCCACCCTTGAGGTGTCCTGGCGCGATCGCGAAGGATCGCGACACCATGCGTTCACTCTTGGAGAACTAAAGCGTGTGTTGGAGTTCCTTCCCGGCCAGAAGATCTGCTACGTCACAGACGTCGCCGATCACGAGGCGAATCGCGCCAACCTCATCGATTTCATGCGCAATGCCGATCTCGCCTTCATCGAAGCGGTGTTTCTGCAGCAGGATGCGCAACATGCTGCTAATAAAGCGCATCTCACAGCCGCTGCAGCGGGGGCGATCGCGCGTGCTGCCGGCGCGAAGATCGCGATCCCGTTTCACTTCTCCACGCGCTACTTCCCAGACGAAAGCGCGCTGCGAGCAGAGTTTGAAGCTGGGCTCAAGGCGTGACGATCTCGTGCGTGCTTGAACTGAATCAATGGATTCCACGGGGACGGGAGCCGAGGTTCAGAGTAGGACCGGAGTCTCCACGGAGAGCACGGAGCACCCGCAGATGTAGCCAAGAAGTTGTGTATGAAACGTAGATCGCGAAATAGTGCCTCCAGTTCTGCCGGATGTGCATCACATCGCGCGGCTTCTCTGCGTACTCCGCGAACGCAGGAACGTCGCCGCCATCTACCGCAAGGGGCTGACGGACTAAGGAACGGTGAGCTCCCTGCTGTACACGATGAATCCGTGGTGCTTCGCCACACTCTCGTACAGCGCCCGAGCGGTTTGGTTAGAGACCTGGGTCTGCCAATACACGCGCCGTGCTCCGCGTTGCTGCGCCTGCCGATACACGCCTTCGATCAGAGCCCGCCCTACTCCGCGACCTCGCGCATCAGGTGATGTGAACAGATCCTGCAAATAGCAGACGTACTCGATACGAGTCGTGCTGCGGTGAAACAGGTAGTGCGCCAGCCCGACAAGTTCGGTACCCCTCTGCGCCACTAGTGCAAAAACGGGTTCGTTCTCATCGAAGAATCGCTGCCACGTTGCGTCGGTGATTGCGTCTGGCAAAGCGCTCGCACCACTGCGCCCATAGAACGCGTTATATCCGTCCCACAGCGGTTTCCATTGCGCCAAATCGCTTGGCGCAATGGCACGTACGCGCACCGGCTCGCTCACTTCCCGCTCTCGCTAGACCAGCGCGTTGCGACGAATGAGTTCGCGATACCACTCAGCACTCAACTTCGGCGTGCGCGCGAGCGTCTTGAAGTCAACATAGTGAAGCCCAAACCGCTTGCTGTAGCCGTCCGCCCATTCGAAGTTATCGAGCAAGCTCCACAAGAAGTAGCCCTTGACCGGATAACCTTCGCTCGTCGCGCGTTGCAAATGAGTGAGGTGATTGCGCAAATACATGACGCGATCCGTGTCTTCGATGCGGCCTTCCGGCGTGAGCGCATCGTCTGCAGAGCATCCGTTTTCGGTGATGTAGATCGCCGGCACTTTCCATATGTCGACCACATTGCGGACTGCCCAGTAGAGACACTCCGGTCCAATCGTGAGCCAATCGGAAGCCATGTGCGGATACGACTTCGGCGGCGGTAGCACCGAATATCCACCTGCCGATGCATCCGCTTTCACGTACTGCGGCGTGTAGACGTTCAGTCCGACGAAGTCGATCGGGCTGCCGATCGCTTTCATGTCGCCGCTTTCCACCTTCGGAGCATCGCCCCCGAGGAAGTTCAAGTACGTATCGATGTATTTGCCTTCCAGCACCGCGGTGAGAAACGGCGCATTTCTTTCGCGATGGGCGCGTTGCGCGGCGGCAATGTGTTCCGGCGTTTCAACGACCGGCACGAACACAGCGGCGTTCTCAGCCAAACCCACCTGCGTCCCGGCACGGGCATTGGCACGAATCGCTTGCACTCCTAAGCCGTGAGCCAATACGCCGTGATGACGAATCTGCGCCACTTCTGCCTGCGGCAACTGCAGACCCGGCGCAAACTTGCCGATCGCGTATCCCAAATCCGTAAAGCAAACGAATTCGTTGATCGTGAAGAAGTGATGCACACGATCGCTGAGCCGCTTCGACATGAATGCTGCGTAGTCCGCATAGGCCTTCGCGGTGTCTCGCGATCGCCAACCTGCCGGCAATGCTTGCGGTAGATCCCAATGGAACAACGTCACATACGGTTGGATGCCGTTAGCAAGCAGCTCATCGATCACACGATCGTAATAGTCGAGCCCCTTTGGATTCGGCTTGCCCTTGCCCGACGGAAACACGCGCGACCAAGAGATCGACATGCGATATCCCTTCACGCCGAGATTCTTCAGGAGCTGAACGTCTTCTTTGTAGCGATGATATGAATCGCAGGCCACATCCCCTGTGTCACCGCCGGCCACTTTTCCCGGCGTGTGCGAGAACGTGTCCCACACGGATGGCCCACGCCCGTCTTCATTCGCCGCACCTTCGATTTGATAGGACGCCGTTGCGCAGCCCCAAAGCATGTCGCTCGGGAATGCGCGCTGCTTGGGCGCCGGCGCCACGGCGGCCGCGGCCCTTTGCGGTACTGAACCCACCGCACCGGCTGCCGCTGCCGAAGCGAGGATTTGAGCGAGCTCTCGACGTGTGATGTTGGTCATTGTTGTTCATGCAATGCAGGTCAAGGGAACGCGAAGCATACATGAACCGATCGCAATGCAGCTCAGGTCGGCGGTTGCGTTTCGTTGCGAACGCTGAACCTAGAAATGAGCGAGGCCGTCTCCGAATGGACAACGACCTCGCCCAAAATGCGGACAGCCAGGGAGGAGCTACGGTCCGCAGTTCGCCTTGAGCGCATTGATGTGCACGGCGAATGAACTGGAGGGCGAGGTCCATCCTGCCGGCGAGAAAACGTTAGGCATTTCGTTGGTTGCCGCTTTACGCAGAATCGAACAATACGAGGCCTTCTCTGCGTCTGTCGTATCGCCAATGCCATGACAACTGGTGCACCCACCAGACGGAAGCGATGTAGCCGGTGGGTTGAACCAACCCAAGTTGGTGAGTGGCTGATATCGAATGGATGCCTGTGCATTGAACGGCACCGAACGACTCAAAGCGCCATCGCTGTGCAGAGCGAATACGTTGTCGCCGCGATGGCACATCGTGCACTTGCCGCCACCTACCAACGCCGCGTCGTATCCGTTCACCCAATCGCGAGTGATGCTCTTAGTGGACAGCTCCGCCGGCGAAAATGTGGGTCCGCCTTCGTGTGGCCGGTTATCCCAGAAACACGCCTTGCCTGTGCTGGCACTCTGGCAGATCACACCCAATGTGACGCTACCTGAGCCCCAACGTGGCAGAGCGATACAGCCGCCGTCGGTTGTCGAATCGCCGACGGTCCACACTTCAACGGGATTACCTAAGTTCAAGAACAACCGACTCGTGGGCACTGTGCCACGCAGGCTCCATGAACCGCTATTCCAATCTGGAGGTATGGGGACGTGTTGCGCGCGGCAATCGCGGGTGTATTGATTCTCGAACAGAATCTGGCCGAGCCATTCTCTGATACGTCGCAACAGATCCTCACGCCACGGGAAGTACTTCAGCTGCGAGATGTAGACCACCAGACGCTTTTCTTGATCGGCATCGCGCTTCTCTCCTGCCTTCTCCTTCGCCGCTTCTCGCAGGTAGTTGAATTTCCATGCATAGGGTTGCTTGCTCAACTCCTTGATCTGTTCGAACAGCATCTCAGCTTCGATGCCCTTTAGGCTTAGGTCGATATATCCGTTCGATATGCCCTGCTCCTTCAGTCCCGCACGCAGTGCCTTCCACTGCTCCACATCGGCCGGATCGCGTTGCTTGGCGAAGGTCTTGAGAAACGTGGAATAGGTTTGGTCCAATGCCGTGGAGTCGATGCTGACGGGCTTCATGTCTCGATTTACCGCAACACCGTGGTAGGCGTGCTCGACGGTATCGAGAAGCCCAAGCGCTGAGACATCCTGAGAATGCGCGTTCGACACCACAAAAACAGTCGCGATGCTCGATGAGATCAACGCGAGATAGCGGGTCCATGTGTTCACTGGAAGGCTCCTTGAAGACCTTCTCAGATCCTAAAGCTCCCGCTTCATCGATCACATCGTACGAAGGAACATGGGCAATTAGTCCATGAGTTGGAGGCGCTTTGACGAACTTCGAAGCACGTCACGTTGAAGGTCCCTTTTCGATCTCGTCGCATTGCTAAACTACGCAAGACTGCAATCCATCAACGCCGCGCTCCATTCAGGGATTGGCTCGCCACCGGATTGCAACGCGTCGCTCTTAACCACAACAAATGGCCCGATGGCCAAGGCGCTGAATACATGACCTCTGCCAGTACGGACATCGCCGGCACAGTCGACACGATCAATCAACAGAGCATGCGCGGAGCGGTGAGCGAATACTCCGCACTCGTCCATGAAGGGCTCAGCCGTCAAGAGCAAGCGTCTCTGGACAGCGTGGCAGAATTCGTTCGCGGCAAGCGGGTCCTTGATCTTGGCGTCGGCGCGGGACGCACGGTCGAACCGTTGTTATCGATCAGCCGAGACTACGTTGGCGTCGACTACGTGCAGGAAATGGTCGACCACTGCCGCGGGCAACATCCCAATGTGCGATTCGAGCGTGCGGATGCGCGGTCCCTTTCGATGTTCGCCGACGAATCGTTCGACCTCATCTTCTTTTCGTGCAACGGCATTTGCATGGTCGATCATCCCGGGCGATTGGCCATTCTGGGCGAGGTCAAGCGCTTGCTATCGCCTCAAGGCGTGTTCATCTTTTCGACTTGCAATCGCTACAGCGATGCGTACGAATCGGCATTCACCTTTCCGACGTTCGAAACGGCTCGCAACCCTCTGCGTCTTGCGGTTCGTACGTCACGCTTCGCGCTCCACACACTCTACAGAGCCATGAATCGGCTTCGCCACTACAAGCACGAAGTGCACGAGCAGCACTACGCCATTCGCAACGACATCTATCATCACTACGGCACGATGCTCTACTTCATCGACTCCGCTTCGCAGGTTCAGCAACTGCGTTCAGCGGGATTCGCCGAGGATGTACGGGTCTTCGATCTCGCAGGCCAGCGCGCCGATCCTAATTGCCGAGACAGGACGCTCGGCTTTGTCGCCCGCAAGACGTAGCCATCAGCGAGATATACTCGCCTCCCTTAGATTCAAATGATCTGCGGGTACGGCGAATGCGATGTTTGAAGATGATCTGCAACTGTGTGGTGCTGGCCGTCCTCACGAGCGCGGCGTATGCAGCCACACCTATCGATATCGACTCGGTTTTTCACCGCGCTGATCTGGGCTATACCAAGTCGCTGTATGAAGCTCAAAAGCAACGGCGTCCCGAAGCCGAGCGTGTACTCATCGAGGCGCGGCTTGCGCTGGCCCGGCTCGACACAAAAAAGTCTGCCGACTCCTTGAGCCGCTATGCCGCGCTCCATGATGCAGACGTTGCTCGATTGCGGCTGTACTACGGGATGAAGCAGAGCTTGGCGATTCTCGACGCTGACTACGCTGCAGCCGCAGATGCCGGCGTGAGGTGGGAGCAACTACCGAAAGCACAGGAGCAGCAACAGTTCGCATCGATGCATCAGACCACTGCGATGATGGAGCTGCTGCGCAACGCGAAAGCTGTACATGTCGGCGACATACAGCTCAGTTCCGTCGCCTACACACGAGACAAGGTCGGCCTCGCGCGAGCTGAGATTCTGATCGAGGGCCAGAAGCAGGAGGCCGTCATCGACACCGGCGCAAGCTTCTCGGTTGTCAATGCCAGCACCGCTAAACGGCTCAATCTCAAGACGCTGGGGAGCGCTTCTGTCGGCAGTAGCACACAGAAAGATGTGAAGACCGAAGTCGCAGTAGCGTCTCGCGTCTCTGTTGCGGGCACGTCATTCGAGAACGTCGTGTTCCTCGTGCTCGCGGATGATCAGCTCGCGTATCCATCGATCGACTATCACATCGATGCGATCCTGGGTTTTCCTGAGCTGCGTCGGCTCGGCAAGCTTCACTTTGCGCATGACTCGTTCCGCATCGAACCGATCGCCGACTACAAGAGCCCGGCTGCGAACCTAGTGTTCGTCGACACCCAGAGCTTCGTCCTCGCCGAACTGAACAAGATCTGCGTCCCGTTGCACTTGGATACTGGAGCGAATGCCTCATCGCTCACTCGCCTGTTCGCAAACGAACATCCTGACGTCCTCAGACAACTCCGAGCAGAACAGCGGCACATCGGCGGTGCCGGCGGCATCAAAGAGGCGAACGTGCTTAGCTGGAAGTCGGTGCCGGTCAAAATTGGTCAGCGGCTCGGACCGAGCGTCGATTTCGATATCGATCTTGCCGAAGAAATTTTAGAACCTGAGCGTTTGGGCACGCTTGGGCGCGATGCGTTGGATGCCGGCTATTCGATCGACTTCAATGCGATGCGATTGGAACTCGACAGCGGAAAGCTTGCATCGACCCGGGCGTGCTTGCAGCAGTGATGCGTGAGGAGGAAGACCAGACGGGAAGGATTTCACACGGAGGGCACGGAGAACACGGAGATTGAAAGTCATCACACCCGCGCACGTCGTCACACCCGCGCACGTCGTCACACCCGCGCACATCGTCACACCCGCGCAGGCGGGTGCCTATCTGAACCAAGCGAAGAGCGTCACGGGTCAAAGGTCACGAGTCAGGGGTCAAACGAGCGAAGTCGGCCCGATGTCTTGCTGCCAACCGTCAACGCTCAACTGCGAACGAAATGATTTTCCACGGACGGCACGGAGAACACGGAGATTGAAAGTCATCACACCCGCGCACATCGTCACACCCGCGCACATCGTCACACCCGCGCACATCGTCACACCCGCGCACATCGTCACACCCGCGTAGGCGTCACACCCGCGCAGGCGGGTGCCTATCTGGTCGCAAGCGAAGAGCGTCACGGGTCAAAGGTCACGAGTCACGGGTCAAACGAGTGGAGTCGGCCAGATGTCTTGCTGCCAACCGTCAACTCTCAACCGCGAACGGAGGGCACTTGATCAAGCTCGAGATCTGATCCAACCAGTTAGTGCAGCCATGAACCCAGCTGTGGCGCCTGCGATTCCCCAGATCACGCCGACGTTGCTCCCAAACTCTGCCGCCTCGATGTTTCCGACCGAGTAGTTGAACGCTACGGCGCCAAGCGCGCACGTCATGCCCACAGCCCAGCCGAGCAACGCCGCCCTCGGCAGACCTCGATGCACAGTGTGGCTCGTGTTCTCGGGCGAGCGAAGCAGCAGCTCGGACGCCGCAACGTTCAGCGCGCTTGCCAATGCGAGTCGCGTTTCGGCTGACCCGAGCCCCTCGGCCTCGACTCTTTGGACAGTCCGCACGCTAACTCCTGAGGCGGATGCGAGATGCTCCTGTGACCAAGACTTTCCTTCTCGCAATCTACGAACCTTCTCTGAGCTGATATTCATCGTGGTGTCCACGAACCCCTGCCACGGAAAGTACTCGCACGCACTCTAGAGGCAATCACTCCCGCGCGCCACGGCAGTGGCACGCCAAACACCCGACAGAACGCTGAGAGGGCCGAACGACCACTGAACGGTGCTCGTCCACTGTTTGCGCTGCCACGATGTCACGCCTCCTCAGTCATCGCCATTGCAGCCTGCTCAAAGCATCAGCAAGTTCGGAATGTTACGGCGAGATACCGCCCGGTTGTTGACGTTAGATTCGCGAGCCGAATCGTGTACCAGCGGCTATACCGCTACTTCGCTTTCAGTTGGCGATTGAACTCGAGCGCCATCGCAATCCACTTCTTCAAATCGCGCTTCGTCGCGAGCACTTCGGCATCAACGAAAACGTATCCGCGGTACGCGCGCCTCTTCATGACCACCGTGCTGCAACCCGGCCGCTTGATCAGATCCTCATGGATAGCCGGATCGATTCGGCACAAAGTGATCCATCGTTCGACTCTGACCTGACGCACGTCCGTCCTGACGCGCAGCGTCCTTCCTGACGACAGTCCTTCCTGATCGCAAGCGATCCGCCCCCCCGTTTCTGACCCGACTCAAGTCGCAGGCTGTACCACGCAATCCGCCTCGATCTCCACGAGCCATTCAGGATGGATGAACCCCTTCACCTCAACGAACGTGCAAGCGGGCTTGATCGCCGCAAACACTTCACCATGAGCGCGAGCGGCCTCCTCCCAACGCGAAATATCGGTGAGCATCACTCGCGTGCGAATGACATCGCGCATCGTAAGACCGGCATCCGAAACAGCTTGACCGACGATTTCTAGGCACCGCTTCGTCTGTGCGTAGACATCACCTCGCCCCGCCACGCCGCCATCAGCCGCGATCGGCGCCGTACCTGAAATCGCGACGAAGTCTCCAACGCGGACCGCCCGCGAAAAACCGATTCGCGGCTCCAAGCGAGATCCGGACGAGATGTTCAAGCGCATTGATCTGACACTCCCGAGACGACATCCAAAGCGAGTCACTTCTCGATGCTAGAGCGC
Source organism: Steroidobacteraceae bacterium (assembly GCA_035760885.1). GTDB lineage: Bacteria > Pseudomonadota > Gammaproteobacteria > Steroidobacterales > Steroidobacteraceae > Steroidobacter. Next base: position 1,353 of record DASTSB010000320.1, on the reverse strand, counting down.
ACGGGCAATCGTAGCGAACCCCGTGCGCTCACCTTGCGGTTTCTCAGAGACGCTGCACGATCTGGCGCGCTACCCTCTCTGCGAGCGCCGCATTGGTGATCGAGCCGGAGCTGCAGCTGCCGCCCACGAGAACGGCAGCCTCAGTCGTGCGAAATGCGAGTTGTGCTCCCATGCTGCCGTCGACGATCCGTGCCTCCTCGCCCAACCCAGGAAATTCCTGCACTGAGCCGAACGCACCGAGAGACGTCACCAGCGCACCGTAGTTGCGCGGCACGTCCACGACCTCGTTCCAGCCCGGCCCGAACACCGTGACGCTTGCGCAAATGCGGCCATCCGCTCTTCGCCATTCGCAAGCATTCGTGCCGTTCGGCATTTTCACCTGGTGCGCAGTAACGGGTTCATCGAAGGTGGTTGACGAGTCTGCAACGAGCGCACACGGATCGCCCGCCGCGGACTGAGGCTCCTGTGGTGTCGCATTCGCCTGTGCACCCTTCGTCTCGTCTGTGCTCGACTGACCACAAGCTGCCAGCGCAATTGCTAGCACAATCATCAACGTTTTTTGGATCACGTGTGTACTCCTTCCTTCTCGCCGAATTGTCCCAGTTGCATGCGCTCGGATGCGACCAGCGCTCCGGGCGCCGCAGTTCCTTATCCCGCCTACTTCAGCATGCCGTGCATCTTGAGCCAACGCGCGAAGGCGTCGAACCAACCGGTGCTCGTCGTTTCCTTCGGATACATTCCGAAGCCATGGCCACCCTGTTCATAAAGATGGAATTCGACGGGGCGCTTCGCAGCCTTCCAGCTATCGATGAGTCCATAACCGCCGTTTCCGAAGAATGGATCATCGGCAGCCAGGGCAACAAAGAGTGGCGGCGCGTCCGCTGGCACCGCGACGGGCGCAAGGGGCCCGTAGATCGTCCCGATAAAGGCCGGCTTGGCATCCTGCCCGTTAGTTGTAGTCGCCAGTGTGAGCATCGCGCCCGCGGAGAACCCAACCATGCCAATCCGTTTCGGATCGATATGCCATTCGGCTGAACGCTTTCGGATCAGTGCAAATGCCGCGCGAGCGTCGGCGATCTGCGGAGCGAGACCCGCCATCATCTTTTCAGGATCGGGGCGTGGCGGCGGCTTAGTACCCGAAAACATTTCCCGCATCGCTTTTTCGTACTCTTGCGGATCGGCTGGTGTTTGATTCAAACGATATTTGAGAACGAACGCTGCGACACCTTTGTCTGCCAGCGCGCGGGCGACGTCCCAGCCTTCATTTTCCATGGACAACGTGGTGAAACCGCCGCCGGGTGCGACGACCACCGCCGCACCGCTGGCCTTGGCAGGATCCGGGAGAAAGGGCGT
>DASTSB010000319.1:0-13261 GCA_035760885.1 Steroidobacteraceae bacterium | reverse complement strand
GCGCTCAATTCAGCACATGATGGTCACGACGTTCTGGCATCCCGACGGCACACCGATGTCTGCGCAGCAGTTTTTGGAAATGCTATTCGGCAAGCTGCCCGAGTTCTTCAAGGATGAGGATGAGCTGCGTCGATTGTGGAGCGCACCGGACACGCGATTCAGACTTCTCCAAGGGCTGTCGGAAAAGGGCTTCGGCACAGAACAGCTCGCCGAGATGGCTCGCATCATTGATGCAGAAAAGAGCGATCTATACGACGTGCTCGCCAATGTCGCCTATGCGCTCCCGCCGCTGACTCGCGAGGAGCGCGCGGCGCGTGCGCGGGTCGCCATCACCAAGCGCTTCGACAATAAGCAGCAAGCATTTCTCGAATTCGTGCTCGCGCATTACGTTCGCGAAGGCGTGCAGGAGCTCGATCAAGACAAACTCACCCCCCTGCTGCGCTTGCGCTATCACGATGCGATCGCGGATGCAGTTGCAGACTTAGGCAAGCCGGAGCAGATCAATAAGGTGTTCGTCGGATTTCAGAAATATCTTTACGACTAAGAATCGGCGCCAAGTACGCTGCTTGAATTGAGATGACGGTGTTTCATACTCGCAGAACGCCATCCTGTATCCACTCTGATCTGAGTCAAGGCAAAGAGGGTTGCAGAGGTCTATTTTCGGATTCCTATCGCTTTCACGACGAGGTCATGCAGTGCTCAAACGAATCCTAGTGCCGGTCCTATGTGTCGCCGCTCTGAGTGCTTGCGGTAAGCAAGAGAACGCACCGGCCGCGGCGCCTGCGACTGTGCCGCAAACATCCGCGTCTCCTGCCGCATCCGTCCCAGCCGCGCCTGTCGCATCGACGAGCGCTCCCGCAACCGGCGAGAGCGTGTACACGAAGACCTGCTTCCTGTGCCACGGCACTGGGGCTGGTGGCGCGCCAATGCTCGGTTCGAAAGAGGATTGGGCACCGCGCATTGCGCAGGGCAAGGACGTGCTCTACAAACACGCCATCGAGGGATTCACGGGCGAGAAAGGAGTCATGCCGCCCAAGGGCGCCAATCCCTCATTGAGCGATGACGACGTCAAGGCGGCCGTCGATTACATGCAGGCGAAGATCCAATAGTTAAGGATCGAGATGCGGAGGTCGGAGGGCGCGATGCTCGCCTCTGACCTCCGCAGTCCGCGTACTTGTCGCGTTACATGGCGCGATCTTTGAGCACGCCGCCATCGAGCGTCACTTTGTCGAGTGTGATTTGATCGAATGCGAGCACTTCGCCGCCTTCGGTACGCGCGAATGCCTTCGCGTCGGACTCCTTTGCAAACGATGCGAGCGTCGGACCCATCGAGCCGTGTCGCTTCGATCCCCAGACGTAGTACGCAGACCGGGCGTCGATCCACGCGTCGGTAGGATGTTCCCAGTCGTTCTTGCTCATGTCCTGTACGAACAGGGCGACGATGTGCTTCTCCTGCTCGGGCTGCAGATACATCGCAAATAGCTCCACGGTGTCGCAAAACAGATCGGGTTCGCCCTGCGAATAGTGAATCTGCGCTTTCGGTCCCGGGTAATCTACGAGCGGCATGCCATCGAGGCTGCAATAAGATTCGTTGCCGATCTCCTGAGGAATACTCTGCTTGTTGCTCGCCTCATTGCATGCGATCAGAAGGCTGCCGCACGCAAGCGTCAGCGCGAGGCGAACGAAGTGCGTTGTCATTTCCGAAATTTCCATGAGGCAAGTGCGAGGGGCGCGATGATCCATGCAAGCATTACTGCACCGAGCAGGCGTGGGCTCGCGAGCTCAGGCGGAAAAACCGTGGACAGGCCATACAGCGTGCGCACGTCGTCCAAGCCGAAGATGTTGAGTATGCGAAACACATCGGCTGGATTCAGCAGCAGCAAATAGGGCAGCGCCGCAGCGCCGAATTGTCCACCCGTCGCTACGAGTACACCGAGAAGTAGCAGATCGAACACCAGCACGAACAGGAACCAGGTTGCAATCGCCGCACCGCTCGCTCTGCCGCGATCCGTTGCGAGTACGGACACCATGACCGCGAGGCTCAGGAAGGCCATGCCGAGCAGTACCGAGCTCATGATGAATCCTGCGAAATGAAACAGCTCGGACGGCGGACTGTGAAATGCGAGCACCGCCCCCGCTACACCAAAGCCAGCGAGTGTCGAGCAGGTCAATGCGGCCGCGAGCCCAAGGTACTTTCCGAGTAGCAGCTCCACGCGCGTGAGCGGCATCGATAGCAGTAGATCGAGTGAGCCGCGCTCACGTTCGCCGACGACAGCATCGAAGCCCAGCATCAGTGCGATCAACGGCACCAGATAGATCACGAGACTCACGAGGCTTGCGATCGTCACTTCGATGCCGCGGAAGCCGACTGCGCCTTGTTGCGCGGCGCCGAAGTGGGCGATGAGCAATGCGAACGCCGCGAAAATCACAGTGATTGCGAGCACCCAGCGATTACGTGTGCGATCGCGAAACTCCTTGCGGGCGAGCACGCCGATTTGTCTGAACTCAATTCCGATCATGACGCGCGCCTCATCCGGAATATCCAAGGAACACGTCTTCGAGTGACGGCTCGCGTATGTACAGATCGGTGATCTGGTTTCCCAGATCCGACAGGGCGGCGAGCACCGCCATCCTGGTCTCGCGTGCGCACTGCACCGACATCCGTTCGCCTTCTGTTTCGATCGTGGTGCTCCCAATGTGGGTTAGTGCGCGTCGCAGCGCTGCGTGCGACTGCGGCGCGATGCGCAGCTCGAAACGTAGCGGCAGATGCACCGCCTCGCGAAGTGCGGCAACAGTCCCGAGCGCTTGGATTCGTCCGTTCTTCATGATCGCCAGACGATCCACGCGCTCTTGGATTTCCGACAAGATGTGCGACGTCAGTACGATCGTGACACCTTGATCGCGCTGTTCACGCACGATTCGGTAGAACTCGCGAATCGCTTCGGGGTCGAGTCCGTTGGTCGGCTCGTCGAGGAACAAAAGCGTGGGATTGCCGAGTAGCGCCTGCGCGAAGCCCAGACGCTGGCGCATGCCTTTCGAGTACGTCTTGACGCGTCGGTCTGCTGCGTGGGTCAGCCCGACTCGTTCGAGAATCGCGCCGCATTCGGCACGAGGTGAATTCTTCAGCGAAGCCAGAAACTCGAGTGTCTCAAGCCCGCTGAGATTGTCGTACAGAACGATGTTCTCCGGCAGATAGCCTAAGCGGCGGCGCACTTCACGAAACTGGCTGCCGCTCACCGACGAGCCGTTGATGCGTATGTCGCCGGACGTTGCAGGAATCAGTCCGAGCAGCATCTTGAACAAAGTGCTCTTACCGGCGCCGTTATGACCGATCAGCCCGAATACTTCGCCGGCCTCGATGGTGAGATCGACGTCGTTCACTGCATCGATCGCGCCGAAACGCTTGATCGCCCCGCGCACTTCAATGACCGGCGCCATTCCATTCGCTCCAGTTGGGGTGAGTGGGAAGCATCCGCGGCTGCGGATCGATGATGCTTGGGGCACGCAACAGCGGAAACTGCTGTGCAATGAGCCGCAACGATTGCAGCGCTGGGCTGTTCAACAGCAGCTTGACGGAGGGGATGCGCCACACGAGCCGATCGACGACATCGTTCGCCTCATAGGGCGTATCGCCTCTGCCGTCGTCGTCGCGATCCCAGCCGACGTAGTTGCTCCAATAATTGCCGCCCTCGACGCCCCAGCGCTGATCGCGTGTCGCGACATAGCGGATTTGTTGGCGGTTGTGCACAAAGTCGTTGCCCTCCACCCGATTGTGGATCGAGCCTGCAGCGAGGTGAACCCCGACATCGTTGCCCACGACCAAGTTGTTGCGCAGGACGTTGTATTCCGCATCGTAGATGAACAGGCCGCGCTGATTGCCGGCCACGATGTTGTTCTCGATGATCGAGTCCTGGATGGTACGCAGCATGATTCCGTGATCGCTGTTACCCCACGCGCGGTTGTTGCGCACGATTTGGTTGCGCGTCTCCATCAGCGCGAGCCCGCCACGATTGCGATAGACCTCGTTGTCTTCCCAGACGTTGTAATACGAATTCATGTAATGAGTGCCGTAGCGCGCGTGGTGGATGCGATTGCCGCGAAACGTTGCATGGTGCGATACGTCCACGTAAATGCCGTCGCGAACGAAGCTGATGCGATTGCCGATGATGTGCGCGCCGGTTGTGTTGTAGAGCTGAATGCCGTTGCCGCGCTGTGCGGAGGCGTAGTCGCGCTTACCGGTGATGAGATTGTCGATGATCCTCACGTCCTGCACGCCTTCGATCCACAGACCGAACAAGCTGTAGGCGATGTCGCAGCGCTGCACCGTCGCGCGATCGGCGCCGGGCTGAATGTAGACGGCTGCGTTTTGTGCGGTCAGATCATCGCCGCTGTCGGCGATGATGAAGTTCTCGATCGTCACATCGGGGGCGGTCACACGAACGGCGTCGCCTTGTAGTGCGCCGCTGAGTGTAGGTCGATCGATCCCTCTGAGGGTCAGCGGCTTGTCGATTACTAGATGTTCGATATAACGGCCGCGCGCGACGGCGACGATATCGCCAGGTTGAGCGTGTGCCACGGCAGCAGCGATCGATTCGCCCGGATGCACTTGCAGTTGCGCCGCGTTCGCCAAGCCCGCGGTTATGAACAGCGCGATTAACGTGCCCGCGCGCTTGCGATTCAGTAAAGCCATTGCAGCTCCGGCAAACCGCGTAGGAAGTCCAGCACACCCGTGCCGCGCATGAGCAGAAACAAAGCGGCGCCGATGAGCAGGTTCTTCATCGACACATACGCTGCCATGTCGGCCCAGTTTGCGCGCCGCATGGTGTGTCCCCACCACGCACCTTCCTTGACCCAAGGCTTGCACTGCATACGCACGATGAGCTCATACACGCTCCAGGCGAGCCACCAGCCGAGAATGATCCCGGTTCCAAGTCGACCCGTCGCGCCGAGCAACCAGACCCAGGTAACGAGCACGGCGAGTGCGATACCCGCCGCCCGCAGCAAGACGGGCTGCGCAAGGAATGATCGGTTCCACGGCAGCAGATGATCGATGAGCTCACGGCGCAACCAGCCGAGCACGCCGAGCTTCGGCGCAACGGGCGTAAGCGGCTTGGCCTCCCGCGCGGTGGCGATCGGATGAATGGGAATGTAGTAGCCGTTGGCGCCGATGCGCGTGAGCTCGAGACCCGATTTCGTGCGGTACTTGCGTTCCTTCACGAGCGGCGGACAGGAATGATCGTCGTAGTACATGACCATGCAGTCCAAGCACAGCAGACACTCGCGCTGATCGATGCGGCCACGTGCATCGATCGCCTGCGCGTCGCAGCCCACTGCGCACGCGTGACACGTCGTGCATTCCTGTTTGCGTTTGAGTCCCCACCAGCGAAACGTCGAGGGGACGGCGAGGCCGGCGCCCAGCGGGCAAAGGTATTTGCAGAACGGCCGCTCGATGAACAGCGCGATGCAAAAGAGTGCCACCCAGAAAGCGATGAACGGCCACGACCGATTCCACACGCCGACGAGGAACGTGGTTTTGAACGGCTCGATCTCGGCGAGCTTTTCCGCCAAGCTCATCGAATAGAACGATGTCGCGAGCAGTCCCGCGAAGATGAAGTACTTACCCCACTTCAGCTTGTCGTGCAGCCGCTGCGGCAGCTTGAACTGAAAGCGCTTCAGCCCGAGCGCGCCCGCGACACGAAATGCAATTTCACTCAAGGCGCCGTAGGGGCAGAGCCAGCCGCAGAACATGCCGCGGCCCCAGAAGAACACCGTGACGATGATGAAGCACCAGAACAGGAAGATGAATGGATCGCTCAGAAACAGACTCCATTCCCACTCGAACAGAATCGCGTGAAACCACGTCAGCACTTGCGTGATCGAGGGTTGCGCCATGAGATGGAAGCCGATGAAACCGATGCTCACTGTCCACAGCGCGTACTTCGGCCAGGACACCCAGCGCTTGTCCTTGCGCGTGGAGCGACGCACGAGTGCATCGCGTGATGCGTAGAGCGCGCCGCCGGCGATGAGAAAGAGCACGAACAGACCAATCTCGAGCGCGCGATCGCGCCAGATCTTCATCCACGTCGGCTGCGGCGACGCGTAGTGCGGCCGACCGCCGACCATGTAGCGGTCGGGAAGCCAGTACTGACGCTCGAAGCTGACGAACGTGCGCGCGCCCGTGGCCGTATCGACGCGGTTCGCCATGAACACCAGATTCCATGGATAGGCGGGCGAGAACGCAGCGCTGCGAATGATGAAGATACCGGACTCGCGAAAGCGCGGTGCTCCCGCAGCGTGCACATCGTAGAGATTCGCGTAGTCATGATCGCGGAAGGTGAAACTGTCGGTCTCCTGAGTCACCTGGACGCGATCGAAGATGCCGCCGCGCACGAACCCCGAGCCCTTGAACGACTCCATGCCGTTAGCGATGACGAAAATTGCATGTTCGTGTGGCTGGAGATCGGCCATCAGGCGTCGATATCCGCTTGCACCGAGCAGCGCCGTGCCGATCGCCGGTGCGTTGAGGTAGCCGAAGTACATATCTATGTACGGCTGCGCGGTGGGTGGCTTGCCCACATCCTGCGAGCGCACGGTTAACCGCTGGACGCTGCCATCCTCGACCAACGCAGCCCAGTCGAGCGTGTCGGCAGCCGGCGCGAACTCAACTTGCGGTCGCAGCGTCGGTTTGAGGATGGCAACCTGCTTCGCGATGGCTCTGGCCGATCGGAGAATGACCTGGTCTTCCGCTACTGCGGTGACGCTCGCGCCGCTGATCGCGTCGACGCCGAGGGTTTCGGCATCGCTGCGTCCAATCTCGATCTTGCGACCGACAAATTTGCCGACGTATTGCTGAATGAACGTGGTGAGCTGTGCTTCAGGAATGCCGAGCAGAAGTATGGGTTCAGAGTGGCGCAATACTTTTACGCCGGTGATGACGCCGGTCGTGTCCATGCCGACCAGCGTCACGATCGGCTTGCCCGAGTAACCGGGGATGTCCACGATGTCGGTCGACAGAAAGACATAACCGACGAGCGTCTCATCGTGGTGTTCGTCGTCATCGCGTTCGTCTTCACGGTGCGAAACGCGCTCGTCATCGTGGCTGCGTGCGTACGCTTCGACATACGCCGGGCGGCCCTTGCGAACCGAGAAGCGCCGCGCGTCAGGCATGACGTCCTTGCAGGGTGCGAATGCGCACAGGTCCGGATCGCTCGAAAGCTCCGCTGGCAGCTCTGCGTCGTACGCCTGATCTGCGTACGTTGAATTGCATGTGAAAGCGATCAGTGCGGTCGCAATGATCTTGAGTGGCCAGCTAACGAGAGGGTTCATGCTCGACATCGGGGAGCTGCGCACGGCTCCCCTTGCTCTTGGTGAGTTCGCGAGGTGCGCTTACGCCTCAACCAGCATCCGTGTGCGCATCTCTAGATGCAGCGCGTGACAGAAGTGCGTGCAGTAGCACCAGTACACACCCGGCTTGTCGGCTTTGAAGGTGACCGACTTCGTTTCCTGCGGATTCACGATGAAGTTGATGTTGTGCTTCGGGATTGCGAAGCCATGCGTCAAATCTTCCACCTTGTCGTGATTCGTCAGAATGATCGTGACTTCATCGCCGCGTTTGACCTTGAACTCCGACATTCCGAATGCCGGTGCCTGCGAGGTCAGATAGACAGTGGCCTTCTTACCGTTGCGCTCGACGCGGCAGTCCTTCGGCGACTTCACCGCGTTCGGGAAGTCGTCCATGTTGTAGATCTGTTTCGTCTTGATGATGTCGCGTCGCACGGCAACCGAGTCGTGCGGCTCGGACCATACGGGCGCATCGTGGACGAGTTTCATCTTCTCGCCGCTGATGTCGATCAGTTGCGAGTTCTCTGGATGCAACGGACCGACCGGCAGGAACCGATCCTTGGAAAACTTGTTATCCGAGATGAAGTACTTGCCGTCGGCTTCCTTCGTTTCGCCCATCGACGTGAAGCCGTGCCCCGGTTGATAGTGCACGTCCAAACGATCGACAACGACCTGCACCGACTTGTCGCCCTGGTACGCCTTGATTGCGGCATCGACGTTCCATTTGACGATCTGGCTGTCCAAGAACAATGTCGTGTAGCAATTGCCGCGATTGTCGAACGCGCTGTGCAGCGGGCCGAGTCCGACTTCGGGCTCCGCAACGACCGCTTCGCGCGCATCTTTCAGGTTCCCATCGAACCAACTCAGCACGCGATCGTGAGCGATTAGTGTGACGGTGGGCGAGAGCTTGCCCGAGCAGGCGTAGTACTTGCCGTCCGGACTGATGTTCACGCCGTGCGGATTCTTCGGCACGGGCACGTAGCACGTAAGCGCCGTCTTAGGATCTGAATTCGCCGCATGCGTGCCATCGACGACCGGAACCTTGGAGGTGCCGATCGTAAACGTCTTGCCCGCCTTTACCGCCGCTTCGATGCGCTCTACGTTGAGGAATACGCATGCGTCGCGCTCGGCCGCCATCATGGCCGCGAAGACCGCGCCGCCCTCGACGTTGTATTGATTCGAGCACGCGAGCTTGCCGTCGTAAGACGTGGCGACCAGATCCATGTTGCCGTCGACCTTGCATTGCCAGCGCGGTTCCATCGTCTCCGCGTCGACGCAGGTGAACACGCAGAAGTAGCTCTTCGGGTCGTTCAAGTCGCGACCGTCGTTCGGTTGTGGAATGTGGAATTCGCTGCCGCAGAACACTCGCGTCGTGCGATTGATGCTGGCGTCGACCGGATCGCATTTGTCGGGAAAGATCCCGTGGAAACCCTGCACGTTCGGCAGTTCGGTGATCTTGTCGCACTCCATCGTATCGAGGCGCACGCGCGCGATGCGGCCGTGGATCTTGTCGTTGACGAAGAGATAGCGACCGTCGTACGTGCCGTCGGTATAGGACAGGTGCACATGATGCGTGTCGCCGGTGTAGTACTTGAGCGTGCCATCCGGATTCGTGCCCATGATCTGCTTCGACTCGTTCGTGATGCCCCAGCCGACGAGCGGATCGATGTTGAACACGGGAATGCGCTTGAGCAGGCGCCCTGAGGGCAGTGCATAGATGCGTGCTTCGCCCGAGTGGCCCCCACTGGAAAACGAGTAGTACTCGTCGAGTTGGCCGGGGTGCACCTCGTACTTGCTGTAGTCGATTGCTGCATCGGCGCCGTCAGGTGCAGCAGGAGCGGCGGTTTTTTCATCGGTTCTGCAGCCGGCGATTCCCAAAGACGCACCCGCGCCGATTAGGCCCGCGAGCGTGGCGTTGTTCAGGAAGTTCCTGCGGCTGGAATCTTGGATATCGACGTTTGCTTTTGCTGCTTCGATAGGGTTTTGCGTTTTATGTTTGCTCACGATGGCGCTTTCAATAAAGGACACCTGTCCGGGTGCAGCGATGTTAAATAGGCGCCCCCTGACACCAACTGATCTATGTCAGTCCGTGCGGATGCAAGACCCTCGGATTTGTACGCGGTCTCTGAGTGTTCATGCTTAAGGCGAGCCCCAGCAGATTGTGTGTCCCGTCGCATTGCTCGCGAGGTGTGCTGCATCGACCAGACGGAATTAAGAAAAGAGAAGCTTGCTAGTGCAGCGCTGATCTTCATGTACTCTTCATAAAAGATACGCTGCCATTTAGCCGCGAACACTTGTGCCTAACGAGTAGAATTTCGCTCCGTAGGGAGCAGGAATCCGCTTAAGTCATCTTCGTCCATGCAACATCACCGAGTCATTCCCGCAATATTCATTGTGCTCGTGGCAAACATTGCATCGGCCGCGCTTGCGCCAAATCCTTCGCGTGAGACGCACATCGATGGCGAGTGGAAGTTGAATGCAAGCTCGAGCGATGACGCGGAAAAAATTCTTGACGAGCGATTGAAGCGTGAGCGGGAGCGGATGATGCGCATGATGCGCGAGATGGATCGTCGCAATCCGATGGGACTGCCGCCACCGGACGCCGCGAGAGATTTGCCGCCGCCGAGTGACGATGCACGTGCGCGAATGCGAAGGCGGCGCGAAGAGGAGCAGCACCTACAGCACAAGCTGCTGGCGATCTCCGATTGGCTGAAAATCAAACAAGGGCCGAGTGCAATCGAGTTCTCGAGTGCGGTGGATCAACGCCATTTAGAGCCTGGTACTCGCAGTCAGGTATCGATGCCGGAAGGCGAATTGGCGGATGCAGAAGTCGGTTGGCAGGGCGACACGCTCATCATCGCGCGCGAGACGCGCGAGGGGCCGGATGTGCTGGAAAGAATTCGCTGGTTGAAAGCAACCGATCAGCTCGAGTATCGGCTCGCTGTCAGCGGCGATAGCGAGCTTGCAGGCATCAAGCTGAGGAGAATTTACGATCGCGTGGTCACGGCCGCGCCGACGAGAAATCCGTCGAATGGACCGGTGAGGTGAAGATAGTGACTGGTGACTAGTGACTGGTGAATAGGAAGACGGGGAACGGCCGCTCCGGCATCCTGCCTCTCGCGGCATTGGCACATCCGTGTGCGGCGGCCGCTCCCGGCGTCCTGCCTCTCGCGGCATTAGCACATCCATGTGCGGCAGGAAACGGGGAACGGTAATAGGAGTAGGAATAGGAGGCGAGCGCTGCGCGCAGGCAGGCCGTCGGCAAGCGAGCCGCGCAGATGGCAAGTGCGCGGCAGGCAAGCTGACGTTCGTCAGCAGGCCAGAATAGGTTCTGCCGTCGACGCTCAACCGTCGACTGAAATCGTAAACCTGGTTCGAGCACACCTCTCCCCACCGGTGGTGTGGGAGAGGTCCAGCGAAGCTCGGGAGAGGGCATACACCACGGACACCGCGCAGCGCACACGTGACACGTTCTTGCTGCCAACTCCCAACGGTCAACTGACAACCGCGAAACGGCCGCTCCCGGCGTCCTGCCTCTCGCGGCATTAGCACATCCATGTGCGGCAGGAAACGGGAAACGGGAAACGGGAAACGGGAAACGGGAAACGGGAAACGGGAAACGGGAAAGAAAGGAAGAGACACTCTGATTAACCGCTAACCGCTAACCGCTAACCGTGCCGCACCTAGACGAGCCAGTGCCGCGAAAGTTAGCACGCGTAAGCGGCCGATCCTCTCTCTCATGCTTCACGTTTTACGTTTCCCGTTTCTCGCCTCTTCTCCCATCCCATCACAGCCTTCACTTCCAAGAACTCTTCCAAGCCCGCACGACCCCATTCGCGTCCATTGCCGGACTGCTTGTAACCGCCGAACGGTGCATTCACGTCGGTCGATGCGCCATTCAAGTGAACCATGCCGGTTCGTAAGCGCCGTGCAACGCGGCGTGCGTGTTCGAGATCGCCCGCATAGACGTAGCCCGATAGTCCGTACACCGTGTCGTTGGCGATGCGGATGGCTTCCTCTTCGGTGCGATACGGAATCATCACTAACACCGGGCCGAAGATTTCTTCGCGCGCGATGGTCATTTGGTTGTTCACGTTCGCAAAGATCGTCGGCTTCACGAAATATCCTCGCGCGATCCCATCCGGTCGGCCTGGACCGCCGATCACAACTTCAGCGCCTTCTTCGGTGCCTTTCTGCAGCAAGCGCTGGATTTTTTCGAATTGATTCTTGTTGGCGACCGGGCCCATGGTCGTGCGATCGGTTTGCGGATCGCCAACGACGGGTTCTGAAGCCACGCGTTTCGCGAGTTCTACGGCCTGCTTGTACACCCTCTCCGGCACGAGCATTCGCGATGGCGCGTTACACGATTGACCTGTGTTCGACATCATCGAACGCACACCGCTCGTGATGGCCGCATTCAAGTCGGCGTCTTCTAAGATGATGTTCGCGGATTTCCCGCCGAGTTCCTGGGACACGCGTTTCACTGTGTCCGCTGCGGCCTTAGCAACGATTGCACCGGCGCGTGTGGACCCGGTGAACGAAACCATATCCACTTCCGGATGCCGAGCCATCGCTTCGCCGACAGTTGGGCCGTCGCCGTCGACTAGATTGAAGACACCTTTCGGTACGCCGGCTTCGTGGAGAATCTCGGCGAACACATGTGCGCTCAGCGGCGCGAGTTCGCTTGGTTTCAAGACCATCGTGCAGCCCGCCGCGAGCGCGGGAGCGACCTTGCAGGTGATCTGATTGATCGGCCAATTCCAGGGTGTGATGAGCGCGCACACCCCGACGGGCTCACGACGCAGCAACGTCGTGCCCAAGCGCTGCTCGAACTCGAACGTTTTCAGCACTTCGAGTGTCGCGGTTAGATGTTCGAGTCCGCTCTCCGCTTGCGCGTCCAACGCGAACTTCTTGGGTGCGCCCATTTCGCTCGAGATTGCCTGTGCGACATCCTCAATGCGGCGTTTGAATACTTCGATCACGCTTTCAAGCAGCGCAATGCGTTGTTGGCGTGGCGTCTCAGAGAATCGATCGAATGCTGTGCGAGCGGCTCTAACAGCGAGGTCCGCGTCGTCCGCCGTGCCGAGCAAAATCCGACCACTGGGTTCTTCGGTCGCGGGATTGATAACGAGATGTTCGCGGCGTCCAGCGGGACTGACCCAGGCGCCATCGATGTAGAAGCGGCGGAAGTCGTACATAGGGAAGTGACTGGTGACTAGTGACTGGTGACTAGGAAGACGGGAAACGGCCGCTCTCGGCGTCCTGCCTCCCGCGGCATTGGCACATCCATGTGCGGCAGGAAACGGGGAACGGGAAACGGGAAACGGGAAACGGGAAACGGGAAACGGGAAACGGGAAACGGGAAACGGGAAAAGCAGAGCATCCTGGCCAACTCCCAACTCCCAACTCCCAACTCCCAACTCCCAACTCCCAACTCCCAACTCCCAACTCCCAACTCCCAACTCCCAACTCCCAGCGATCATAGCGTCCTCGCACGCACGAAACTGTCGGGCCAATACGTAAGGAAGAGCTGGCTTAATACGCCGCGTTGTGGTTACAACAACGAAGATATTGCCACCGGTGTCATAGTTGTGCTCTGATATTGCCACCGGTGTCAATTGGCCGCGTATCGGATTGTCTACAGCTAATCGACGCTGCGGCAACCGATCGCAAAGAACAGGGGGGAGATTCGACATGCTGGTAGATCGCAATCGTTTTGTTTTGCGCACAACCGTGCGCGCCATTCTCGGCATCGCTTCGCTGCCGCTCGCTGCCAGCATGGCAAATGCGCAGACGCAGGCATCAAGCGACAGCGTGGAAGAGGTCGTCGTGACCGGATACCGCGAGAGTCTGAACCGGGCGTTGAACATTAAGCGCGAGTCTGTCGGTGCCGTAGATTCCATCGTTGCCGAAGACATCG
>DASTSB010000318.1:0-6181 GCA_035760885.1 Steroidobacteraceae bacterium | reverse complement strand
CGAATGCCCTCTCGATCCATCGTGAGTTGCGCGGCTCTGGCGGTCGGGATGACGCGATAACCTTCTTTTTCGAGCTCGACCAACGTTGCAGTGGCGATGGCTTCGATCTCCGGCACGATCAAGTGCGGCTTTTCGTATTCGATCACCGACCGCAGCGCCGAGCCATCGAGCATGTTGATGACGTGCGAGCGATGGGCGACTTGCATGGCCGGCGCATTTCGATAGCGATCGACTGCGATCACTTCGCACCCGAATCTCTGCAGCTCGATCGCAACTTCCTTGCCGAGTTCCCCGGAACCTAAAAATAGAATTCGCTTCGCGGATGCGGATAAGGGTGTGCCGATCGTCGTCATGATCATGCTCATCGCGAAAGGAAACGCATCGTAGCGCAGATGTCACCGGCTAAGCTGCGCTCTCGCCCTGCGAGATGTCAGAGCGAACAAATCTGCTCCTGCCGCATCAAACATCCTGTTCATCCTGTTAATCCTGTCTAAGATTTCTTCTCTCTGGTCCGGAGCAGAAGGAAAGCCCTGTTTTAGTCCGAATTCCGCAGGTGATTTCAAGTCTTGTCCGTGGGTGCGGCCTTCTCCATAGTGCGCCCCTCCTTCCATCCCGTGCTGATCATTCGCATGCCGCTGCCGATCGAAACTCGAATTGCTTCCGAACTGTCCGTCAAGCCGCAGCAGGTCATCGCGGCCGTTACTCTTTTGGATGAAGGCGCCACCGTGCCTTTCATTGCGCGCTACCGCAAAGAAGTCACGGGCGGACTCGATGACACGCAGCTGCGTACTCTGGAAGAGCGACTGACCTATTTGCGTGAACTGGATGAGCGCCGTAACGCCATTCTGCAAAGCATCGAAGAACAAGGAAAACTGACGCCGGAACTGCGCACGAGCATCGATGCCGCGGATACCAAGCAACGGCTCGAAGATCTCTACCTGCCATTCAAACCGAAGCGACGCACGAAGGCGCAGATCGCGCGCGAAGCAGGTCTCGATGTGTTAGCGGACGCCTTGCTGAAAGATCATTCGTTGAACCCCGAAACGGAAGCGGCGAAATATCTGCGCGAGCCGTTCAAGACCGAACATGGCGAAAATCCCGGCGTGGCCGATGTGAAGGCCGCACTCGATGGTGCCCGCACGATTCTAATCGAGCAGTTCTCTGAAGATGCGGAGCTACTCGCGAATCTGCGTAGTCACTTGCAGGATTACGCTGTGCTGACGTCTGCCGTGAGCGAAGGAAAGGAAGCAGCAGCCGAGAAATTTCGCGACTATTTCGCATACAACGAACCGCTTCGAAATATTCCATCGCATCGTGCACTCGCACTCTTCCGCGGCCGCAAGGAGGAAATGCTGAAGGTCGCGTTGAAACTCCCCGAGGAGTTGGAAGCGCAAGCGACGGGCACACAACCACTGAATTCTTGCGAACTAAAGATCGCCGCACGCTTCGGCATTGCAGATCGCAAACAAGCCGCCGATGCCTGGTTGCAGCAAACGGTGCGCTGGAGCTGGCAGGTCAAATTGGCTTGGCAACTCGAGGCCGAGCTACTCACCCAACTGCGAGAGCGCGCAGAAGAAGAAGCGATTCGCGTGTTCGCTCAGAACTTGCACGATCTATTGCTCGCCGCCCCAGCAGGTCCACGGGCGACCATGGGACTCGATCCCGGCATTCGCACCGGCGTAAAAGTCGCTGTCGTCGATCGCACCGGTAAAGTCTTGGAGACCGCAACGGTTTATCCGCACGCACCGCGCAATGACTGGAATGGTGCGTTAGTCACGCTCGCGCAACTCGCGAAACGTCACAACGTCGATTTGATCAGCATCGGCAACGGCACCGCCTCGCGCGAAACCGACAAGCTCGCGGGTGAGCTCATCAAGAAGATGCCCGAGCTCAGGCTCACGAAGATCGTCGTCTCCGAGGCCGGCGCATCGGTCTACTCAGCATCGGCACTCGCGGCGAAAGAATTTCCGGATCTGGATGTGAGCTTGCGTGGGGCCGTGTCGATTGCACGTCGCTTGCAAGATCCATTGGCCGAACTCGTGAAGATCGATCCGAAGTCGATTGGCGTCGGCCAGTATCAACACGATGTGAATCAGACGCGCCTGGCGCGCAGCTTGGATGCCGTGGTCGAAGACTGCGTGAACGCGGTCGGCGTAGACGTCAACACCGCATCCGCAGCGCTGCTCGCTCGCATCTCGGGATTGTCTGCCACGCTGGCAGAAAACATCGTCAAGCACCGCGACACGAACGGCCCATTCGCTTCACGCGATGCTTTAAAGAAGGTGCCGCGGCTGGGAGATAAGACATTCGAACAGGCCGCCGGATTCTTGCGCGTAATGAACGGCGCAAATCCACTCGACGCTTCAGCAGTTCACCCTGAAGCGTATCCGGTCGTCGAACGCATCCTTGCCGATCTGAAACGACCTGCTCGTGAGCTGGTCGGCGACACCGCAACGCTCAAGAAGCTCGATGCAGCTCGCTATACCGACGAGCGGTTCGGTCTACCCACGGTGCGCGACATATTGCGCGAACTGGAAAAGCCGGGCCGCGATCCGCGCCCTGAATTCAAGACCGCCGAGTTCAAGGAAGGCGTGGAAGAACTCAAGGACCTACAACAAGGGATGGTGCTGGAAGGGGTCGTGACCAACGTGACGAACTTCGGCGCGTTCGTGGACATCGGCGTCCACCAAGATGGACTGGTGCACATCTCAATGATGTCGAATAAGTTCATCAAAGATCCGCGCGAGGTCGTAAAAGCGGGCGACGTTGTGAAAGTGAAGGTGCTCGAGGTCGATGTGCAACGCAAACGCGTGGCGCTGACCATGCGCCTCGACGACTCCGCGCCGCGCACCCGCGATCGCGACGACAATGCACCGCGACGCAATGATGTCCGGGCGAAGCCCGCGCCAACGCGCGCTCCTGAATCCGTCGGCGCCGGCGCGATGGCCGAGGCGCTTGCGGCAGCGCTGAAATCGAAGACGCGTTAAGAATTCCGAAATTTCCCACAGAGGACACGGAGGGATGAGCGAATCCGAACGGACGCAACACAAAGCTCGCATAAAAGATGTGAGTAAGTGAGCGCCAGCTTTGCTCGCGTGAGCGCTTCGGGTGAGCTAGAACCGAATGTCAGTACCCTACCTCCGTTCGCGCTGAACTTGTCGAAGCGGCGTCTGACTCGTCACCAATCACGCACTAGAGCAAGAGTTAAGAGATTGGGCGGGATGAACAGGATTGACAGGATGACCAGAGCTGAGAAATTTGTTCTTGGTGTTTTCATAGGTGTCCACACGTTCTTGTCCGTTTTCCCGTACTCGACGAGGGAAGGCTAGGATGCCGATCCGTCATCCTCGCCATCCGTCTAGCAACTTTTATGTGTTCTTTGTGTGGCGACCGACTTCCTCTCCCCCTCTCCGTGTCCTCCGTGTGAGATCTCCCTCTTAAGGGGAACCGCAAGCGGCATTCAAAGCTTAGAGCCAGGCCCGTAAGACTAGGACCAAGGAGACGCCATGGCTCGCTTAGATGAAGAAGCATCGAACTCGGTGAACGACGCCCTGGAATTGCTGACACGGGATCACGCCATCGTGCGGCAGTTGTTCGAAGCGTTTAAGGCGGCGGGAGCTCAGCAACTCGATCCTCTGGCACGACGCATCTGCAAGATGCTTCGCGTTCACACCCAGATCGAAGAAGAGCTTTTTTATCCCATCGCACGCCGAGCGTTGGGCGACGACCATCTGATCGACGATGCAGAGCGCGAGCACGCGGAAGCGAAGCGTTCCATTTTGCACGTCGAGTCGATGACCTCGGATCATCCCGAGTTCCAGAGGTCAGTGGAGAAGCTTGCGTCGGAAGTTGAACAACACGTGCAGGAAGAGGAAGGCGACATCTTTCCTAAACTGCGCGAATCGGGTATCGATTTGGTGACGATTGGCATTGCACTCGCCGAGCGCCGCGACACGCTGCTGGACGTCCTTGGCCTGCATAACGATGATGAAGAAGGCGCGGAGAATCTGCGCGAAATCCAAGCCGCCGCGATGCGATCCCGACAGAGCGCCGCCGATTCATTCAGACAAGAAAAGTAGCGAGTCGTCACGCAGCCGAGCGGCCCCGCCGAATACCAACTTCTGCGCAGCATGGAACAGATCGGCGGGGTCGCCCTCACAGGCCTATCCTCGTCTTCGCTAGCCTCTCATCCGACGACGTGTTGCCGAGGCGGCAGCATCCTCCCCACGTGAACCGTCCTGAAGAATGTCCTTTCCGATCGCGAGGCGATCGGTCGGAACCCAACACTCTTTGACTTCTCGGTTGGGCCTCCGCGTTCGCCATGGAAGTCTTCGATTGGGTTCCTGAGTGCTCCCTGTGCCCCGTAAATATGCATCGGCTTTGCGTTCCGCTGTTTCGGAATTACCGTAACTAGCTTGTGCAGGTGGGCTCGTGTCGCTATAGTTTCTGGAATTCCGAAACATAGACACAAATGGCGGGCACACAATGGATCGTTTCCAAAAATCCGAAATAGTCAGCTCGTTGGAGGACATGGGCGGGCTGGTACGAAGCCAACGCAAAGCGAGCGGTTTGCGAATCGATGATGCTGCCGCGCTTTGTGGCGTCTCGGTCGATCTGCTATCGCGACTTGAAAATGGCCGTTCCGGCGTCAGCAGTGAGCGGTTGCTCAAAGTGCTGGATGGCTTGGGTCTCGCGATGCTGATCGTCGACAAATCAAAGGCGGTCAAGCTCGCCGTGCATTCAAGTGCTGACCATTCATGAGCAGCCATGGCCTCACCGTATTCGATGGGACGACCCGCATCGGCAATCTCGGCTACGAGTCGTTAGAAGAAGCATTCTCTTTTGTCTATGGCCCGGAGTGGATTGCAGCCGCAGAGTCTTATTCGATCTCGCCGCACATTCTGAAACACGGGCAACCCGCGCCCTCGAGCACGATTCGGCGCTTTCTAGAGAATCTGCTGCCCGAAGGCAGAGCCCTCGACGTCGTCGCAACCGCAAACCAAGTTTCAAAGAACAACGTTTACGGATTGATCCGTACGCTCGGACAAGAAACCTCCGGCGCACTCTCTTTTTATGCCGACGATGTCGAGCCGACGAAGCTCCGCTCTTCCAGTCGCGAAATCACCCGCGACGAACTCCAGCAGCGAATACGCGACCGAGCTCAAATTCCCTTCATGGTCTGGGATGGTCGCGTTCGCATGTCGATCGCTGGTTATCAAGACAAGCTAGCCGTGTACCTGGACGGCGAACGAATGTATTTGGCGGAGGGCAAACTTGCATCGACGCACATTCTGAAGCCCGAACCTTCGGAAGGCAGGCTGCCACTACTCGTCGCAAACGAACATTTCTGTATGTCCCTCGCGCACCGTCTGGGACTTGGCACCGCGTCAACATCGATCCTGCGGCTGCCGGCTCCAGTATTGCTCATCGAACGATTCGACCGTGTACGCGAACACAATGCAGTCAAACGCCTGCACATCGTGGACGCGTGCCAAGCACTGAATTTCCCAGTCTCGTACAAGTACGAACGTAACTTCGGTGCCGGACGCGACGTGCGCGACATCCGCGAAGGCGTCAGTTTTCCTCGCTTGTTTTCCTTGGCCGAATACACGGTGCAGAAAGCAGCCACGCGGCTAGCCATGCTGCGGTGGGCGCTATTCAACTACCTGATCGGCAATTGCGACGCGCACGGCAAGAACATCTCGTTCTTCTGTAAACATGATGGTCTATGGCTCGCACCGTTCTACGACCTCGTGAGTGTCGTGCAATTCGACGGCTTAGATCACGAACTCGCCATGGCCTACGGAGATGAATTTCTGTTGCCGGAAGTTTCCGCTTTTCAGTGGGCGGATTTCGCGCAGAGCACGGCTACACCAAGAACGCTGCTCGCGCGAGAAATGCGGCGCATCAGCAAAGCCGCGCTTGCTGCGGCTTCTGCGCTGGCAGAGGATCCCGTCTTCGTAGGTGAGGAGCGCGATCTCGCACATCGAATTAGTGCATTCGTGGCGACGCAGGCGAACAAACTCGCGGAGACTGCGACGCCGATGCTGAAGGTCGAATCGAAGTGGTTGTAGCCGTCATTCATCCAAGAACGCTGCGACCCACACGAGCGGCGCGTTCCAGTTAATCGCCACTTCGTTGACCGCGAACGCTCGCGTGTCGTCCGCGAAGCAGGTTTGCG
>DASTSB010000317.1:0-8647 GCA_035760885.1 Steroidobacteraceae bacterium | reverse complement strand
TGTTGCGCTGATCCGCGCACAGAAGGCAGTCGAGAAGCTGCAGGCTGTGAACGAAGATCAGGGCTTCGGCATCCGCATCCTGGCTCGCTCGATCGAAGAGCCGCTGCGTCAGATCGTCACCAATGCGGGTGAAGATGCTGCGGTGGTGCTCGCGAAGGTGAAGGAAGGCAAGGGCACGTTCGGCTATAACGCCGCAACGAGCGAGTATGGCGACATGCTCGAGCTCGGCATTCTGGACCCGACGAAGGTCACTCGCCTCGCGCTGCAGAACGCAGCTTCTGTTGCCGGCCTGTTGCTGACGACCGAGGTGATGATTGCTGAAGCTCCGAAGGAAGAGGCCGAGCATTCACATGGCGCTCCAGGCGGCATGGGCGGAATGGGCGGCATGGACATGTAATCGACTGACGTCGATTACTTGCCTCGAAAGCCCCGCGAATGCGGGGCTTTCTTTCTTGGAAGGGACTAGTGACTAGTGACTAGCGCATAGGAAGAGTGCTGCGCACCTTGACGTCGCGGTCCACTGAGGCAATCTTGCGCTTCAGCCTCCAGCCTCCAGCCTCAGATGCTCTTCACCCCCGACCGCCCTCACTTCTTTCGTCCGCTGACGGGAAAATACCGAGAGCAAGTTGTCGCGTGTTTGCGGGCACTCTATTCGCGTCTCTACAGCTCCCTTGCCGATTACCACCGGGTCATCAACCGCGAGCTGGTGATGGAAACGTTCGAGGAGGCAATCACTCGGACGCCCGTACTCGATGATTCCGAAGACGACACGGCGCTGCCGGTGCGCGGCGAGCGCGAGCAGGCCACGTGGATGCTCAATCTGCTGCTGGAATATGGCTGGCTCGAGCTGCATGTCGATGAAGTGACGCTGACCAGCACGTATAGCTTCTCGCGGATCGGCCGGCTGTTCACCCAGCCAATGGAAGAGATTTCGGGTGGGCGCTTCCGCACGCGCCACCGCAACACGCGCAACACCTGCAGCGCACTGCGATCCTTCCTGGACAAGCACGAAGCCTACGACTTGCTCGACGCTTACGAATACTCGGAGCGGATCGTCTCGGATTTCTCGGACGTGATCGGCGAGTTGGAAGATCGTAAACGACAGCTCATCAAAGAGGTCGAAGCGCAGCAGCTCGTGCACAAGGCGAGCGAAGAGTTCTTCGATTTTATGGAAAAGCGCTTTATGCCGGACCTGGCCTTGCGCTTCTCCGAAGATAGCGTCGTGAAGTACCGCGAGGAACTCGACAGCCTCTTACGAAGTGCGCGCGCTCAACGACGCGCTGTCAAGGCCGCGGTGGAGAAGGAGCTGCGGCGCTTGGCCCCCGAACTTGTAGTCGACAACAAGCGGTCGGTGTATCTCACGATCCTGGATCAAATCGAGAGTCGATTGCATAGCGCTGCGGAAGTGATGTTGCCTGCGCTGCGACAATCGCTGCACGGGTTCACTCGGCGCGCGGATATCCTGCTGCGTCAGCTCAGTTTCTCGGAAGGCACTCAGCATGCGCTGCTCGATGCGTTCGAAAAGCTCTCCTCGCTGGACGAACACGAGCAGGATCGGCACTTCACTGCGGCCGCCGATTCGTTTTCGACTTTGAACGTCGGCTTCGTGGATCCTGATCAGTTGCGGCTCTACAACTTGGAACGCAAGCGTGCCGTGAACACGAGCGTCGAGGAGTTCGTTGCCGATGATCGCGAGTCGCGACGACGCTTGTTTGTCGAACAAGCCCTGGAACGCGCCTTCTCGCTCAACAATCGCCAACTCTACGATTACGTCGTTACCGCGCTCGCGGGCGGCCATGAGATTCGCACCAGCACGTTGCCGATACGCGATGCTCGTGAGCTCTTGCAGGCTGCGCATGTCATCGAGCTCGGTGCTTCGTCCACGATCGGCGGATTGAAGTTCGAAGTGGTTGAGACGGGAGCGCAAGTGCGCAACGAGTACTACGACGCGAGCGATGATTTCATCGTGCGCGTCGTGGAAGCAGTGCCCACCGAAAGGGCCGAAGCATGAACCTACGCGAATACATTGAAGATCGGCTCGAGCCTGCGAATGTCACCGTCGAGGAGTTTCGCGAACTGGCCATCCGTTTGCTCAACTATGGCGTGCTCGCACGCGATGAATCGCAAACTGAACGCGAGCTCTACGATCGATTCGTTCGCATCGAAGAGGTGATGTCCGAGGCTCTCGATTTATATGGACTGGCTTTGCACC
Organism: Steroidobacteraceae bacterium; assembly: GCA_035760885.1. GTDB lineage: Bacteria > Pseudomonadota > Gammaproteobacteria > Steroidobacterales > Steroidobacteraceae > Steroidobacter. The sequence continues at coordinate 6,435 of DASTSB010000317.1, read as the reverse complement.
ACGATCGACGTTTCGAATATGTGCGAGTCTATCCGCCCGGCAGCAGTACGCCCGGAATGGACAAAGCCGAAGAGCACGCATTTGGCGGCAGCCTGCGAGCGCGGCCGAGCCAAGCGGAAGTCGCGCTCATGCTCGTCTTGCGCGCGCAGTACGACAAGGCGGTACGCGAAGGGAAATTGGATGAACGTGGGTTTGCGACCGAGCCGCTCGAAGCCATTAGCTTGGCAATGAAGAACTGGCTCAATCGATCCTTACCGGAAAAGCTGTTGGAGCGTCGGCGAGTGTTTCAGCGCTTGAAGCAGTTGCGGCTCATCGAGTATCGCAGCGAGGAAGAGTTGGATCACTCCGAAGCCTGGCTACGAATTCATCCCATGATCGTCGAGTTCGTCGGTCAGAGTGCGATCGATGCGTTGAACTCGTCACTCGAGGGGGCCGCACCTCCCGATCGCTCCGATGCGGAGAGCGCGAATGTTTCTTAAGCGGTTCATCTTTGTGAACTGGGGCAACGTGCCGAACGGCGCGTTCGACTTCGGTCCCGTGTGCTTGTTTTCCGGCGCGAATGGGTCGGGCAAAACCACGGCCGCCGACGCGATTCAAACCGTGATGACGGCCGCCCACGAAACGTTGTTCCACTACAACCCTGGCCAAGATGAGAGCACGCAACGCGGTCGCGGCGGCAAGCGAGTCCGCACCTTAGCCTCGTACGTACTCGGTTGTGACGATGGCAGTTACGCGCGCGTGGATCCGACCGACGGCTACATCGCCGCGGTGTTTCATCCCACGAAGGACGAAACCGCGGAGCCGTTCACTGCCGTGGTGGCGGTTCGGGCTTCGCTCGACCAGTCCGGCAAGCTGCCGATCGCGCGCGAGGACGAGACTGCGTTCTTCATTCTTCAGGGCGCGGAGCTCGATGAGAACGCGTTCATTCAAAAGAAGAACGTGGTACTGCTCGATGAAATTCAGCAGAAGCTGATTCAAAAGCACGGCAAGAAGATTGTGGAGCGCTACGACCAGAAGCGAGCGTATCTGCGGAGGTTGTACGGAGCGTTGCGCGGCAAGCGAGACTCCGTTTCAGAGCGCGAAGCGATGGCGGCGGCGCGGGCGTTTTCGCGCTTCATGGCGTACAAGCCGGTCAGCAGCATCAACCAATTCGTTGCCGATGAAGTGCTCGAACGCAAGGATTTAGGCGAGGCGATTCGCTCCGTATCGAGCCAGCTCAAGACAATTCATTCGATGGAGCGCGAGGCTCACAACCTCAAGGAGAGTGCGGTCCTCCTCGAACAAGCCGGGCATCACTCGCAAACCTATCTCGAAAGCTGGATCGAGTTGCAGACGCTCAATTACTCACGTTCGCGTGCTGTCTATCACGAGCATCAGTCTGCGTATCTCAAAGAAGTCGATACGCGCGAAGCGATCTCGCGCGAGATTCAGCAGAACTCTGCTGAATTGCAGCTGGCGGAACAGCGGCGCTCGCATGCTCATGCGTTGCTGGTGAGTCTCGAAGCGCAGCGCCAAGGTATCGCCGCACTCAAGCAAAAGGACGCGTTGGAGAGCGAACAGCGCTCACTCGATGACAAAGTCCGGCAAGGTGTGGCTGATCTCTTGCGGCAAGATCAACAATTGCAGACCAACGTGAAGTCGGTGCGTGCCCTGACCGACTTGCTGGCTCTGCCATCGCTGGCCGTCGAACTTCCGTCGCTCACGGACATGGTCGCCCGTCGCTACGTCCATGACGCACGCGAGGCCGAAAAGGCTGGCGACCTCGATTTGCCCCGTTTGTTGCAGCGAGATCTTACGAACGACATCGCGATGCTCGAATCGCACCTCGACCACGCGCGCGCGGCGCAGCGGGCCCACGTGGCACTTCACGAGTATTGGAAGAAGCGGGAAGGGGAGGCCGAGAGCCGTCGCGACGTCGCGAATCTGGCGTTGCTGCAAAGGCGGAATCGATATGACCAGCTCTCGAACCAGGCTCAGCAGAAGCAACAGGAGATTGCTCGGTTGGAGTCGAAGCAAGCCGTATATCCGCAATACGTCGAGCGTGCACTGGCTGCGATCCGCTCGCAGCTGCCGCATGCGGATGCACGAGTGCTGTGCGATCACATTGAGGTCGTCGATGCGCGCTGGCAATCCGCAATCGAGGGATACATCGGCGGAGCACGCTTCGGCATCATCGTCGATGAACAATTCGAAGCGCAGGCCATTCGCATCGTGCGTGGGCTTGCGGGCCGGGACAATCGAGCTCGTGTCATCCAAGGGGCGAAGGCATTGCGCGATGCGGCCAAGCTGAAGCCCGCACCTGAGTCCATCGTGCATGTCTTGAAGTTTACGCACGCCGTGGCTCAAGCATTTTTGATCGCAAACTACGGGAACGTCGTGCGCGTCGAAAGCGCCGAGGAACTTCGCAACACCCCTCGTGGCGTAACCGCGGACGGCATGGGTTCAGGCGGGTACGCAATGTTCCGATGCGACGTACCCGATGCCGAGTTGGTGTTCGGCGCCGGAGCTCGTGAGCGCGCTTTGAACGCGAAGCGTGTGGAGCTGGAGAAGCTGCACGCCGATCGCCAAGAGGCCAACACTCGGCTGCAAGAAATGACGCGATTGATGGAGGCGATCGACAGCCTATCCGCGCTCACCTATGCGGATTCGCTCGCCGCCGTTATTGGACTGCATCGCGAGTCGCAGAGGATCGCCGCGCTGTTGGCCCGGCTCGACGTGAGCGAGTACGAATCGTTGGATGCGCAATTGAAGCAGTTGCGCGAAGACGAAGAACGCATGCGTGAGGAAGAACGCAAGCTCGCGCGGCGCGAGGGCGAGCTGCAGAACAAGCTGTCGAATATCAAAGCCGCGATTGAGCGCAGCGCTGTTGCAAAGGACGCAGCACAGGACGCGATGGTGAAGGCCGAAGATGCATTGAGAGCCGTGCACGCTGAATGGCCAGAGTTCGATCTCGAATCGCGCTTGCGATACGCGGACGACGAATCGAAGTCGCTGAACGCCGAGAAGTATGAATTGGCGCGGGTTGAGATCGATACGCGATTGCGGACGGCTGAACGAGCGCTGGACCATGCGCTGCAATCGCACAATCAGAAGTGCCGTCCAGTCGATGCAGTGACATACGCCGCGTTCGGCGGCGAATACGACTCGGCATTGTTCGCGCGTATGGGAGAATTGCGTCGCGAAATCGATCGTGTCTACAACATCCTCAAGAACAATGTGCTGGTGGAGAAGCACGAGAACCTGAAACAGCTAAAGACCAGTTTCAATAACGCCTTCGTTTCGCACTTGTGCCAAGAGATTCATCAGTCGATTCAAGACGGCAAGATGCGGCTCGACTTGCTCAATCGCGAACTCGTGAATCATCGCTTCGGTTCGGATCGAGAGCGCTTCCGCTTCGATCAGGCTTGGGTACCGGAATATCGCGAGTACGCCCGCTTCTTTGAAGAGGTCGTTAAGGCGCCCGGGATCGGCGAGGAAGCATCGCTGTTCGATGCGAAGCTCTCGCCGAAATCTGCGCAAGTGCGTGATGCTCTCATGGACCTCTTGCTGGGCGATGATGAACAGAAGTCATTGCGCGAGCTGGAGCGCATTGCCGATTACCGCAACTATCATCGGTACGAAATCTACAAGGAGGTCGAAGGTAAGCCGCCCATTGCACTCTCGGAATACGGAACGGGAAGCGGCGGGCAGCTCGAAACGCCCGCGTACATCATTCGCGCCGCCAGCATCACATCGGCATTGCGATACGGCGAGGGAACGAATCATTTGCGCATGGTACTGGTCGACGAAGCGTTCTCGAAGATGGACGAAACGCGCTCGCGGGAGGTCATCAACTATTTAACCAGCACGCTTGGGTTGCAACTCGTATTCATCATGCCGACAAGCAAGTGCGGTCCGTTCATGGATCTGATCAGCAATGAGTTCGTGTTCGCGAAGGTGCCCAGTGCGCCTCGCGGACAGTTGCAGACGCGCGTGCTCGTCGATCGCAAGCAGTGCAACCAACCGCGCATCGCAGAACTTTGGGCGCGTCATCGCCGCACCGTGCATCAGCAAGCGGAGCTGGATTTTATGGAAGACGTCGTCAGTACTGACTAGTGACTGGGGACTAGCGGATAGAAGAGACGGGGAACGGGGAACGGGGAACGGGGAACGGGGAACGGGGAACGGGGAACGGGGAACGGGGAACGGGGAACGGGGAACGGGGAACGGGGAACGGGAACCAAGAACCAAGAGCATCATCTTTGACTAACCGCTAACCGCTAACCGCTCCGCTAACTTTCATGCATCGTCCTCCCTGGCTCACCGATGAACCCGAAATCACCGCGATGCTGCATGCGGTCGTGGATCGGTTCGACAAGCAGAGCGGCAACGATCGCGCTCTCGATGTTTTCATTCCCGTCGCGCGCGTTCTGCCGTCGTTGACATCAGGTGATTCGCAAGCGGATGACCTGTGGCTGCTGGTGAAGTCGCTGGGTGAGAGCGGGCTGCTCAAATTCAAACCGGGCAAACGCAGCTTGTACGATCCCGAATGGACGAATGCGAAGCTCGCATTTCCGGCAGCAAGCGAACCGATTCTTCGTGAGTGGCTGCAACGCGAGCCCGCAACTCGTGTCATGCAAGAGTGGCGTGACGCGGTGCATGAACATGAAATTCATTTTCCCCATGGCTTAGAACTGCTGAAACTTCGACGCATAGATGTGCCCGGCCGAACTCCACGCGAGATCGTCGCCGCACTTGCCAGCATCCATGCCATCAAAGGTCAGATCACGTTGCGACAGTTGAGCGCGCGAGTCTTCTGGGGCGATTCGAAACTCCTCGACAAAAGAGCTGACTTCATTGCCGCGTTGTTTCCGCACTTGGAGATACGCGAGCGGCCGATTGTCGTCTCGGTGTACTTGCCTTCCGAATATGCGGGTGTGCTGTTCATCGAAAATCAGGACACGTACGCCGCGGCTATTCGCAGTCAGAACCCAAAGCTGCAGCGGCTCGCATTCGTTTACGCATCGGGATTTCGTAGCTCTGCCGCTCGCATCCGCGCCCGCGACGGAGCGACTTTGCACTTTGCTGGTCCGGGTGCCACGGCGCTCATCGATGAGTTTCAGCGCTGGTGGTTTAGAGAATGCGAGGCAGTACTGCCGACCGCGTTCTGGGGTGACTTGGATTTCGCGGGTATGCAGATCTTGAAATCTTTACGCGCGCGATTCGAAAACTTGGAGAGCTGGAAGTCCGGTTACGCATGGCTGCTACCGTTGGCGCATCAGCAACATTCACAGACGCTCGATTCCAGAGAGCAGATCGATCCAGTCGTAACGGGCGATACGTACGCGGACGAAACTCTATTGCCTGCCATCCGGGCGCATGGCTTCGTCGATCAAGAAGCGGTCGAGATTCCGTAGCACGATTGCCATCGCAACGCATTGCGCTCTCAACGACGCAGCGCGTGAGTGAAAACCGACGCTTGGCTGGACCACCGAGTTGCCACTAGACTCGCGGTGACAACGCTGGACACGTGCGATGTGGGGGAACGCGGTCGCACCAATCGTCACTCGCGTTGTTCACTCCATCACTAATCAACTCGAGGATCGGGTATGGCAATCCATCATCTGAAGGGGGCCGTGTTCGCTTGCGTCGCATGTGCGGCGGGAGCGTTCGCCGTGAGCACGACGGCATCGGCCGCAAACGATGTTCTCAATCCAGAGCGCGCTTTGTATGTGGACTGGTACAGCTCGGCTGTGACGCACGCATCGTATGACTTGAACGGTCAGGATCGGCAGAACGCCTTGAAGATTGCGGGTTATCCGCTTGCAAAATGGTTCACGGGCGGAACGCCTGCGGAAGTAGAGGCAAAGGCTGCGGCGCTGGTGGCTGATGCGGCCGTGGATCACAAGGTGCCGGTCATCGTGGCGTACAACGTGCCATTTCGAGACTGCGCTCAATATTCTGCAGGCGGCGCACAGGACACAGCGGCGTACAAGGCTTGGATCGACGGTCTTGCTGCGGGCATCGGCGACTCTCCGGCTGTCGTGCTGGTAGAGCCGGATGGCCTGGGGATCATTCCGCATTACACATCGATCAACGGCAGCAAGGAATGGTGTCAACCGGCAGAGGCCGATCCCGCCACGGCTGCAGCGAGTCGATTCGAACAGCTCAATTACGCAGTCGACACATTGACCGGGCTCACAAATACGGCCGTGTATTTGGACGGCACGCACAGTGCGTGGCTCGGTGTCGGCGACATCGCGGATCGCTTGGTGAAAGCCGGCGTGCAGAAAGCCGACGGCTTCTTCTTGAATGTTTCAAACTACGAGTTGACGTCCCACCTCGAGAAGTTTGGCACATGGATTTCGAAATGCATTCACTATGGAACGAACCCGGCCGAAGGTGGATGGCGGCTCGGTCACTTCGACTGGTGCGCGAGTCAGTACTACCCGGCGA
>DASTSB010000316.1:0-4165 GCA_035760885.1 Steroidobacteraceae bacterium | reverse complement strand
TGTGACGGTGCCGGCTCATGACGTTGCGATTTATCGTCTGCAACCTGTCACGCAGAACACTCGATAGCCAATCCGTTGCGATCCTGCGCTCCCGCGCAGCAAATGTTTGTTTGCGAGGGGCAGCGCGCACGTTATATTCGCGTCGATATTTCCTTGCTGAAATATCGATTCAAAGAAGCAGGCGCGGCTCATGCCGCGGATTTTTTTTGGGGGGGATTCTTGATGCGATTCGACTTGCCATCTGCATCGCGCTCTGCGATGCCTCTGGGATTGCTCGTGTGCTTACTCGCATTCGCAACGGGCGTGTTCGCCGCAGAGCCCGTATTGCTGAATCGCAATGGCAGCTATGTCACTGTCGAGCCCTACGCGCCGAACATCGTGCGCGTGACGATCAGCACCGACAAAGACCTCGCACTCGCGCCCGCCGGATACGGCTTCATTGCGAAGCCCGACGCTCGCGGCTGGGAACACACGTCGAGCAACGGGGCGGACTTCTTGCGCTCTAGTGCGTTGAACGTCGAAGTCGTTGCTCAGCCATATCCCGGTCCGCCTTCGCAAATGGAGCGCTACTTCGCGCCCTCGCTGCCGCCAGTTGCGATTCGCATCAATCGCGCCGATGGGACACCGCTCGTCACGATGACGGGATGGGAAATGGCGCCGCACGTCGTGAATGGCGAAAAGACCTTCCGCGTGGGCGCAAGCTTCGCCGCTTCCTCCGATGAGCACTACTACGGCCTCGGCCAAAACCAAGAAGGCATTCTCGATCATCGCGGCCGCACCATCGACTGTCGCCACTACTACGATGCTCCGCATGGCGAACAAGTCTGCGTTCCATTTCTAGTCACGAATAAAGGGTACGGCGTGGTCTGGGACAATCCGTCCGCCACCACCGTGACACCAGGCTTGAGCGGCAAAACCGTTTGGCATTCCGAAGTCGGCGAACGCGTTTCGTATTTCGTGATTGCCGGCGACTCGACCGATGACATCTATTCTGGTTATCGGTTGCTGAGCGGCTCCACTCCGCTGCCGCCGAAGCCGGCGTTTGGCTACATCCAAAGCAAGGCGCGCTACGAGAATCAGCAGCAAGTGCTCGACGTCGCGAAAGGCTATCGCACGCGCGGGTACCCGCTCGACATCATGGTCGTGGACTGGTTCTACTGGACGCGGATGGGACAGATGGACATCAATCCGCGCGACTTCCCAGATGCCGCCGCAATGAATCGCGAACTTCACGATGAAGGCATTCGCTCGATGATCAGCGTGTGGCCACGCTTCGAAAAGGAATCGCGCTACTTCAATTACCTCGCAACGAAAGGTTGGCTCCTCGCCGACAAAGACGGCAAGCCGGTCGATGGTCTTGCGTTTAGAAGTGACCGCGCCGGGGCCTTGCTCGATAGCACGAACCCGCAAGCTCGCGAATGGTTCTGGGGCCAGATTCGCGACAACATCGCATCGCAAGGCTTCGATTGGTTCTGGCTGGATGAAACCGAACCCGATCTCGTGCCGGATGGCTACTTCTACAGCATCGGCTCGGGCGATCGGTATCACAACCTGTATCCGCTGGTGCACACGTTAGGAATCGCAGACGGATCGCGGCGCGACCGTCCCAACAAACGCAACGTGATCCTTGCGCGTGCCGCCTACATCGGTGCACAGCGCAGCGGTGCACTGTTCTGGTCGTCGGATATCGAGCCCACGTGGGAAGCGCTGCAGCGGCAAATTCCGACCGGACTCAACGTGAGCGCCTCGGGCATCGCGTACTGGGGCAATGACATCGGCGGCTGGCAACCGTTGCCTGCGACCAGCAATCCGGCGCACCCGCCTTTGCTGGATGGGAGCGACGCGAAAGATGTGATTGGCGGCTACAGCGACTATCCGGAGCTCATCACGCGTTGGTATCAGTACGGAACGTTCTTGCCCACCATGCGCGCACATGGTCTGCGCAAATCCACCGAGGTGTGGGCCTACGGCAAACAGGCCGAAGCCATCATCGCTCAGTATTTGAAACTGCGTTATCAACTGATTCCGTATCTCTATTCGCTCGGCAAACACACGTACGACACCGGTGCGCCGATCATGCGACCGTTGTTCATGGATTTTCCGAATGATACGAAGGTGGTTGGTATCGGCGACGAGTACATGTTCGGCCCCGCATTCTTGGTCGCACCTGTCGTCGAGCAAGGCGCACAGAGCCGCTCCGTCTATTTGCCGGCGGGCAGCGATTGGTATGACTTCTGGACCAATCAAAAGATCAAAGGCGGCCAAACGATCGACGCGGCAGCACCGATCGATCGCATCCCGCTATTTGTTCGTGCCGGATCGATCGTGCCGCTTGGTATCGACATCGAAAGCACGGCGACGGCACAACCGCTCAAAGAGATCCGCGTATATCCCGGCCGCGACGCTTCATTTGCATTGTTCGACGACGATGGTCTGACCTACGACTACGAACGCGGCAAAGGCACCACGACGCTACTCAACTGGAGCGATGCCAAGGGCGAGCTGTCGAGCAAAGGCAGCAAGAAGGATCAAGCGTCCTTACGCAAACTGTTGGTCGTCGTCCGTTAGAGCTGCAACGCATGGCAGAAGAATCCGAAACGGCAGAGCGCAAGCGGGACATCTCGAGCCCCAGCACCATTCACGATGTGGCGAAGGCTGCCGGCGTTTCAGCGCGCACTGTTTCGCGCGTGATCAACGATCTGCCACGCGTCAGTCGCGAGACGCGCGAGCGAATTCAGCAGGTCATTCGCGACCTGAATTTTAGTCCCAACATGCGAGCGCGCGCACTTGCGAACAGCCGTTCGTATCTGTTGGGCCTGGTGCACAACGATCCGAATTCGGAGAACGTCGATCAATTGCACCGCGGCGTGTTCAGAGTTTGCGTGCGGCGCCATTACGAAGTGATTGCACATCCGCTCGAATCGGACGGAAACATCGTCGAGGATGTGTTGAGCTTCGTGCGGCGCTCACGCGTGGATGGCGTCATCGTGATGGCACCTTCCTCGGAAGACGATGCACTTGCCCGTGCGTTACACGAGAATCGCATTCCTGCAGTGGCTGTCGCCGCTGCCCCGCGCCCCTATTACGATTTGGTTCTGGTCTCGCGGGAGCGCGATGCGAGTTCGCAAGTGGCCAAACATTTGCTGAACCTCGGCCATCGTCGCTTCGGGTTCATCTCCGGGCCGCTCGATCAAATCTCCGCAAGAGAACGTCAGGAAGGATTCTTCGGCGCCCTCGCGAATGCGGGCGTCACCATCGCTCCCGAACTGATCTGCGAAGGGGATTATTCGTTCGAATCGGGTCTTCAATGCGCCCGTCAGCTACTCGACCGCAGCTCGCGCCCGACCGCAATCTACGCATGTAACGACCGCATGGCTGCCGGCGTGCTGCAAGTCGCATCCGAATTACGAATCCAAGTGCCTGAGCAGTTGTCGGTCGTGGGATTCGACAACGCCTATCTCGCCTCCGTGCTGAACCCTGCGCTAACGACGATTCACCGTCCGATGAATGAAATCGGCTCCCGCGCAGCCGAGTGGCTCGTGGATAGCCCTGCCCGTGTCGATGGCGGGCACACGCCGCAAACCGAGCTGGTCGATCTCAAACTGGTGGAGCGGCGCTCAACCGGCAGAGCGCCGAGGTGAGACAGGCGCAGGAGAGGCTGTAGGCTGGAGGCTGTGGGCTGGACCTACGATCGATGTGCGCGCTGCTGTGGTTTCAAGCGATAGATGCTTGTTGCCGTTTGCTCGCAAACTCCGCCAGCGCCGCCTCGATCGCTTGCGAGTTCACCGGTTTGGTGAAGTGTCGATCGAAACCCGCCTGCTTCGCGCGTTCCTTATCTTCGTGCTGGCCCCAACCCGTAAGCGCAATCAATAGCGCTGATGCAGCCCAGGGTTGATTGCGGACTGCCTCAGCGACTTCGTAACCGGTCATCCCTGGCATGCCGATATCGAGCAGCAAGACGTCCGGTCGGTGAGCGTTCGCGGCTGCGAGCGCTTCTGTGCCGCTATACGCGACGCACACGTCATGACCGGAAACGCTCAAGAGCATACGCAGGGAATCCGCTGCGTCGCGATTGTCGTCCGCGATGAGCACCTTGCAAGTAGGTCCCGCAGGCACCGCAATCGTCGGGCGCGAGACGTTCGGCTGCACGTCCAGAACTAACGCG
>DASTSB010000315.1:0-5725 GCA_035760885.1 Steroidobacteraceae bacterium | reverse complement strand
ATCGCCTCGGGCGCCGCACCGGCGCCTGCGCGCAAGGGTGCGAAGCGAAAAGCCGCCGACACTCAGCCAAAGCTGATGTTGGAAATGGTTTTGGATCGCTTTCGCCTCGCTACTGCAGAACGATCGCGCGTAATCGAAGCGATCGAAACGAGTCTTCGCATCGCGAACGGTCGCGTGAACGTGCATGTGTTGGAGGAGAGCGATCGCGAGTCGATGAAGTCCGCGCGGGCATATCGATTCTCGGCAGATCTGCATTGCGCGAATTGCGATATCCATTATCAGGAGCCCACGCCGAGCTCTTTCTCCTTCAACTCTCCGGTCGGCGCCTGCGAATCGTGCCGCGGATTCGGGCGCATCATCGGGGTGGACTTTGGATTGGTCGTGCCCGATCAGTCGAAGTCGCTCAAAGAAGGCGCAGTGCGACCGTGGCAGACCGAGTCGTACCGAGAGTGCCAGGATGATCTCGTCAAGTACGCACGCAAACGCGGCATTCCATTGGATGTGCCCTGGAAGGATCTGACCGAGGCGCAACGTGAGTGGGTGCTCGAAGGCGAAGGCCGCTGGGAAGACAAGTTGTGGTACGGCGTGCGGCGCTTCTTTGCGTGGTTGGAAAGCCGCGCTTACAAGATGCACATTCGCGTGCTGCTTTCGAAATATCGTACCTACACGCCATGTACCGATTGCGGCGGTGCTCGACTCAAGCCTGATTCCCTGCTCTGGCGCGTAGGTACACGTGAGGATGCGGCCGCCGTTTCTTCGAGCGCACCGCGCTTTCGTCCTGCTGGCGTGAAGTGGACCGACTCGGTCCTGGCGAGTCTGCCAGGCTTGTCGATCCATGAGCTCATGTTGTTGCCGCTCGAGCAATGCAGCGCATTCGTGCAGCGGCTGCAGGTTCCCGCTCCCTTGGATGAGGCGAGCGATCTGGTACTGCGCGAGATTCGTACGCGACTCAAATATCTACTGGATGTTGGGCTCGGCTATCTGACGCTTGATCGTCAATCGCGCACCTTGTCGGGCGGAGAAGTGCAGCGAATCAATCTCACGACGGCCCTCGGCACGTCGCTCGTCAACACATTGTTCGTCTTGGATGAGCCGTCTATCGGTTTGCATCCACGCGACATGGGTCGAGTGATCGGCGTCATGCAACGATTGAAAGATGCGGGCAACTCGCTCGTCGTCGTTGAGCACGATCCGCAAGTCATGCAAGCGGCCGATCGCATCCTCGATGTCGGCCCGGGCCCGGGGGAGCGCGGTGGCGAAATCGTGTTCTATGGCGCACCGGATCAGCTCGCGAGCGCCACTCGCTCATTGACCGCCGAGTATTTGACCGGCCGCAAGATCGTCTCCGGCGCGAAGCGCGATTCCGGCCTACAGCGTACAGCCTACAGCCTACAGCCTCGAATCGAATCGTCCGAATCGATTCGCGTGCTCGGCGCTCGCGAACACAATCTAAAGAACATCGACGTCACGATCCCATTGCATCAGTTGGTGTGCGTCACCGGCGTGTCCGGATCAGGGAAGTCGACGCTGGTTCAGGATGTGCTGTATCCGGCGTTGCGCAAACGATTCGGCAAGCCCAGCGAAGCGCCGGGTCTGCACGCCGAGATTCAGGGAGCCGAGCATATTTCAGATGTCGTGTTCGTCGATCAAACCCCGATCGGTCGCACGACGCGCTCCAACCCGGCGAGTTACGTCGGCGCCTTCGATGCGATTCGTAAACTGTTCGCCGCCGAACCGCTCTCGAAAGAGCGCGGCTACACGATCGGAACGTTTAGCTTCAACTCAGGCAACGGACGTTGCCCGACGTGTGCCGGAAATGGATTCGAACACGTCGAGATGCAGTTCTTATCGGATGTGTATTTGCGTTGCCCGGACTGCAATGGCACTCGTTATCGCCCGGAAATCGCCGAGGTCAAGCTGAGCCGCGAAGGTCATGCTGGTCGCAGCATTGCCGACATTCTTGAGCTGACCGTTGCCGAAGCGCTCGATTACTTCCGCAATGATGAGGCAGTCGCGATATCTCTGCGTCCGCTCGCGGAAGTCGGACTGGACTATTTGCGTTTGGGCCAGCCCGTGCCCACGTTGTCAGGCGGAGAGGCGCAGCGGCTCAAACTCGCCGGTCACCTCGTCGAAGCTGCGCAGTCGCAGTCCGCCAATCACCGTTCGCGCAAGGAACAAGCGGACAGACGCGGAACGCTGTTCTTATTCGATGAACCGACGACAGGTCTGCATTTCGAAGATATCGAGAAGTTGTTGCGTGCATTTCGTCGCTTGATCGATGCGGGAAATTCTTTGCTCGTGATCGAACACAACCTCGATTTGATTCGCGCAGCCGATTGGATTGTGGACTTAGGTCCTGAAGGCGGCGATGCGGGCGGTTTAGTCGTTGCGACAGGCACGCCGGACGAGCTGATGCGAGATACGAAATCGCATACGGCAAGGGCGCTGCGCGAAGTGACGAACGAATGGCAGCCCGCCGGCGTGAAGGAGCCGCGCGTTGCGCGCCTGCCAGCGACGTCGAGTGCTTCGATTCAGGTCCATGGTGCACGCGAACACAATCTCAAGAATATCGATGTGTCCTTGCCTCGCGATCGCTTCACGGTGATCACCGGCGTATCCGGTTCGGGCAAGTCAACCTTGGCATTCGATATCGTGTTCGGTGAAGGGCAACGGCGTTACTTGGAATCGCTGAATGCCTATGCGCGTCAATTCGTGCAGCCCGCGTCGCGGCCTGATGTCGATGCCATCTTCGGTATTCCGCCCACCGTCGCCATCGAGCAGCGAACCAGTCGCGGCGGACGCAAGAGCACAGTGGCGACGCTGACTGAGATCTATCACTTCCTGCGATTGCTGTTCGTAAAGCTCGGAACTCAGTACTGCCCGGATTGCGACGTCCCGATCGAGCCTCAATCGTATGACTCGTTGGCTGCACGATTAGTGAAGGAGTATCGCGGTCAGAACGTGACGTTGCTGTCTCCGCTCGTGGTCGCACGCAAAGGCTTTTACACCGACCTTGCGGAATGGGCCGCTAAGAAGGGGTACGAACACCTGCGTGTCGACGGCGAGTTGTTGCCCACCGCAAAGTGGCCGCGCCTGAGCCGCTTCAAGGAACATACGATTGAGCTGCCAGTGGCCACGTTGAAGGTGAGCCCGAAGAGCGAGAAGGAATTGCGTAGCGCGCTGACCGTCGCTCTCGATCACGGCAAGGGCGTGGTTCATGTCCTCAATGGACGCTCGAAGGCCCAGCCGCAAATCTATTCGACGCGTCGTGCGTGCCCGTCGTGTGCACAGAGCTTCGCCGAACTCGACCCGCGCTTGTTCTCATTTAATTCCAAGCACGGTTGGTGCCCGGAATGTTTCGGCACGGGCGCCAAGATGCGCGGCTTCGACGAGGAACAAAGCGGGGAGGAGATCTGGTGGAACGAGTGGTACGAGGAGGAAGCACAGATTTGTGAGGCCTGCGCAGGGAACCGGCTCAATCCGATCGCGCTCAACGTGAGGTTCCGAGAGCAATCGATTGCCCAATGGACCGCGCAGCCCGTCGGGCGCGCGCGCAAGATGTTCGATGCCCTCAAACTGCGTGGCCGGGAAGTGGAGATCGCACGCGATGTGCTCGCCGAGATCAGCTCTCGGTTGGGATTCTTAGAAGACGTGGGTCTCGGGTATTTGTCATTGGACCGATCCGCTCCGACGCTGTCGGGCGGCGAAGCGCAACGCATTCGCTTGGCGGCGCAACTCGGTTCGAATCTCCAAGGTGTCTGCTACATCTTGGATGAACCGACGATTGGATTGCACACCCGCGACAATCGCATTCTTCTCGATACGCTGGATCGTCTCGCCGCGAAAGGGAACTCCTTGCTGGTGGTCGAGCACGATGAAGAGACGATTCGGCGCGCCGATCACGTCGTCGACTTGGGTCCAGGCGCCGGCACGCGCGGGGGTCGCATTGTCGCCGAAGGTACGGCTGCGCAGTTGGAGCGATCGCCGGACTCGGTAACGGGACGATTGTTGTCTCGTCCGCTTCAGCATCCGCTGGGCACTCGCAGGAAGGTGGCCGCGAGCGCTCCGTGCGTCACGGTGAAAGATGCCGAACTGCACAATTTAAAGAAGCAGAGCTGTCGTGTTCCGCTGGGCAGGCTGGTCGCAGTGACTGGCGTGTCGGGTTCGGGAAAGTCCACGTTTGCACGCGATGTGCTGCACGACAATCTCGCCGGTGCAGTGAGTGCACGACGCGGCTCGAAAGTGCGCTGGCATGGATGCAGAGAACTGCAGGGCTGGGAGCAGATCAGCCGCGTGCTCGAAGTCGATCAAACGCCCATCGGCAAAACACCGCGATCATGCCCCGCTACGTACGTCGGATTTTGGGATGCGATTCGACGGATTTTTGCGGAAACCACCGAAGCTCGTATGCGTGGGTACGATGCATCGCGCTTCTCTTTTAATACAGCAGGCGGACGCTGCGAGGCGTGCGAAGGGCAGGGCGTTCGCAAGATCGAGATGAGTTTCTTGCCCGACGTGCGCGTTACCTGCGACAGCTGCGGCGGCTTGCGATTCAATGCCGACACACTCGCCATCAAGTTCAAAGACAAGAGCATCGGCGAAGTGTTGATGATGAGCGTCGATGATGCGGTCGAGTTCTTCTCCGCTCACTCGCGTGTGCATCACTGCTTGCGCCTACTGCAGGATGTCGGGCTTGGTTATCTCACCTTGGGCCAACAAAGTCCGACGCTCTCGGGAGGCGAGGCGCAGCGCATCAAGTTGGTTACGGAGCTTTCGCGGGTGCGGTCAGATGCGAAAACACCGCGCGGCAATGGCGGCGGCAGCACGCTGTACGTGTTGGACGAGCCCACCGTCGGCCTGCACATGGCTGATATCGAGAAGTTGATCCGCGTTCTGCATCGTTTGGTCGACGCGGGCAACACGGTAGTTGTGATTGAACACGACCTTGACGTCATTGCAGAAGCTGACTGGATCATCGATCTCGGACCAGAAGGTGGCGCGGAAGGTGGTCGTGTCGTTGCTCAGGGTTCCCCCGAGGACTTGGTGCGTAGTTCCCGCTCTCACACTGCGCGCGCTCTGGCTGAATTCATGCGGGATCGGCGGCGTCGGCGCGCTGCGTGAAATTTTTTCTACGAGCATCAACTCGACTCATCTCGTGCGATTCATGCACGACATCGAAGATGCAACGCTAATGTCGCGTAAGTAGCAGCGGTTGTATGCCGCTGCTCGCATATGACCGCTCTGATTCGATGTCGCGATTCAAAGCCGCTGCGCAACAGCATTCGATTCATGTAAGAACATCCGTTCTCACTGCGCAGTGAACATGTTTCACACGTGCAACATGTATACAAGAAAGGGCCTTCGCGACGTTGCTGTCCTTCGGTTAATACGCAGCTATTCCTCGGTTTTTCTTGCGCTTACAGCGCTCCGTCGAGCGTTGCGAAATTCGCAACCACACTTTCATTGCTGGAAATCGGGTTGTATGCTCGGCACCACGCTTGGGTTGCGACACACATCACATGTTGGTTCAAGACCCCAAGAAGGGAGCGTTGCAAGCGTCGTGTTGGCGCTTGGCTTCTATCTTTATTTCTAATTCGAACCTCTTGCAGGAGGAGAACTCTGATGTCGACGAGTAATGCCCTCAGACGCGCGATCCATTGCGTGCTCGTAACGAGTGCCGCAACTGCATTGACCGCGCAAGCGCAGGAGCGCGTTGCCGCAGCAG
>DASTSB010000314.1:0-2565 GCA_035760885.1 Steroidobacteraceae bacterium | reverse complement strand
CGGTCGATGAGTTCTCATTACAATCTTCGCGAGCCGGCTGCGGAGTTCTTGATTTAGTCAGATCGTGATGGAGTGAAGGCGAGCAGTGCTCGCGTGAAAGCCTTCGGCGTGAAAGGGGTTGCGGAGATGCGGTGAGCTGCGCTCCTTCACGCGCGCAGCGCTTTCACCTCATTACCCCATCACTGCCGCCTATGGCTTCGCCGCATGGCGGCGCTCGAGCTCATGCACGACGGCGTTGAGCGAGAGATTGCGGCTCTTCAATAGCAGTGCGAGATGAAATAAGAGATCGGCGGACTCGCTGATCAGACGATCATCGGCCTGCGTCACAGCCGCAAGCGCGACTTCAACGCCTTCCTCGCCGACTTTCTGGGCAATGCGAGTGGGGCCTTGTGCCCAGAGCCGAGCTGTGTAACTGCCTTCAGGTCGATCCGCCAATCGTTGGGCGATGACCGACTCCAAACGATTCAGAAACGACAGTTGGCGTGCATTCGCATTGATCTCGTCTCCGAAGCAGCTTTGGGTTCCCGTGTGGCACGTTGGACCGTGAGCGCGTGCGGTGATCAGGAGAGTGTCGTTGTCGCAATCCGGTGCAACGCTCACGACGTCTAGAAAGTGGCCGGAGGTTTCGCCCTTGGTCCACAATCGCCCTTTGCTGCGACTGAAAAATGTCACGCGCTTGTTCGTGAGCGTTTCGCGGAGCGCTTCTCGATTCATGTAACCCAGCATCAAGACCTGCCCGTTCTGGGCGTCTTGTACGATGGTCGGAAGCAGTCCGTCATTTTTCGTCCAAGCTAAGTGCTCGACCTGTTCGAGTTTCATGGTCGGATCTCGATGTGCTCGCGAATTAAAAAGTCTTTCAGTGCGGGGATCGCGATGGCTCCGCTGTGGAACACGCTTGCGGCAAGTGCTCCGTCTACACGAGCTTCGGAGAACACTTGCGCGAAGTGTTCGGGGGTTCCGGCGCCACCCGATGCGATCAACGGTACATTGCAGATCTGTCGCACCGCTGCGAGCTGCGCAATGTCGTAGCCCTTGCGCACGCCATCGCTCGCCATGCAATTGAGCACGATCTCGCCGGCGCCGCGTTCTTGTACTTCGCGAACCCAATCTAAAGTGCGGCGCGCCGTGTTGCGCGAACGTTCCGGATCGCCCGTGTATTGATAAACCTGGTATTCGCCGTTCACAGTTTGACTGTCTATGCCGACGACGACGCATTGCGCACCGAAGCGCGCGCTGAGCCGGGAGATCAGTTCTGGATCTGCAAGCGCGGGCGAGTTGATCGACACCTTCTCCGCGCCTTCGCCCAGGATTTCTTCTGCGTCGGCGACGCTGCGAATTCCACCAGCGACGCAAAACGGAATGTCGAGGATCCGTGCGATACGACGCACCCAACTACGATCGACGGATCGGCCGCTCGGGCTGGCCGTGATGTCGTAGAACACGAGTTCGTCTGCACCTTCATCGCGATAGCGAGTCGAGAGCTCCAAGATGTCGCCCACGACCACGTGATCGCGGAAACGAACGCCTTTGACGACTTGGCCGTCGCGTACGTCTAGGCAAGGGATGATGCGTTTGGCAAGAATGGCCGCAACTCCTCAACTGGAATGGAATTCTCGAGCATGGCCTTGCCGCTGATCACAGCAGCCACGCCGCACTGACGAAGATTGTGTAGATCGCCGCTATTGGACACTCCGCCGGACGCTTGCCACTGAACCATCGGAAAGCGTCGTACTGCTTCGGCGTACAAGTCTAGGTTGGGGCCTGTCATGGCGCCATCGCGTGCCACGTCCGTGCACAGCACGTGGCGCAGGCCGCGGGCGGCGAAGCGTTCGACGGCGTCCCATAACAAAACGTTGGACGTCTCGAGCCAACCATGCGTCGTCAGCCAAGGTTGCCCACTTGAATCCAATCGCACATCAAGTGCCAACACCAAACTGTCTGCAGAAACGCTTTCCAACCAGCCAATCACCGTTTGCGGATCGTTGATCGCAATGCTCCCGATGACGGCACGTTCGACGCCGCGGTCGAGCAGCTGTTTGACGCGTTCGATAGTGCGCAGTCCTCCGCCGACTTGCACCTTCATCGTTGCTCGCTGGGCGAGATCTTCGATCGTCGCAAGGTTGGCTTGCGTGCCATCTTTGGCGCCGTCCAGATCGACGATGTGAACGCGCGCCGCCCCGAGGTCTCGGTATTTCTGGAGAATCGAAGCCGGTTCATTCGAGTAAACCGTCTCCGCGGCGAAGTCGCCTTTGTAGAGCCGCACGCAGCGGCCGCCTTTCAGGTCGATGGCAGGGATCAGCTCCATGGTGCGCCTCACAAACGCAGAAAGTTGCGCAGCAGAAGAGAGCCGATGCGCGCGGATCGTTCCGGATGAAACTGTGCGCCATAGACATTGTCGCGATGAACGATGGCGGAGAAAGGCTTGCCATACACGGCTTGAGCCAGCGTCATCTCGTTGACCTCAGCGTGATAGCTATGGACGAAGTACACGTAGTCGCCTGGAACGATGTCTTCCAGCAGGCGTGACTCGGTCTTGAACTCGAGTTGATTCCAGCCCATGTGCGG
>DASTSB010000313.1:0-12041 GCA_035760885.1 Steroidobacteraceae bacterium | reverse complement strand
CACTTCACTACAGCCCAGATGAATGCTCTCGCCGCGCCTCGCGCGCATTTGTCGTTGGCCGGCAATCAAGATCCGCTCACGCCTGTAGCGGGACTCGAGAAAGTGGATGCGGAGTTGAAGCGCGTGTATGCCGCAGCGGGTCATCCAGAAAACTGGAAGCTGCTGCGCTACGACGGTAAGCACTTCGAGAACCCGTCGATGCGCGAAGAAATTCGGAAGTGGCTGGTGGACAAGCTCTGAAGAAATGTGTGATGTGTGGGTGTGAAGTGTGGGGTGTCGGGTGTGAGGTGTGGAGTGTGAGGTGCGAGCCGTCCTTCACGGCATTGGCACATCCATGTGCGGCGAGTCACGAGTCACTACGAAGATGACGGATCACTTCGTGATCGGGAAGGACTAACGTCGGGACAGAATCGGATAAGCGACGGACGACCTTGTCGTCAGGCAGGCCTTCGGCAGGAAGGACGCGTTGCGTCAGGAAGGACTAGCGTCAGGTCAGAACGGAGCACGGCAGATCGATTCGCGATTGGAGGGATGTCGTCGGAACGGAGCGAGATTTCTTCTTCTTTCGTCGTCCTCGCGTAGGCGGGGACCCATTCGACCAAGAAAGCCACCGGCCTCCGCGGCATGCGACGGCTTTTCTGTTGGTGGTCAGGAGGCTTGGCTCCCGACCGCGTCAGCTTGCGGCTTGGTTCGTTTTTTTCCTTCTGACCCGACGCAAGTCCTTCGCGAGTCTTCTACGCCCTGCGTTTTCATTCTGTTCATCTTGTTACGTTAAGAGTTGATCAAGTTGATCCGTTCGCCCTGAGCCCCGTCGAAGGGCATGCTCGATCGGTCGATGGACTCAGGAGTACCACAGACGGTGGTTCGACAAGCTCACCACGAACGGTGGTTCGACAAGCTCACCACGAACGGAAATGGGGAGGACGATTGTCGTCACATCGCCAGACAACGTTGTCGCCATCTATCTCCGTGCTCTCCGTGTCCTCCGTGTGAAACCATCTTTTCCTCTTAATATTTCTGGCCTGCGCGTAGCGCTCGCTTGCCAATGGCTTGCCTCGCGTCAGGCTTGCCTGCCGTTGGCTTCCGTGCCGTTAGGCTCGCCTGCCGACGCAGTCGGCTTGCCCCTTATCGTCGAGTTCTTTGCGCGCTTTGTGTGGCGTTCGATGCTCTTATTCGTTACCCGTCACTGATCGCTCTCACTGGCCTCGTACAGCGTGACTGATGCCCAAGCTTCCTCGTAGAATCCACCCGACAATTCCCGGGGGATGAAATGCAGAATTCGAATACGAACGAGCGGGCGCGCGTCAAAAAAGTCGTCATCGCAGGCGGTGGCACAGCGGGCTGGGTCGCGGCAATGGCGTTGTCGAAACAATTCGGCGAGCTACTCGACATCACGTTGGTGGAATCCGAAGAGATCGGTACGGTGGGCGTGGGCGAGTCGACCGTTCCGCCGATCGTCGCGTTCCACAACATCCTAGGGATCGACGAGCGCGAATTCATGCGCGAATGCGCGGCCACCTTCAAGGTCGCGATCTGGTTTGAACACTGGGGCAAGATCGGCAATTGGTACTTGCATCCCTTCGGGCGTTACGGTCAGTCGAGCTGGATCGCCGAGTTCTATCACTACTGGCTGCACGCACGCGCTCAAGGTAGCAAGGTTCCAATCGGAGAATATTGTTACGAGTGGCTTGCCGCGGTGAAGGGCCGCTTCGCACTTCGCGAAGATCCGCGCATCAATTATGCGTATCACTTCGATGCCGCGCTGTACGCGCGCTACATGCGCAAGAAGGCCGAAGCGAAGGGCGTGAAGCGCGTAGAAGGCAAGATCAAGAACGTGCGCACGCGTGCCGAAGACGGCTTCGTCGCATCGATCGAGCTGGAAGACGGTCGCGAGATCGCGGGCGACTTCTTTATCGACTGCACCGGCTTCCGTGCACTACTCATCGAAGGCGCACTCAAGACCGGATACGAGGATTGGTCGAATTATTTGCCGTGCGACACGGCTGTCGCGTTCCAAACCATCGTTAACAAAGATCCGCAGCCCTATACAGCTTGCTACGCGCACACGGCCGGGTGGCGCTGGGTCATCCCCGTGCAGCATCGAACCGGCAGCGGTGTCGTGTTTTGCAGCCGCTTCATGTCGGCGGACGAAGCGCGTCACATCTTGGTTTCGGAGTCTGGTGGCGAGCGCATCGTGAAGGATCCTTGGATCGTGCGCATCAAAGCGGGCCGGCGTCGCAAGGCCTGGAACAAGAATGTATTGGCAATTGGACTCGCCGCGGGATTTATCGAGCCGCTGGAATCGACGAGCATTCACGTCATCACCACGTCGGTCGCGCGGCTGCTGAAGATGTTTCCGTTCGACGGCGTCACCGAGCCCGTCGCGAATTTCTATAACGAGATGGCACAGTACGAGGTCGAGCGCATTCGCGATTTCGTGTGCTTCCACTACAAGTACAACGAGCGCGACGATTCGCCCTTCTGGAAGGAATGTCGAGAGATGGAAGTGCCGGACACGTTGCGCGAACGCGTCGAACTTTTCCGTCAAGGCGCACAGCTCTATACGAAGAACGAAGAACTCATGACGATCGCTTCGTGGTTCTCGGTACTGATGGGCCAAGGAATCGAGCCGCAGACCTATCATCATGTCGCGGATCTGTCCGGCAAAGAGCTCAAAGACTTCCTGCGCAATCACCGTACCAAGGTGGCCGAAGTGGTGAACGCATTGCCGCCGCATGCGGATTTTGTACGCCAATACTGCGGAGCCAGCCCCGAAAGCTGGAACTTCTCATCGATGTAACGCGCTGAAATCTCCGCAATTCGATTTCTACTGTCATTCGAATCGCCAAATTGCTTCGCTCATCCCGCATATCGCGTTAGCCTTCAAGGCGCGTTCGCGAGGCGGACGGACAATTGCTGAGGAGAGTTCGAATGACCGATTTGAGTGCCACATTTCTCGGAGTGTCGACGACGACCTGGGCTTCTGGATTGCTAACAGTGCTGCTGCTCGCGGCAGTGCATGCAGTGTTCCGCGCATGGGCCCGACGCAGGCTTCGCAATCACGAGAAGGACCCCATTCAGCCCGGAGAGACGCGAGCAACTCGCTACTGGATTGCGCGGGGCCTTAGCGAAGCAGTGGCCCCATTGGCGTTCTTGCTTTGGGTGTATGGCCTGCATTTTGCGGTGGGAACGCTGCTGTCCAGTTTCGAGGATACGTCTTGGTTCGATCGTGCTTTGGCGATCTCCGATTGGCTGCAAGGTTTGGCTACTGTGATCGGTCTTGCTTGGCTGTTGCGTCGTGTGGGTCGAACCATCGAGTCCGTGATGCTGTCTTTGGCCACGCGCACGGAAAACACGTGGGACGATGTGCTTGCGCCTTTCGCGGGCAAGGCTGCGCGACTGACACTACCGCTGATCGCAATCATCTTGGGCACGCCGGCGTTGGCGGTGTCGTCCGATCTCGAGGGCGTGATTCAGAATGGCGTGAGCCTACTGCTCATCGGCACGGTTGGCTTCATCCTGCTGCAATTCGTGAACGTGATGGCCGAACTCGTCCTGGCGAAATATCGTATCGATGTGGCGGACAACCGGCGCGCACGCGCGATGTATACGCAAGTGATGGTGCTCAAAAAGATCGCGAGCGTCGTGATCGCGATTTTCGCGATTGCATCGATGCTGATGGTGTTTCAATCGGTGCGGCAGTTCGGGACGGCAATCATCGCGTCGGCCGGCGTTGCGGGAATCATCATCGGTTTCGCTGCGCAAAAGAGCATCGCGACACTGCTCGCCGGCTTTCAGATCGCGTTGACGCAGCCTATTCGCATAGATGATGTCGTGATCGTCGAAGGCGAATGGGGGCGCATCGAAGAAATCACGTTGACGTACGTCGTGGTGAAGATCTGGGATTTGCGCCGGCTAGTGCTGCCGATCAGTTACTTCATCGAGAAGCCGTTTCAGAACTGGACGCGTACATCGGCAGATATCCTCGGCACCATCTTCTTGTACGTGGATTACAAAGTGCCGATCGAACCGTTGCGAGCCGAGCTGACGCGGATTCTGAAATCTTCGCCGCTTTGGGACGGAAAGGTGAACGTGCTGCAGATCACGGATGCGAAACAACAAACGGTCGAGCTGCGTGCTCTCGCGAGCTCTGCGGATGCGTCGAAGTCTTGGGATCTACGTTGCGAGATTCGCGAGAAGCTCATCGCATTCGTGCAGCAGAATTATCCTGAAAGTCTGCCGCGTGTCCGCGCGAGTATCGAAGGTATGCAGCCGGTGCAGGCTGCTGCGTAGTGCGCGGCATTGATACGAGGCAGAGCGACTCGAGCACGGCAATCGTGCTCGAGTCGCACATCAAAGATGGCTGTTCAATCGAAGCAGCTACTTCCGCGACCAGCTCGGCGTTGCGTGTGTGCGCTTGGGCTGCGGGCGATCTTTCAAGAATCCTTTGCTCGGTTGAAAATCGATCTCCCTCACCCGTCGGGCGAGTGCGTCGGCGAGAGAGGAATCTTGTTCAAAGCGAGGACGCGCTTCTGAGGGAGTCGACTTGCGGAAGATCTTGAACAACATGGCGGAACTTCTGTGTCAGATGGAGGCCCGCGGCGTTTTGTGACGCGTGCAACTCTTTGAGATTCATGTGATTGCACGTGAGCGGGGTAGCTCGCGCGCAGCCTGAGGCAATCGAAGATACTCGCCGTTTGTGTCGCAACAAATGAGTTCGACGGCGCGGATGCCTCTGAGACATATCCTGATGCGTGGATGGGGCCGATGCTAAGGGGTGTCGGTAATCGGCCGTCGCGCGCGATGCGCAACGAGAAGGTCAGACCGGAAGAACGGACGCAACACAAAGCACGCAAAGGAGTGCGGGTCGCAGAAGAGAAGAGTTAGCCGCAGAGAAAGCCAAAAGCCATCGAAGCAAGCCGCCTCTGACGCGACGCTCTTACGCCAGCTAAGCTCGCTTTCACTTACTCACGTCCTACGAGGCTGACCTTGAACGCTGATTCAATCGAAACAAAGAACATGCGGATCTGCCGCGGGTACTCAGTTGGGCTGAGCCCATCCATACGAATCCCAGCAGTGGGCTCGTCAATCCACGTCCACCTTCCTCACGTTTCACAGGAACGCATTCAATGCAGATTCGCATCAGATCCATGTTCGTGCTGGCTGCGGCCTTCAGCATGCAAGCGGCCTTCGCTGCGGACCCGGCGCAGTCGAAAGCTGCAGATAAACCTGCGGTAATCAAAAATATCGAGAAGCAGGGGGTCGAGATCTTCGGGCAGTTCGATGCACCAGGCGGCTTGCGTGGATTTGCTGGAGCCGCAGGTCAGCATCCATTGGCGATCTATCTCACACCGGATGGCGAGCACGCGGTCGTGGGCACACTCATTGATGCAGAAGGGGCTGACGTGAATGCGTCTGTGCTGCAGAGCATGGTGCTCAAACCGATGTCGCAGCGGCTCTGGGCGAAGCTCGAGAAGTCCACCTGGGTTCAGGATGGCGATCCGAAGGCGGCTCGCATCGTGTACACGTTCATGGACCCGAATTGCCCCTATTGCCATCGGTTCTGGCAAGCGGCTCGGCGTTGGGTGCAGGCAGGCAAAGTCCAACTACGCCACATTCTCGTGGGTGTGATTCGCGAAGACAGCGCGAACAAGGCCGCAGCCATCATGACGGCAGCATCTCCCGCTGAGGCATTCGCGTTGCATGAGCAACAGCAGGCACAAGGCGGCGTGAAGGCGCTTGCCGTCATCCCGCAGGACGCGAAGGCGCAGCTCGATGCCAATGAGCGGCTCATGACCGAACTGGGTATTCAGGGCACGCCCGGCATTCTGTATCTCGATGACGCCGGAGTAGTGCAAACCGCAGCAGGTATGCCTCAGCCGGAGGACATGGACACGGTGCTGGGGCCGCACTGATTTGCGCCATTCTGCGGAGGATTTTGGCGAGTAGGCGAGTAGGGTTGCGCCTACAGGTGATGCCGGAATGCGACGTGGAAAGGGAGCCAAAACATTTGGGGAACTCAGGCTGCTCATCCGAAATTTAACGGGCTGGGCACACTGAGGGTGGCATACCGTGCTTGACCAGCTCCCTGCGACTTTTACGGTCGAGCACTGTACGTTGCTGATTTCTACTCCGGCGGATCAGGCGATCTATCGGTGCTTCCAATCCATCGCTCGGCAGTGGAAGCAGCAATTAACGGCTGAGAAGCTGTTGATCGCTGGTGACGTGGAAATGTCATCGGGCCTCACGTACGCCATCACTCCGCACGGTGTTGCAAAGATCTTCTCTGCGAATTTGGACGTCATCGCCCACATCCAATTGGAGTTCGGCGGGCTCGCGGTCTCGTACGAGCGTGCGAACCGAAGCGGACCAGCGTCAGCTCGCCAAAGTTTCGTCGATCAAGTAAAGCTACGCCTCGAAGGGTTCTGCACCCTAAGTCAAGCCGAGATTGGTCAGCTCGTTCTGCTTCTGTCCACCTGTCTTCGCGTGAGTGCTGCAAGCGGCACAAGTCCCTTCAGGGCTTTCACGGAAGGACTGCCGATACGCGTGCAATCGCTAGGTGGCGAGCACACATCGCTGCATGCTGCTCGACTGAGTGTTCCACCCGTTGGGCATCGCGGTGTTAGAGCGAGGCAGGGCGAGTAACTGCCGCAGTCGCGTATTAGGTGCGCAATACCTCTCTCAAGAAGTTCGAGTCAGTGAATCGCCGTGCGCCGCCATTCGCGAAGTAGTCGCGCTATTTCGTGCGTGCCAAGCGTGTGAAGTTCGCGCCGTTCCGGCGGCTGAAGAGAGTCATCGAACTGAGCTGTGCGAGGCAACTTCTTGTGATGACGCACACGTCTGTGCAGAGAATTGTTCTGCGATGCGCTTGTTCTCATGATGGGATCTCCAAGAGAGCACCAGCATAAAAAGCCACGTGCCGCAGAGATGTTCCAAGTCTCCGCTGGACAACATGGCAGTCGTAATTGCGTGTGCAAAGTTGGCGTAGGCGGTTGCCTCAACGAGAGCGTCCCAACAGTGCTACACGTTGAGCCGCGGCAGCCGATACCGGCCCCAGAAAGTGGGCACCGACCGCTGACCAGCGGTGTCGATCAGGTGCTTTGTCGTTGCTTCAGTTCGAAGCTCAGTTCAACCCGGTGCTGTTCCACTGCGCGTCCCTCGATGAGGTCCAGCACCATGTGTGCTGACTGCACTCCGATCTGAAAACGCGGCGTAGCGATTGTGGTGAGCGCCGGAACCGTGGAGGCAGAAGCGGGCAGATCGTTGAAGCCGCTGATCGCGAGTTGGTCGGGCACCTTGATGCCGCGCCGAAGGCACTCGAACAACCCGCCTTGCGCGAGATCGTCGTTGCAGAAGAACACGGCGTCGACATCAGGTGCCTGTCTGAGTAGCCGCTCCAGCAAGATGCCGCCGAGTGCGATGGATGATGGATCCGGCACGAGAAGCTCGCGTCGCGATTCATACAAACCGACTTGGATCAACGCGTCGCGATAACCTCGTGCGCGTGCGAGTGTGCGTGAGTCGAGTTGCGAGGCGATAAATGCGATGCGCTTGCGGCCTCGCTGGATCAAGTGCTCCGTCATCGCGCGGCCAGCAGCTTCTTGCGAGAAGCCCACGCTATAGGCACCTTCCCAATCGGCAAGCTCCATCATGTGGACGACGGGTATTTTGGTTTTCTCGATGAAGCGGCGCGTGGTCTCGCGAATATTCAACCCGGTGAGCAAGATTCCATCGGGATCGAACGCCAAGTGGGCACGCACGAGTTCTTCTTCTTCCTCGTGCGAGTAGTTGGTGATACCGAGCAGCATCTGGTATCCCCGCGGCCGCAGCACTTGTTCGATGCCGTTCAGCGTATCGACAAAGACACTGTTGCCGAGGGTTGGCACCAACACCGAGACGATCATCGAGTGGGCCGACGCGAGTGAACTCGCTGCACGGTTACTCACGTAACCCATGTCGATGGCGATGCTGAGAATCCGCTCGCGAACCTGCGGCGCCACTTTGTTGGGCCGTCGGAACGCGCGGGAGACGGTAATCGTCGAGACACCCGCGCTGCGAGCGACGTCCTCTAGCGTTACCCGTCCGCTGCTAGAGGACCGCGTCCGTCGTTTGCTCTGCTTCGCAGTCACTCGTTTTCCACCGTATTCAAGCCAGCCGCATTCAAGGTGCGTGTTATTTTAGAACCTATCTAAATCGAGATAGGTTCTGCTGTTTTAGGCTGGCATCGTAGCAGTGATTCGCTCCCTTCACTGCTTTCCGAGTTCGACTACTTGGTGACGCTATAGATCGCGTGCTGAGACAGCACATATAACGTGCGCCGATCATCACCGCCGAACACTAACCCGATCGGCCGTTCCGGTACATCGATGCGTCCAATCGATTGTCCGTTCGAGTCATACACGAAGATCTGCCCATTCGCGACATAGACGCGTCCATCCGGATCTGCAACGACAGCCTCACCGCCGCGATTCGCGAAAGGCTTTAGATTGATCAAAGTACCGGCCGGACCGATCTCGCCCGAGTACGTCATGTCTTCGGACTCGTTCGTTACATAAATACGATCGCCAACCTTTCCCGTCACCAGTCCATGAGCCTGCATCGCGGCAGACCAACGCCATCCGTTGAAGTCCAATGGGCCCTGATTGAATACGCGAAATGCCGGCAGGACTAGGCTGCCATCGGGAGAAACGTATTCTCGTGCCTTAGGCTCGCCAGCAAATTCGACGAACATTTCCGCCAGCGTTTTGAACTCATAAGTCTCTGCGTCGAGTTGATCCTCGAACTCGCCATTCACCCACCAGTTCTCGGGTAGCGCCACCAGGGCGTTCTCGTGTTCGCTCACGGGCGTTGGCGGGATCACTGTAAGTTCAGCCGGCGGTGCATCGGGGTTGAAGCTGTAGACCGTGCCATGCGCCCCTGCTGTAGAGAGCACCAACAAATGACCCGAGCGATCGAAGGCGATCTGCGTTGGATCCAAAGGGAACTCGCGCACGACTTCGAGCCTGCGTTGCGGTGACCAGCGATAAATGCGCGGATCATCGCGGTCGATGAAGTACAAACGGCCCTGCGCATCGACGGTCGGGCTCACCAGTGCATGAAAGTCATCATTCAAGAGCTGCACGCGCATGCCATCGAAGGTCGAGGGCGCAACGCTCGCAGACGGGCTCGTTACATCCAGCACAGCGAATTCACGTTCGCGTTCCTGGACTCCGCTCGTCGCGTCGACGATTGCGTTCTCGTATGGATAACGGCTCACGCGCAGGAAATTGACGCATCCGCTCGCATCGCAAATCGGGATGCCGCTCTCGGCATTCACGTGCACGTTACGAAAGCGGATGTTGGAGGAATTCTGGATTTTTACAGCGGCAGGTGCAGGCGCGATGCTGCGAGTGACGCGGTATCCGTGATAGTTCGCAAATAGGATGTTGGCGGAGTTGCGAATGTCGAGCGAGACGGACGCGGGACTCTCCCCGTATTCCTCTTCCGTCTGGAAGGCGAGGAATTCCCAATTCGATACACGCTCGAGCACGAGTTCATTGCGCACGTGATGTTCGGCCGAGATCTCGTAAACGTGGCCAGGAGTGCTGGTGTCCGAAACATAGAAGCCCGAGTGCGCATACGTGTTCGGAGTCCAGCACGCGAAGAAGGTCCCGCCGCCGCCGTCTTTCACCCAAATGCTCGGATATTGTCCGTTCCAGCGATTGCGCGGATCTCCATCTGCACTGTGATTGGCGTTGTACGGATCCATTCGCACGCCGGTGGCGAGTGCGGTTCCGTGCCCGCCTTGGATTTTGACGTCCGACATCAGCGAGTTCGCGCCGGCATGCCACATCACTGCAGTGGCGCGAGGATTTACTCCTCCGGTGAAAACGCCCAACCCGAAGACGATGTTGTCCCCGCCGCGCGGTGTTTCAATGAGTGCCTTGGGAGCACCCACGCCCGAAAAACGCTCGGTGTTTTCCGCCAAAACGATTTGTGTTTGGCTCGGATGCAAACCGATCAGCACGGTATCGGGCTGCAACAACAGTGTGTCGCTGACGAGATATCGGCCCGAGGGGAAATAGAGCACGCGATGAGTCGCAATGGCTTGCAGCAACGCTTGCGTATCGTCCGTTGTGCCATCGCCTTTGGCGCCGAGCGATTTCACGCTGGTCCATTCATTGACGCCGGGCAGTTGCCGAATTGCTCGCTCCGCTTGCGGCTTCGCGGGCGAGGCAGTCGCGTCCATTTGCGTTTCGAAGTGACCCATTTGGCCAAGCGCCGGAATCACCAATCCATGCGAGAAGGATTTCACCGTGTAGTTCGCACCGCGCCCCGCCACAGTCTTGCCGCTCTCTCTGAAGCGAGCGAACACGGGCACGTTCGCAGCCGTGGCGTTCTCGAAGCCCACTTGTGTGTACGCCGAGTCTTCGTTGCTGATCAGCACCGCGGCACGCGAGACGTTTTGAAAGTGAACGTTCTTGCCCCACAGCCAGTCGCCGTAGCCGCGATCGATGTCGATCGCAATGGGTGTGTTCGAGAATTGGACATTGGCCAGCGTGAGGCCCGCTTCGTGTTCGCGAATGGCCGCTTCGCGTTGACCGGTAAACGTCGAGTCGACGAGTGTGAATTGCCAGGCAGGGGAGGTCTTTTCGGTGAGAATTCCATAACGCCCGCCGACAAAATGCAGATCTTCAGCCTCGTTCCCAACTTGATACACGCCGGCAAGACCGGAGCCGAGGTTGAAATTCATGTGACTGAGGAATGCGTGCTGAGCCACGTGAAAGCGCACGCCCACCGCACCCGAATTGCCATCGCCGATGCGAATGTCGACGTTGCTCAGTGCGGAGAGGAACGTGGCGGACTTGGCATCTTGAATCGATTCATTGAAGGGCACGCTGTTTGCGACCGGGAAGACCGGGGGCCTCTCAGGGTTTGGGCCCGCGCCGGTGAAGACGACCATCGCGGCGACGCCTTTATCGAAGCCCGGCGTGCGATCCGGTAGTTCTAAGACCGGACGCGTTGGGCCGACACCGAAAATGCGAACCGCCGGCCAGACGAATATCGTCTTGGTGATTGTGTAACGACCTGACGGCAAGAACACCACGCCGCCAGCACCATTGTTGCGCGCCTGATCGATTGCACGTTGGATCGCTTGTGTATCGTCGTGCGCACCATCGCGCGCGACGCGAATTGCGGTCGGGTCGGGTGGGGCAGAGGTGTAAACCGACTTTCCAGTGGCCGCCATGCTGACGGAACTGGCAGCCACCATCCAAATCAATGCGGCGCGACCTACATGCATCGATACGCGCTTACCCATGAGCTTTGCCAAGTCGGTCATCGAGTCGGTCATCGTTTTCACCTTCATCGGGCTTGAGTGAATTTGTCAGGTCGAGGCGCGAAAACTGTGGCGTGCGGGATCGAAGGCTGCCAAGACGGTGACAGCGCTACCATAGCACAGTCATGCGTAGCTCAAGATTGTGAGCTCTTCTGCCCGGGGAGTTGGACGCCTGCATGGCGCGCAAGGTCCCCTCAGCTGCGTGTTTGACAAGCCACTCACCTGGCCGTTAATGTGCGCCCGGATGCTAGCGCTGTCATTCAACTGCCACTTCGGGCCAAGGATGTAGAGGGAAACCGGTGTGGCAGTCCGGACTGTGCGAGCCGGCTTTTGTAGCCGTGTCTGCATCACCTGGCGTTCGCCTGCGTGGATAAGTGCCTCTCCGTGCAGCGAAATAAAATGTTAGCGCTGGCATCCACATTAATAATTGGGGGTCGATATGTCCAAGATAAGAAGACGACTTTTCCTGTCAGCCTCGGCGCTGGCGTTTGCACCGTACGCGCTGGCGCAGACTGCACCGGCATCCACGGGCGACACGAGCGGACCTGAAGAAGTGGTGGTCACGGGCTCGCGGCTGACATCGCGCAACTTCGTTCAGCCAACACCGACGTCGGTGGTGACGACTGAGGACATCGAGAAAACCGCGCAACCGAACATCTTCACCGCGATCGTTCAGTTGCCTTCCTTGCAAGGTAGCAGCGGTCGCAGCGTTAACACGTTCAGC
>DASTSB010000312.1:0-2200 GCA_035760885.1 Steroidobacteraceae bacterium | reverse complement strand
TCGCGATCGAAGATGATGCACCCGAAGCCGAAGTCTCTTTACGTGCCGCACTGACCTCTGCAAACGATTCACGCATCGAGTTGCGCGTAATCCCTAGCGTGTATCCGGCCGGCGGCGAGCGCCAACTCATCGCGACGATATTCGGACGCGAAGTCCCTTTCGACGGGCTGCCCGCCGATATCGGCGTGTTGTGTCAGAACGTGGCAACGGCAGCCGCAATCGCGCGCTGGATTACGGAAGGCGAGCCGCTCATTCGCCGCGTCGTCACAATTACCGGCGATGGAGTAACCGATGCGCGCAATCTCGACATTCGCATGGGCACATCGATCAGTACAGCCATCGCACATTGCGGTGGTTACACGACGCGTGTGTCGCGACTCATCATGGGTGGAACGATGATGGGCGTATCGTTACCGCACGATGATCTGCCGATCGTCAAAGCAACCAATTGCGTACTGGCCGCATCTGAACTAGATCTTCAGCCGCGTGCACCGGAGATGCCTTGCATCCGCTGCGGCAACTGCTCCGAGGTCTGCCCTGCTTTCCTGTTACCGCAGCAACTTCACTGGTACTTGCGAGAACCCGACCTCAGCGAGCTCGAGCGTCACGGACTGCTCGACTGCATCGAATGCGGATGCTGCGATTACGTGTGCCCGAGCCAAATCCCTTTGGTGGAACGATTCCGCGAAACCAAGCCGGCGCTGGAATCAGCGTTGGGGGCTCGAGCAACCGCGGCACTCTCGAGACGCCGTTTTGAAGCCCGCAACGAGCGCCTGGAGCGTCTCGAGCGAGAACAGCGCGAACGTCTGCAACGCAAGCGCGATCAACTGCGGTCGTCGAGCGAGTAATGTTCGCCACCTCCGCACCGCCGCATGTGGTCGCGCCCGATCGAGTCGCACGCGTGATGCGGCTCGTCATCTATGCACTCGTTCCAACTTGCGTCCTGCAAGTCGTGTTCTTCGGCACAGGACTGATCGCGCAACTCGCACTGGCCATCGCAACCGCTCTGGTTGCCGAATCGATTGCCCTACGCATGCGCGGCAAGGCGATCCGTCCGTTCGTGCTCGATGGGAGTGCGGTCATCACTGCGATCTTGCTTGCGCTCTGCCTTCCGCCGCTCGCCCCATGGTGGCTTATCGTGAGCGGCACCGCGTTTGCAATTCTGCTCGCGAAGCATGCGTTCGGCGGACTGGGCGCGAATCCTTTCAATCCGGCCATGGTCGGTTACGCGGTGCTGCTCGTGTCGTTTCCCGCGCGACTCTTGCAGTGGCTGCCTCCAGAACTTGAAGGCATGCCGCATACGCACCTCACGATCGCGCAAACGTTGAGCACCATCATGACGGGACATTTGCCGGATGCACTGCGTTGGGATGCCATGACCTCACCGACTCCGCTCGATGCATTGCGAACGAACTTGAAAATGGGCATGACGATGCAGGAAGCGCGCAGCGATGCCGTGTTCGGTGGTTTCGGAGGTCGCGGTTGGACGTGGGTGCATCTGGCTACGCTCGCCGGCGGGCTTTGGCTTCTCGCGCTCAAGATCATTCGCTGGCACATTCCGGTCGCGATGCTCGGTGCACTCGCCGTGTGCGCTTCACTGATGTACATGATCGATCCTGGCATCTACGCAGGCCCAATCTTTCACGTGACCACCGGCGCAAGCATGCTCGGCGCATTCTTCATCGCAACCGATCCGATCTCCGCGGCGACTAGCGATCGCGGGCGTCTCGTCTATGGCGCAGGCATTGGCGTGTTGACGTACGTGATTCGCACCTGGGGCGCGTATCCCGATGGCGTCGCGTTCGCAGTGCTGTTGATGAACGCAGCCGTGCCGCTGATCGATCGCTATACGATTCCTCGCGTGTATGGGCACTCACGCTGAGGCTTCATCGAAACTGCGTTCGGCGCTAGCAGTCGCTGCGCTAGCGGCAATGTTGACGTTGGCCTTGGCCGCCCTCGCGCATTTCACACAGGATCGTATCGCGCGCAATCGTCAAGCATGGCTCATGCAGCGACTGGACGCTTTGATTGCTCCAGAGTCTCACGATAACGACTTGTTCGACGATCGCATTCAGGTCACAGCACCGGATCTGCTCGGCACCGATGTGCCCGCCGAGATCTTCAGAGTGCGCAAGTCAGGCCAGCCGATTGCGGTGGCCATTCGATACATTGTGCCCGACGGTTATCGCGGTCCGATCGA
>DASTSB010000311.1:0-10097 GCA_035760885.1 Steroidobacteraceae bacterium | reverse complement strand
CATCGGGAATGGAGGTTCTTGCCATGAGCGCGAACAGATTGAGGAACGCGCTTCATTGTGACGCGGCATTGCGCACGCGTCACGATTCAATTGGTGTCAAACAGAAAACGAAGAACCGCAGCCGCAAGTTGTTTGAGCGTTCGGATTGCGAATAACGAACTGCGAGCCCTCGATGTCTTCTCGATAGTCGATCTCAGCGCCGCCCAGGTATTGAATGCTCATCGGGTCGATGAGCAAGGTGACGCCCTGGTTCTCCACAGTTGTATCGCCTTCCTCGATGTTTTCATCGAAGGTGAACCCGTATTGGAATCCCGAACAACCACCGCCTTGCACGAAGACGCGCAGCTTAAGATTCGGATTCGCTTCTTCGCGGATGAGTTCGCCGACTTTGGCGGCGGCTGCGTCAGTAAAAACGAGGGTGGGTGCCGTGGTTTCGATCATGGTTCACATCTGGGGACAGTTTCGCGCGGATCAAGGAACGGATTAAGGATCATGGACCCTGATTTTGCCACCGCTCGCGCTCAAGCGTCATTGCTGACCGCCGGCCGTCGCCGGTTGCGCGGTCGGAGCGTCAGTCTCCGCCCGCTTTGCAGCGCCTTTGCGCGGCTCGTGGATCAACTTGCCATTGATCTCCGCGCCCATCTGCATCTCGATCAGGCCGTAATAGACATTCCCGCTGACGCGCGCAGTTGCACCCAACTCGACGCGATCGTGGGCCAGGATGTCGCCCTTAACGGTGCCGTTCAAGACGACATTGGGTACAGCCACTGCGCCCTCGACCACGCCGCCATCGCTCACACTCAACGTCGCACCTGAATCCGGCGGTGCATCGACATTGCCCTTCACATGACCGTCGACGTGAAAGCCGCCGCTAAAGTGAACATCGCCGATGATGCGTGTGCCGGCGCCAATCAGCGTATCGATACGCTGCTGCTTCTGTTTGTTGCGATTGAACATACTGCGACTTTAGGTACAACTGGTTTGATCTGCGCCGCTTGGTCGGCACTACGTCTCGTTCTGTACGGCCCAGGGATACGATTCTCGCACGGCCGCACCGCGCCCCGAACGGACCTCGACGTTGACAGCTCGCGGCTCGAATCCGCTAGGCAGTACGACTTCCTGTTCCAAGTTTTGAAAGTAGCGAAACTGAAACGGAACTTGGCCATCGGCACGCACTCCGCTCGCCACATCGGCCAACGACAGCTGTTTGGGATGGTTCTCCTGAGTCCCTTCGATTTCAATCCGGACAGCGCCCGAAACCACGGACTCTTGGCGCATCGATTGCACCAGCACCAATCTTAAGCGGTAGTGCAGATCTGCACCGCCGGGTACCACTTGAAAGCGCTGCAGTTTGAGCCCACCGATTCCATCCTCCGGCGAGACAATGCCGCGATAAAAGGTCAGCTCTTCGCGATGCTTCAATACCTGAGCCTGCAAGTCGGCCAGGTTCTTTTCGACATCAGCGTACGACTTTCGGTCCACCTCACGCGCCAACTGCGCGGCCGCAACCTCAGCGCGCAATTTCTCGTTTTGGTCCCGCAGCGACTCGATTTGCGCCTTCAGCTCGCGTCGGTGCTGAATTTCGGCGAATTTGCTGTAACCGCCCTCGAAGCGACCCCACTCGAAAACCGCATAAACGATCAGCACTAGCCCGATTACCGCGCCCGCACTCAGCACTCGCCGACGCAGTGGCGAATGAAAGCGGACGACTAGCTGACCGGTTCGCATCTCGATCGATATTCCTGGCAAATCTCAAGTGTCAGTGGGCCGAATTAGATCACAGCACCGCCGGCCAAATTGAGAATCGCCGCAAGGAACGCAACAGATTATGTTCGCCGATTTGGGACGTTCGGGAACCTTGGCGAGGCCGTCTAGGACGGACATCGGGCGATCGTGATCTGTATGCTTACGCGCTTTCGCTCAAGCCGCTCTCGTGAGGGATCTCATGCTGGTGCTCAAGGCATTCCACATCGTGTTCATGGTGACGTGGTTCGCGGGCCTGTTCTATCTCCCAAGATTGTTCGTCTATCACGCGCAAACCTCGGACGAAGTCAGTTTGGAGCGGTTTGTGGTGATGGAGCGCCGCCTGTTCGTGATGATGACAATCGGTGCGACGCTTACGGCTGTCTTCGGCATCGCGATGCTCGTGGTCGCCCCCGGCCTTCTCTACGGCGGCTGGCTTCACGCGAAACTCGCACTCGTCGCCCTGCTGCTGGCGTATCACATCTGGTGCTATCGACTGATGATTACGCTTCGAGAACGCAGGAACCAGCACAGCGATCGTTGGTACCGCTTCTTCAATGAAGTGCCGTCTCTACTGCTGATCGGAATCGTTCTTCTCGCGGTGCTCAAACCGTTCTGAGGCGTCCGATTGCGCGGTCCCGCCCGTGAACTGGTCACGGCGGCGGGCGAGATTGCGCAAGTTTTTTTCCTCGGCGGTCCAATCCGGAAGCGCAGGTGGATCGTTGGGGAACGCACGCCGCGCCAGTTCATCCAACGCGCGGACGTACACTGCGCGTTTGAAATAGATGACCTCGCGCACTGGCGTCCAATAGTCCACCCAGCGCCAGGTCTCGAATTCGGGCTCGGAGGTGGAATCGAAGTGAACGCGATCCTCCGATCCGAGCAACTCCAACAAGAACCAGCGTTGTTTCTGCCCGATGCACAGCGGATTGCTGTTGCGGCGAACGTATTGCTTGGGCAATCGGTATCGCAACCACTGACGCGTTTGCGCGACGATCTTCACATCGTGAGGATCCAACCCGATCTCTTCTTTGAGTTCGCGGAATAGCGCTTGCTCTGGGTTCTCGTGCGCCAGCATGCCGCCCTGCGGAAACTGCCAGCCGCGCCCACCGGTTCTGCCGCCCAAAAAAACCAGTCGATCGGGGCGCATCAGCACGATCCCGACATTCGCGCGGAACCCATCTGCATCAATGAAATCGGACATTCGAGCTACTAAAAGAAAACCGAGCCGAATTGTTTCACATGGTACGCCACGCAACCATACGAATTCGTGGACTGCCTCGCAGCCAACTCGTAACCTGCACGCGTGGGGAATTCCAAAGTCGTTTTCGCATTGCTGGCGCTTGCTGCTGCGCTGGCCTTTTCACTATCGCTCGCGGTGGGCAGCGTGTCCGTATTCGATGGGAATTGGCGCGATCTAGCCGATTCGCAATCCCTTGCGCACGCATTGGTCTTCGATTTGCGTTTGCCGCGCGCACTCACTGCCTTTGCGTGCGGCGGATTGCTCGCGTTGGCAGGGGCACTTATGCAGGTTCTGCTCAGGAATCCCTTGGCGGATCCGTTCATCATGGGCGTGTCCGGAGGCGCCGCGATCGGCGCTCTAAGCGCGATTCTCCTCGGGCTCACCACTTTGGTGGTCGACGCTGCCGCGGGAATAGGGGCGTTATTGGCAACGATCCTGGTGTTCCGACTGGCTCATGGCGAGGGCGGATGGACGACCGCTCGATTGCTACTCACGGGGGTTGTCGTTGCCGCCGGTGCGAGTGCGATCGTAAGTCTGCTGCTTTCTTTGAGCGATGATTCGCGTCTGCGCAACATGCTGTTTTGGCTCATGGGCGATGTCTCGCTGAGCGCTCGCGGCGATGTTCTCTTCTGTGTGCTAATCGTGGCAGTAGCGCTTTGCGAGCCATTCGCGCGGCAATTGAACGTTTTGGCCCGCGGCGAGACGCAAGCTCGCATTGTTGGGGCTCCCGTCGATGCTTTGCGAACCGGTATCTTCATCGGCGGTTCGATCTTTACGGCGCTGACCGTCACGGCCGCGGGTACCATCGGCTTCGTCGGTCTGGTTACGCCGCATCTCGCACGACTGATGCTCGGCTCGGATCATCGTCGCGTGCTGCCGGCTGCGGCACTGCTCGGCGGAACGCTCGTGTCCATCGCCGACCTTGCCGCCCGTACGTTGTTCGCCCCGCGGCAACTGCCAGTGGGCGCGCTCACCGCACTCGCCGGTGTTCCCCTGTTCTTGTTCTTGATGCGCCGTGTTCGCAGCTAACGATTACGCCAACTCGACGCGATTCCTACCGAGCTGCTTGGCCCTGTAGAGCGCGCTGTCTGCCTCTGCGAGCAATTGCTCGGCAATGACCTTGAGATCCGCTTCGTCTCGCGGCGGAATGATCCCCGCGACGCCAATCGAGACCGTGAGCTGCAGACTCGCGCCCTGACCGGTTTCCAGCTTGGTCTCGCAGACGGCCAGCCGAATGCGCTCAGCCAAAGCGGCCGCCTGCTCTGGCGTGATGCCCGGCGCAAGCACCACAAACTCGTCACCGCCGAATCGCGCGGCGGCATCGCTGCCTCGAATGTGCGCATCGACTCTCTGAGCAGCCTCTCGCAGTGCCATGTCGCCCACCAGATGCCCATGCTGATCGTTGATGTGCTTGAACTTGTCCAGATCGATAAGCAGGCAGGTGAGGCCCGTTCCTTGACGCTGGGCTCTCGCAAGTTCTTCTTTGAGACGAGCGTTGAGATAGCGGCGATTGTGCCAGCCGGTCAGGAAGTCCGTGAGTCCACTGCGCACGAGGCGCGCACGGTTGATGTTGTTCTCGATTGCAAACGAAGCGATGACGCCTAGGTGGGCGAGAAAATCCGTGGCGAGATGACGCGAAAATCTTTTTTCATCGGGGCTACCGAAATTCAAACTGCCCTGCAAGCGATCATGACGTCGCAGCGGAATCAACGCGACGCTTTTGGTGCCTGTAATTTTCGGGAACAGTAATTGGTGGTCGCACCCCATGTAAGGACCGAGCCAAGGTCGATGAAATGAGTTGAACTGCGGCGCCATGCCGGCGAGCCCGTCGGTAAAGATCACGTTGGGAAAATCCGCGGTGGTGAGGTGCTCGGCGATCAGCAAGTGACGGATTTCATGCTGTGGATCCGCCAACACCAGCGTCACTGATTCAAGGCCATAGGAAACTTTGAGGCCGCCACAAATCGCCTCGAATAGCTGGGCCAAGTTCTCGGCCTTGAGCAACTCCAGCTCCCGCTCTTGAGAGCGCTTGAGGAGCTTCTCATTCGTTGCGGCCTCCTCAACGAGCGTCGCGATGCGCGCTCGCAGATCTCGAATCTCCGCTTCGAGATC
This sequence comes from Steroidobacteraceae bacterium, assembly GCA_035760885.1. Classification (GTDB taxonomy): domain Bacteria; phylum Pseudomonadota; class Gammaproteobacteria; order Steroidobacterales; family Steroidobacteraceae; genus Steroidobacter. The sequence goes on along the minus strand of DASTSB010000311.1, from coordinate 4,999 downwards.
CCTGCCACTCATTAGCGCTCACGCTCACGGCCAGCGAGATATTCCCGCCCGCGATTCATCATGCCGATAAAGGACTGCGCATCGCGTTGACTCACACAGTCGTAGATACGATCGACAGCGCGCTTGAGTGCGAGCAGCGAGTCGTTCCCGTAATCGTTGAGGCTTTGAATCTCGAAATACAACTCTGGACTCTCGTTCGCCACTTTGGCGGCGACATCCACTTGCGCGTCGTAAGTCGTGCTCGACAACTGCGCCAATCGCGGAGCTGCTTCGCCGCTTTCGGCCAACGCGGTGAAGAACGCAATGTTCAGTGCATGAGAGAGCCCCAACACATAAGCGATGAGTCGATCGTGTTCATCGAGTGACATCACCACTTGCTCGGCCATGGTCGAACCGAACAATGCCTGCGCCTGCTTCACAGCCTCTTCGTGCCCGACGTCGACGAAGATGACGTGCCGACCGGAAAGCAATTCAGTATCCGGCCCAAACATCGGATGGATCGACGTGACGCGGACGCCAGCATCTCTGAGCGCTGCAAGGCCCGTGCGCAGCGGCGTCTTCAATGAACCGATATCGAACACGACGCCAGAGGGCTTGCGCGTGGCTAGCTCTTTGAGAACTTCATTCGCGACCTTGATGGGAGTTGCGACCACGACGAGATCGGTATTCATAGGCGCATCGCGCCAATCGCGCATCCACTCGCGTCCATTGCTGCCGGCCGGCGGCGGCGAACCGGGATCAGCGACCACTACTGCGTATCCTTGAGAACCGAGGAAGTCGGTAAACCAGCGGCCCATTTTTCCGCCACCACCGATGACCAGCGCGGACTTCCCCGTCCCTCTTCCTGTTTCGCTCACTCGAATCCGCTCTTGGGCGGTAAGCGAACTACGAATGAGCATGCGCATCACGCTTTCCGCCAACGCGGGCGAAATTCCAAGCGCCTGAGCATTCGCGCGCGCCTGCATGAGCACTTCGCGCTCGCGGCCGAAGTCACGAATGCCACGGCCCTCTGCTTGCTTGGCCTCTGCCACCTTGCGGCTAAGTTCTTGGCGCTCGGCGATCAACGTCAGCAACTGACGATCGAGCGCTGAAAGTCTGACTCGTATTTCTTCGAGGGTCACAGTCGGTCCAAAATTGTTCGATGCGTGCTCCTTTTACTAAGGCCACGCATTGCCCGCAAGTTTCCGATAGTTCGTTCAGTCATTCGCTGAATCGCGACAATGGCGAGAGCGCCGAGATCCTCACGTGCGGCGTTTTCAGCGTGCGGAACGAATGCTACGTTAGCGCCGCATTCACCTGTGCCGTATTCCTGTCTCAAGAGGCTTTCATGGATTCGCTCCCCGAACCGCTGCCCGACTCTCCGCTCCCGCTCTTCGAACAGTGGTTCCGTGAGGCGCGAGAGCTGCACAATCGTCCCAATCCGGATGCGATGGTGCTGGCGAGCGCGACCGAAGGGGGCCGACCCAGCGCACGCGTTGTGCTTTGTAAGCGCATTGACGCAGCCGCAGGCTATTTGGTGTTCTTCACGAACTATCACTCGCGCAAAGCTCGCGAGCTGCTCGCAAACCCACACGCAGCGGGCGTCTTCCACTGGGATTCGATGCATCGACAAGTACGTGTCGAGGGGCGCATCGTGCAGTCCCCTCCCGAAGAGAGCGACGCTTACTTTGCAAGCCGCGCACTGGATAGCCGCATCGGCGCCTGGGCCAGCCAGCAGAGTCAACCGTTAGCTTCGCGAGCTGCGCTCGCGGAACAGGTCGCGCAAGCATCGCTCCGCTTGGGCATCGCGCCGGGCGCGGCTACAGGTGTGGTGCCGCGGCCTTCGCACTGGGGCGGGTTCCGATTGTGGCTCGAGAGTGTCGAATTGTGGATGGAGGGCCCGAACCGGATTCACGATCGCGCCGTGTGGACGCGGCATCTAGAACCGCGCGCCAGCGAATTCGCTGCGAACTCGTGGAGCGCCAGTCGGCTCAACCCCTGAGCACAGACGCCTGACTACTTGACGACCTTCAAGGTGGGTTTGGGCCGTTTGTGCTCGCCCGTGGCACTCGTCTGATCTTTAGGCGATTGCGGTGGGCTTGGGGGTGGCGCATCCGCTTCGGAGAACAGCATTCCCTGTCCCGTTTCGCGCGCATAGATTCCGAGCACCGCCTGCACCGGTACGCTGACATCGAATGTCGTGGCGCCGAACCGAGCTCGGAAGCAGATCAGTTCGTTTCCCAGACTCAAACCACTCGTGGCGCTGTGGCTGACGTTGAGAATGATCTTGCCGCCCTGCACGTACTGACGCGGCACCTGTACGCCATCGATAGACGCATCTACGACAATGTGCGGCGTCTGCATGCTATCGCTGATCCATTCGTGCATTGCGCGCAGCAAGTAGGGACGTCGCGACTTGACCATCGTCTCTGTCATCAGGCGTGCATCTCCTGTTCCACACGCGACAGACTGTGACGAAACGCCGGGCGCGAGAAAATGAGGTTCGCGTACTTGGAAATGATCGGAGCGTGCTGAGTGATGTCCGGCTCCCACGCCAGCAAACGCCAAAGAATCGGCGCGATGGTCGCGTCCACCAACGAGAACTCGTCAGACAAGAAATAGGGTTTTGCTTTGAATACGTCAGCGCTCGCCAGGACGCTGTCGCGCAGCACCTTGCGCGGCTTCAGCCCTTGTTTGCGATCTGGATCGTTCGCCTGATCCGCCAAGCTGTACCAATCGCGTTCGATGCGATACAGCGCCACCCTAAATTGGGCGCGCGCGACTGGGTCGATTGGCATTAGCGGAGGATGGGGGAAGCGCTCGTCGAGGTAATCGATGATCACACGCGAGTCGTACAGGACGAGATCGCGATCGACCAATGTCGGCACTGTGTGGTACGGATTTAGATCCAGAAGATCTTCCGGGAGATTGCCCTCGTGGACGTCAATGGTCTCCACGTGGATGCTCTTTTCGGCAAGGACGATCCGCGTGCGATGGCTCCACGGATCGTCAGCTTTGGAAAAGAGCGTCATCACGGCGGTGCGCCCCCGAAATGTGTCAGAGCAACGAATGAACGAGATGCGAAGTTTCGCACCAACGCATCATTTCACGTCCTTCCAGTACTCCTTCTTTAGGAAGTAGGCCAGCAGGAAGAATACGAACAAGAATGCCAACACGTTGATTCCGAGGCTGCGGCGCTGGAGCTGAATCGGCTCGCCGATGTAAGCCAAGAAGTTCACGGTATCGCGAACGAACTGATCGTACTCCTCGGGATTCATCTGGCCCGGCTCGACCAAGTCGAATCCCTTGAAACGTTTGTGCACAGTGTTGTGCTCAGGATCGCTCTCGCCGTCGTACACCGCCTTCTGATAGCCCTGCAATGGCCACAGCACGTGAGGCATGGCCGTACCGGGTAGAACGAGATTGTTTACGCCGGTCGGGCGGCTCGGGTCGATGTAGAAGGACTTCAGGAACGAATAGATGTAGTCCGGGCCGCGGCTGCGAGCCATCAACGACAAGTCTGGCGGAGTCACGCCGAACCAACGCTTGGCGTCGTCAGGTCGCATCGACACTTTGATCGTGTCATGGATGCGCTCGCCATTGAACATCAGGTTCTCCATCACCTGGGCTTCGGTCAATCCCAGATCCTGGGCCAGGCGGCTATACCGCACGTACCGTGCGGAATGGCAACCCGAACAATAGTTCACGAAGTTACGCGCGCCACGCTGCAGCGATGCAACGTTGCCGACATCTATGTTGGCAGGATGGACCGCCGGATTGTGTTCGGCGGCGAACGATAGTGATGGTGCAACCAGCGCGAGGCTCAGGACAAACGCACGCACCCGAGTATTAATGAGCATGATAGGTCACCCGCTCCGGCACTGGCTTGGTCTGATCGATCTTCGTGTACCAGGGCATCAGAGCAAAGAATGCGAAATAAATTGCAGAGAACACCCGAGCCGCGAGCACAGTGGCTGGCGTTGGATGCTGCATTCCCAAATAGCCCAATCCGATGAAGCTGATCGCGAAGGCGAACAAGAACGCCTTGTAGATCCACCCGCGGTAGCGGATCGACTTGACCTTCGAGCGATCCAACCAGGGCAAGAAGAAGAACGAAACTACTGCCAAGCCCATCAATACGACGCCGAGCAGCTTGTTCGGCACCGCGCGCAAGATTGCGTAAAACGGCGTGAAGTACCAAACCGGCGCGATGTTCGCAGGGGTCTGCAGTGCGTTCGCAGGATCGAAATTCGCGTGCTCAAGGAAGTAGCCTCCCATCTCCGGCGCGAAGAACACGACGCACGAGAAGAGCGCTGCAAACACGACAAATCCAACCAGATCTTTAAGCGTGTAGTAAGGGTGGAATGGAATGCCATCCACAGGATGACCATCCGGCCCCTTCACTTTCTTGATTTCGATGCCGTCGGGGTTGTTCGAACCGACCTCGTGCAGCGCGAAGATGTGCGCAATCACGAGGAAGATCAACGCGAGCGGCAACGCAATGACGTGCAACGCAAAGAAGCGATTCAGCGTGATGTCGGAGATGTAGTAATCGCCGCGAATCCATTCCACCAGCGATTCGCCGATGCCCGGAATGGCACCGAATAGCGAAACGATAACCTGCGCGCCCCAGTAAGACATGTTTCCCCAAGGTAGCAGGTAGCCAAAGAACGCTTCGGCCATCAGACACAGATAGATCAACATGCCGAAAATCCACACGAGCTCGCGGGGATTCTTGTGCGAGCCGTACATCAGTGCGCGGAACATGTGCAGATAAACGACGATGAAGAAGGCGGAGGCGCCGGTCGAATGCATGTAGCGAATCAACCAGCCCCATTCCACATCGCGCATGATGTATTCGACTGAAGCGAATGCATCCGCAGCCGCGGGCTTGTAGTTCATCGTCAAGAAGATCCCCGTGACGATTTGAATCACGAGAACGACCAACGCAAGGGAACCGAAGTAGTACCAGAAGTTGAAATTCTTCGGCGCGTAATACTCAGTTGCATGCTCTTTCATG
>DASTSB010000310.1:0-3233 GCA_035760885.1 Steroidobacteraceae bacterium | reverse complement strand
TGGGACGTTCGTGCCAACTCGCTGAGACTTTCTTCCGAGTGGAAGCGACAGGTTGGCCATCAGCCCGAAGAAGTACCGGATGATTATCATGAGTGGAGTCGGCGTTTACATCCCGAAGATCGAGAGCACACCGTCAAAGCCTTGAGAAAATTCCTTGCCTCGCCCTCCGGCGAATACATGAGTGAATATCGTCTTCGACATCGAGATGGAACCTATCGATGGATGATGGCGAGGGGCATGATGTTGTTCGATGAGACAGGCCGCCCGGCTCGCATGATGGGCTCGCAGGTCGACATCACGAGGTTCAAAGACTTGGAAGCGTCGTTGCGCAAGAGTGAGGCATCCCTGCGCGAGAGCGAAACGCGATATCGCGAACTCGCGCAGGACCTGGAATCGCGCGTCGCAGAACGAACGGAAGCATTGAGCGATGCTTATCGAGAGTCGAGAAGTTTCTCCTACGCAGTGGCCCACGATCTAAGAGCGCCACTGCGTGCGATCAACGGCTACACGGCGCTTCTCAGCGAAAGCGCACACGACCGGTTGACGGAAAAGGAACGTGATCTGGTCGCGCGAGTAGGGGAGGGATCGCTACGAATGTCAGCGCTGATCGACGGATTGCTGGACTATTCGCGTATCGAACATCGCGATCAAAGAATTGCCGAACTCGATTGCAACGACTGCCTCGATGAGGTTCTCGACTCCATGTCGGCTGCGATAGATGCTGCCCACGCCACGCTCGATGTGAGTCTCGATCACGCGCACGTATTGGCTGATCGCGAAGGATTGGCAATCATCCTTCGCAACCTCATCGACAACGCGCTTAAGTTCGCAAGCCCGCATCGACCATTGCAGATTCGCGTCGACTCACTGGTGAATGAGCGTCAATACATCCTGCGTGTGAGCGACAACGGAGTGGGCTTCAGCAGCGACTACCAAGAGAAGATCTTTGAAATATTCCACCGCTTGAGCCCTAACGAGTACGCCGGCACGGGAATGGGCCTCGCCTTAGTGCGCAAGGCTGCAATCAGAATGGGCGGTCGCGTATGGGCGGACAGCGAGCCCGATCGCGGTTCGACATTCTGCGTGGCGCTTGCGCGTGCTATGCCCAATGCGGCGAGATAGGCGAGGTGGTCTTAGTCTCGTGTGCGGCACAATGACCACTCCGCAACGCTACAATTGGGATCCCACCTCCATTCGAGAACGCACATGGCCAAAGCTTACTGGATCACTTTCTATCGCGAGATTATCGATGCCAACAAACTCGCGGCGTACGCAAAGCTCGCGGGGCCCGCAATTGAGGCTGGCGGCGGGAGGTTCTTGGCTCGAGGCACTGCAGCGAAAGCGTATGAAGACGGCATGCTCGAACGCACGGTGCTCATCGAGTTCGATTCCGTTGAACATGCGGCCTCGGTTCACGACAGTCCGGAGTACCAGGCGGCACTCCGCGCTCTTGATGGTGGTGTGGTTCGCGATTTCAGGATTGTGCCCGGTACATAACACATGAAGGGCAATGCGGAATTTCTGCATCTGGCCTGATGCACTATGAGGTTTGCATGTATGCGCGTCTTTTATCGGTGCGTATGAATGATCGTGGGAACCTCCAACCGACCCGCTTCGTCATCCGAATGAGGGGGCCAATTGCACGTCCCTGGGAGAGCCGATCATGAGCGTTCAGATTTTTCTGTGGACAGCCATCGCCCTTTTCGCCATTGCCGCTGCCGGCGGGTTAGTGATGGCGGGCGTGAGAGCGACGGGCGAGCGCAACCCCCCAGCATGGCTTGCGATGCTGCACGGGTTGTTGGCGGCAGCGGGTTTGACCCTGTTGCTGTTTGCTGCGTTTACGATCGGTATTCCGAAGTACGCGCTGTGGGGAACCATCTTGCTGATCCTTGCAGCACTTGGCGGCCTCTATTTGAATCTCGGCTTCCAAGAAAAACGCGAACTGCTGCCGAAGCCGGTGATGTACGTCCATGCTTTGATTGCAGTGGTTGGATTTGTTCTGCTGATCGTTGCGGCGGTGGCTTAGGACATCTGCAACATCAGCTCGCACGCCATTGCCTCTGCTGGGATACGTAAGGGAGAGATCTAGACAGGATTAACTAGACAGGATTAACAAGATGAACGAGGAAGCGCTCGCGCGCAGGGTACCTTGCCCGCAGGGCTCGCCTTTCAATTCCGTCTCTGGTCTGCCGTTAGGCTTGCCTGCCCGAAGGGCTTGCTTGCCAACGGCTACCCTGCCCGCAGGGCTTGCCTCTTCATTCCGCTTCAGATGTCTTCGCTCCGAGCATCCCGTCAATCCTGTTCATCCTGTCGAAGCTCTTGCTCTGATCTGGAAACAGGAGAAAAGAAACTCTAGACAGGATTAACAGGATGAACAGGATGCATGGAAAGATTTCCCCGGCCGCGCATTAGATCAGTCCACTTGTTCTGCTAACCATTCCGCGTGATCGACACCACGAAAAAAATTCCCGATCGAATGCTGCTCGGACTCGTCGCGGTCGGGTTCTTCATGCAAATGCTGGATTCCACCATCGTGAATACGGCATTGCCGTCGATGGCGAGGAGTTTGGGCGAAAGTCCATTGCGGATGCAGTCGGTGGTGATTGCATACGCATTGACGATGGCAATGTTGATTCCAGCATCGGGATGGGTTGCCGATCGTTTCGGGACGAAGCGCGCCTACTTCTCCGCGATCACCTTGTTCGTGATCGGTTCCGTGCTATGCGCGATGTCGCGCACGCTGACGCAACTCGTTGCATCGCGCGTGTTGCAAGGCGCAGGTGGTGCGATGCTGTTACCAATCGGCCGACTTGCGGTCCTGAGAGCGTTCCCGCATCAACAGTTCTTGCGTGCGATGAGTGTGGTTGCGATTCCAGGAATGATCGGTCCGCTCATTGGCCCCACGCTCGGCGGATGGCTGGCGGAACAAGCATCGTGGCACTGGATCTTCTTGATCAATGTGCCGATCGGATTTATCGGCGCACTCGCGACGCTGCGTTACATGCCCGATGAGCGTCACGCGCAACACAGCCGCCTGGATGGGGCTGGTTATTTGTTGATCGCAAGTGGGATGGCCGCGATTTCGATCGCCTTGGATGGCATCGGCGAGTTGGGTCTTGGGCGTGCGTTGGTGCTCGTTCTTCTTGTATATGGGCTTGCGAGTCTGGTTGCGTATTGGCTGCATGCGGCGCGAGTCTCCAATCCGCTGTTCTCCACGAGTCTGTTCTCGGTGC
>DASTSB010000309.1:0-2566 GCA_035760885.1 Steroidobacteraceae bacterium | reverse complement strand
ACAAGCGCTCGATCGGCCCTTCGATCGCACCCTGTCGACGCCGCCCGGCAGTCCGGAACGCGCGAAGGTCGAAGCGCTGATTACGTCGTTGCAAACTCAGACCCGCCTGTTCAAACAGGCCGGCGCAGCACTCGGCGTCAGACCGCAGCACCGGCATGGTTGGATGCCAAGCTTGGGGGCGATACGACCGTGGCAGTCACCAACGAGAATGCGTTCGCAAGACCGCTGCCGAATATGCACTTGGCTGATCTTCGAAAATTCACGTTCGGCAATCGCATCTTCAACACCAACTGGGTGACCGCTCCAGCATCCGTCGATGCATTCGACGGACTCGGACCGGTGTTCAATCGCGTGTCGTGCTCTGCATGCCACACACGTGACGGTCGTGGGCGGCCACCCGAATCGCCGCTCGAGCCGCTGCAATCGATGCTCATCCGTTTGAGCGTGCCTGGAGCGAGTGCTCATGGAGGTGTCGTTCCGCTGCCCCACTACGGGGATCAACTCAACGAACGTGCCATCCAAGGAGTGCCCGCCGAAGGGCGCACGGTGGTGCGATTCACCGACCGACACGGAAACTATCCAGACGGCACGCCGTTTACGCTCGTCGTTCCTGCGTATGAATTCGTCGATCTTGCATTCGGCGCATTCCCGCCGGATGTGCAGATCTCGCCGCGGATTGCGACGCCCGTATTCGGCTTGGGCTTGCTCGAATCGGTGGCGAGCGAGGACATCGTAGCGCTCGCTGATCCGCAAGATGCGAATCGCGATGGCATCTCCGGTAAGCCGAATTGGGTTTGGGATGCAGAAACTCAATCGCGCGAGTTGGGACGCTTCGGTTGGAAAGCGAATCAGCTCTCCTTGCGTCAACACAACGCGAGCGCGGCGGTGGGCGATATCGGCATCACGACTTCTTTGTTTCCGCAGGAGAACATTGCTGCAGGACAAATCGCCGCTGCTGCCGCGCCAACGGGCAGTTCAGGTGCCGAGCCGGAGATGAAAGATGACTTCTTCGAGCGGCTCACGTTCTACACACAAACGCTCGCTGTGCCTGCGGCAAGAGGCTTCGAGACTCAAGAGGTGCAGCAAGGCGCAACCCTGTTCGAACAGATCCGTTGCACGGGGTGCCACGTCCCGACTCTCACCGCGTCCAGCAACGCGCCCCAAGGATTGCGCGCGCAGCGCATTCATCCGTTCACGGATCTGCTTTTGCATGACATGGGTCCTGAGCTTGCGGACGGCCGGCCTGAGTACGAAGCGAGCGGCAGCGAGTGGCGCACCCCGCCGCTGTGGGGCATTGGCTTGACTGCAATTGTGAATCGCCACACCCGCTTCCTGCACGACGGACGCGCGCGTTCGCTTGAAGAAGCGGTGCTATGGCATGGCGGGGAAGCGCAGGGAGCGCGCGATGCATTCACGCGTCTTTCCAAGGCGGATCGCACAGCGCTGCTGAAATTTCTCGACGCGCTGTAGCGCTACGCGTCACATCACTTTCACGTACCTGTCACTCGGCCTCGGTACGTTGGCTGCGCTGGGCTCGAAGCCGTCCGGCTTCGCTCGCAATTCGCTATCCACTTCCGAGGAGACCTTGATGAAGAAGCTCATTGCCTTCGCTATCGCCAGCGCAATGGCATCCGGCGCGTACGCGCACGGCCACGATGATCACGGCTACGGCCGCGATGTCGGCGAACAATACGAACAAATGATTCATGCCAAGTCCGAAGAATTGTTCGGTATCGCACGCCCGCTAGGCGAATCCTCCAGTATTTCGTTGACCCAGCAACAAGCTGAAGCGAATGCGGCCAAGCTGCTCACGGTGGCTCCTGGATTGCGCGTGCGCGTCGTGAGTGCCGCGTCCAACCTCGCGCCCAACGTCGATCAGATGGTGCTGTGGCCGAACGACTTTGCGCCGACGCACATCATTGCGTGCAACGAGCAGGGCAGCAGCCAAGTCGGCGTGCAACGTATTCGTTTGCAGGATGGTGCCGTCGAAAACATCATCAGCTCAGGCCTCTCCAGTTGCGATCCAATTCGACGCACGCCGTGGGGCACGATCGTCGCGGGCGAAGAAGCCGGCACCAAGGGGCGCATTATTGAGATCCTCGATCCGTTGCACACGACCAATGTTGCAGTCCCTGCTTCGGGATTCGGCGCGACGTCCGATCCGACTCACGTCGTGAGCCGTCCCGCCCTCGGCCAATTCTCGTTCGAAGGCTTAGGAATCCTGCCGAACGGTGTCGTGTATTACACGGATGAAAATCGCCCCGGCAGCGGCGGTCTTGGCAATCCCGGTGGCGCATTGGTGAAGTTCATTCCTGCCGCGCTGTGGAATTCGAGCAATCCTTCGATCGCATCGCTCGATCAGTCGCCATGGGCCGCAGGCAGCATCTATGGCTTGCGCTTGGGGCGTAACGGCAACAACACCGACGTCGGCCAAGGCAATGAATATGGTCGCGGGGTGTGGGTGGAGGTCACGGGTACCGCGCCGATCAACCTGCGCGCGGCGGCGAAAGATCTGAAGCTGGCGAGTTTCTATCGGCCGGAAGATATGTCGGTGGATCTGCAGGCG
>DASTSB010000308.1:0-14126 GCA_035760885.1 Steroidobacteraceae bacterium | reverse complement strand
GGAATTAAGTAGTGGTAGCGTCGCCACTTCCGTAATGGGCGGGGGGTTCCGGTGGCCATCCGGCAACGGTTTGGCAGTCGGCGCCGCCCAACACGGGCGCCTCTTTCCTGATCAGGGGGAAAGGGGTGAAAAGTCGCTCGGGGATGCTCTCGCAGATTTCTGGCAACAGCGATGCGAGTGCGGAAGCGAATAGCGATGGTCGTCTAATAGAGATGATAGACCGGGAGAACCAATCCGTATGAAATCGAAGAAAGCAAACCTTAAGGGGTTTCCCTTTAAGTCCAAAGCCCTGTTCACCATCGTTGGTGGCGCGGTTTTGATCAACCCAGCTTTCGCACAAGACGCACAGTCTGGTGACGAGTTGGAAGAGATCGTGGTTACTGGCTTGCGCGGCAGCTTGAAAGCCGCGATGGAAATTAAGCGCGATGCAGTCGGCGTGGTGGACGCGATCAATGCCGAAGACATCGGTAAGTTCCCTGACACCAACCTGGCGGAAGCGCTGCAACGTATCACTGGTGTGTCCATTGACCGTCGTAACGGCGAAGGCGCACTCGTCACAGCCCGCGGCTTCGGTCCTCAGTACAACCTGGTGACCTTGAATGGTCGCCAGATGCCTGGCGCGGAAGGCTTCGGCAGCGGCGACGTGATCACTGGCGGTCAAGGCTCAGGCAGCCGCTCGTTCAACTTCGCCCAACTGGCAGCTGAAGCCATCAGCGGCGTCGAGGTCTACAAGACCGGACGTGCTGACATCTCATCCGGCGGTATCGGCGCAGTTGTAAACATCAAGACTGCACGTCCGTTCGATAACGATGGTCTGGTGTTGAATCTCGGCGTGAAGGCCGTCGACGACACCAGCAACAAGATCGGCAGCGACATCACTCCTGAAGTGTCCGGCATTTTCAGCTACGCGAATCCGGACAAGACCTGGGGCATCGGCTTGAACGCCAGCTACCAGAAGCGCAATGCAGGCTCGATCCAAGCGACAGTCAACAACTGGAACATCCAAGCTTGGCAGCCGAACATGGACAAGGTTGGCGACGTCAACGGTAACAACCAGCTTGGTCCGTTTGCTGCGAATGCAAACATCGAGAACGCACCGTCCGTCGGTCAGCTGTACGGCATCCCCAACGACATTCGTTACGCCTTCTCCGATCTGACCCGCGAGCGCACCAATGCGCAGGCCGTAGTTCAGTTCGCACCGGCCGACACGATGACGTTGACCCTTGACTACACCTTTGCTCGCAACGACATCACTGAAGATCGCAGCGAACAGACGGTGTGGATGCAGCGCAACGGCTTCACTCACGTTGTGTTCGACACGGGTGAAGAAGTCGCCACGCCAGTTCTGCTCGACGAAAACACCGGCTCCGGCAAGGATTTCGGCTACGAGCAGCAGCACAACGACCAACGCAATCAGTTGAACTCACTCGGTTTCAATATGAACTGGGATGTGAGCGACCGATTCAACATTGGTCTGGACGTTCATGATTCGAAGGCCAAGACTACCCCGAATGACGGCATCACGGGCGCCAGCCAGACTGCTGTCAGCGTGGCCGGCAAGTATCCTTCGGAATGCTTGCGATTCGCTCCGAATCCCTCGGGCGGCGATCCGATCTGCGTGAACTCCACGAACGCATGGAGCCAGACATTCCAGTTCAACAACGGCTTGCCGATTGCTGGACGCGCTCTGTACGCAGACACGGACGCGCTCGTTGCACGCTCAGGTGGCAACCCGGACGTCACTTTCGACGCGGGCCACTTCGGTTCGCAGGTGCTTCGCACCAGCGTGCAGGAGCAGACGACCGAAGTGAAGCAAGTGCACTTGGATAACGCCATCAAGTTCGACGAAGGTCGCTTGCAATTCGGCCTCGAAACGCGCGACATGGACATGAAGCAGCGGACTTCCGGCGGCTATCTCGCCATGGGCGACTGGGGCGTGGCTGACCTCGGCAAGTATCCGGATCTGTTCGCTTTGATGACTCCGTTCAGCATCACGGGTCAATTCGACGATTTCAATGCCAATGGAGCGCCCACCGGCGGTTTCCGCGGCAATGCCGACCAGATCGGCTTGTGGGCGATGAAGAACGGCTACACCAATTGGAGCGAAGATGCGGCTCCAGATGGCAAGCTGCGCTACAACCCGGGCTATAACAACAACAACGACGTGCAGGAAAAGACGACCGCCTTCTACTTGCAGTACGCATTGCACGCAGATGTCGGCAACATGCCGGCCAACATCGTTGCAGGTGCTCGCTATGAGTCGACGGACGTGACGTCAACCTCGACCGTCCTGCCCGTGAAGTACTTGACCTGGCAAGACGATAACGACTTCCAGGTGACTCGCACCGGCGATCCGGCCGAGAGCGTGACGACGACCGGCACTGGACACTACACAAACGTCCTCCCGAGCCTGGACTTCGACATCGGCCTGCTCGATTCGTTGAAGGCTCGTGCTTCGTACAGCAAGACGATTGCTCGTGCGAACTACGGCAACCTGACGAACGCAGTGAACCCGAACGGCCCTGGTGGCTCGACGCTGAACGGCTTCCAGGCAACCGGCGGCGCTCAGAATCCAGCACTGCTCCCGCTCGAATCGACCAACGTCGATTTGTCGTTGGAGTGGTACTTCTCTGATACGGGTTACATTTCGGCGGGCTACTTCACGAAGGACATCGTGAACTTCATCGGTAATGCGAACTTCGATGAAGCCATCGTTGGTTTGGGTGGCAAGAACATCAAGAACCAGACGGGTGGACCGCGTGCCCAAGCAGCGCTTGCTGCATTGCAAGCTGCAGGGGCTGGCACGGATGACACCGCATTGTTCACGATGATGGCTATGATGGAGCATCCTGGCGGCTTCACCGACAAGGACGGCGTGTTCTGGGCAGGCGGCGCAGGCGCGTACAATGCGACCAACGCGCAGCACATTGCGTGGGCGACGCAGTACGACCTGCTCCCGCGTGATGATGATCCGGATTACATCTTCCGCGTTGGCCGTCCGGTCAACAACAAGGAAGCGACGATCCATGGCTGGGAGTTCGGCGGTCAGTACTTCTTGGGTGAAACCGGGTTCGGCATCTTGGCGAACTACACCATGGTCGACGGCAGCACCCAGTACGAGAACGCCAACAATCCGAACAGCAGCCAGTTTGCGCTGATCGGCTTGAGCGACTCTGCGAACGTTGTGCTGATGTACGAGAAGTTCGGCATCTCCGCTCGTCTCGCCTACAACTGGCGCGATGAGTTCCTTTCGAATGGCAACTTCGGCAGCTTCAACAACCCGATCTACGTCGAGGCGTATGACCAATACGACTTGAGCGTGGGCTACAACTTCAACGAGCACCTCTCGCTGTCGTTGGAAGCGATCAACCTCACGGGTGAAGATGTCCGTTGGCACGGTCGTTCGACTAAGCAGGTGTGGAGACTGGAAGACCAGTCGCCACGTTATGCGATCGGTGCCCGTTACAAGTTCTAATCGCTACATTTCGGTGTAACGGTTCAGAGCCTAACGGCTAAGGACCGAAGAAGGCCGCTGGCAACAGCGGCCTTCTTCTTTTCGGGGATGTGAAATATCCTTCCGAGCCCAATTGCAGCACCGCGACTGCGGCTCTCTCAGTCAAGCAAGATCAACGACATGCCGAAACACGTAATGCTCAACAATGTCGCCCACAAGGACCTGCGGGTGATTCGCCGCTTTGGCGCTCAGTTCGGAGACAACGTTCCGACGGTCCTCACCTTCCCGACCGAATTCGCTGATGTGCAGCGTGAATACCCGATCTTCTTTCGCAAGGATCCGGCCACGAACGAATACCAGTCGGTTGCACTACTCGGCTTCGAGAAGAACGAAAATCTCTTCCTGGAAGGCGACATGTGGCGCGCCAATTACATTCCGGGAGTCATCGCGCGCGGACCCTTTCTGATCGGATTCCAAGATCAGGAGATCGATGGCGAGGTCCGTAAGGAACCTGTGATCCACGTAGACATGGAACACCCACGGGTGAGCCGCACTGAAGGAGAGCCTGTATTCCTACCGCAAGGCGGAAACAGCCCCTATCTCGATTACATTGCAAACGTGCTTCGGGGCATTCGCGATGGAATCGAGGTCAGCAAAGCCATGTTCGCTGCATTCCTCGAATTCGAACTCATCGAGCCAGTGAAAGTTGAAATCAAACTCAATGAGAACGAGGGGTATAGCCTCGTAGGTCTCGAGACGATCAATCAAACCAAGCTCGCAGCTCTCGACGGCGCAGCGTTGGAAAAGCTGAATAAAGCCGGCTTTTTGCAGGGCGCATTTCTCGTGGCGGCGTCGCTCAGCAACGTTCAGCGCCTAATGGCCATTAAGCAGCGAAAGCGCCAATCAGCCTGAATGAAAGGCTGCATAGAAGCCATGGAATCTAGAGTCGACTATGTGGGCAAGGAGCGCGCCCCAGTTCTTGTCATCGAGAATGCGTGGCCCGACGCGGAAAGGCTCATCGACATTGCGGCGCAACGGCAGGACTATCGTCCGCGCTCGTTGTATTACCCGGGCCTGCGTTCGAGCGCTCCGCCGGAGTATGCGCTAGGCATCGTTCAGAAATTTACGAAGCTGATCTGCTCGACCTTCGGCCTCCCTGATAATCTCGTCATCACGGATTCGACGTTCTCGTTGGTGACAACGCATCCCGAGAAGTTGGTCCCCTTCCAACGTGTGCCGCATTTCGATTCGGTGGATCCAAATCGGATCGCTCTCTTGCACTACATTTCCGATCTAGGCGGCACATCGTTCTACCGCCACAGAAGCACTGGGCTGGAGATCGTCACGGCTGACGTTCAGGAACGGTATATCCGCACCGTAAATGCGGAGGTTCGCGAAAACGGACTACCTCCGCACCAGTACGTGGAAGGCGATACAGAGCTGTTCGAGCGAATTGCAAAGTACGACGCGGCGTTCAACCGAGTGCTGATTTATCGCGGGAATATGCTGCACTCGGTCAACGTGCCGCGCGGCTTCGTACCCGATCCGAATCCCCGCACCGGCCGTTTGACGTTGAACACTTTCTTGACCGTCAAATCCGCCGCCTAAGCTGGCGGCACCCAGTACACCTGCGTTTGCTTGCAGATGTAGGCCTGATACGAGTAGTGAACGGCCAGGTTGGTCGGGGCGAGATTCGCCACCTCATAGTCGCCTCCGAGCGTGGGAGGGATCTTAAATCCGTAACACTCAAGTGCACCGAGGTGCATTCCTGCCCTCCGACAATCGTCCACGAGAGACCATCTGAGCCACTTCTGGGCATTCTCGCCTGTGTCCAGAATTTGGGCGAAATGCTCTCGATTGCGAGCGACTTCAGTGCACTCACCAGTTCCGACATCCAAATGCAGAATGGAT
This sequence comes from Steroidobacteraceae bacterium, assembly GCA_035760885.1. Lineage (GTDB taxonomy): Bacteria > Pseudomonadota > Gammaproteobacteria > Steroidobacterales > Steroidobacteraceae > Steroidobacter. The sequence goes on along the minus strand of DASTSB010000308.1, from coordinate 8,761 downwards.
TCGTTTTCGGCAACCGCGAAGACGTCCCCGAGGCGATTCACCAGCCACAATCCGAATTGCGCGGGCAACGGCGGAATCCAGTAGCTAAGGAGTCGACTCCAGTCCTTGCCTTCCTGCGCGATCAAGTAGTCATTGATGTTCATCCGCGTACGAATATCACAAAGTGGTTGGATTGGTTCAGAACGAATCGCAAGTGCAGCGTGAGCATCACGTGCTGGCTAAGCCGTTTCCCTTATACTGCTGCAGCGCCGCGCAAAGTATTCAGAAAAGATGATTGAAGTCGCCCACACCGTGAGGGTCCTGAACGACGTTCAACCCGATCGCCTCCCCATCGATGAGCTCACGAGTTCCGGACAGCCGGCGGTCTTGAAAGGCCTCGTCAAGAACTGGGAGCTCGTTCGCATCGGATCGCAATCAGATTGCGCTGCGATTGGTTATCTTCGCGCGTCATACAACGGCAAACCCGTGCAGTACACCTATGGCGAACCAGCGATCAAAGGCCGTCCGTTCTATACACCAGACTTCACCGCGTTGAATTGTGTCGTGCGCAGAGATCGACTCGATGAGGTTCTGACTCAAATCGAGTCTCACCTCAGCGACGATCAGCCGCCGACCTACTATGTCGCATCACTCCTAGTAGACAGTTGTTTACCCGGCTTTCGCACGGCGAACGACATCACGTTCCCGGACGCGATCAAGGACGCCGCCCCCACCATCTGGATCGGCAATCGTACGACCGCTTCTTGTCACTACGACGCGCCGAATAACATCGCATGTTGTGCGGTCGGCAAACGACGATTCACGCTTTTCCCCCCAGAACAGATCTTCAACCTCTACCCCGGCCCGCTTGAACCCACTCCAGGTGGGCAAGCCATCAGTGTTGTCGATTTCGATAGTCTCGATTTCGAAAAGTATCCGCGCTTTCGCGATGCGCTCGCGGCGGGACAAACCGCGTTGCTGGAGCCCGGCGACGCGATCTTCGTACCGAGCATGTGGTGGCATCACGTACAAGGCTTGAGCCCGTTCAACACGCTGGTGAACTATTGGTGGAGTTCTTCGCCCGCGTACATCCCCTCCCCCATGAACGCGCTCTATCACGCCCTGTGGGCAATTCGGGATCGTCCAGAGCGAGAAAAGCAGGCGTGGAAAGACGTCTTCGAGTACTACGTCTTTGGCGATGCGCAACGCGCTGGCGAGCATCTTCCGCAGCAGGCTCGAGGTATTTTGGGCCCAATGGATGAAGACAGTGCTCGGACACTGCGCGCGATGCTCCTGAACAAATTGAATCGTTGATACCAACAGCCACGCGCATTAGTGTTGCGCGGAACTCTTTTCGCCGAATCTAAGCCGAGGAAATCGTGAGCACACGCGAAGTACGTAAGGTTGTAATCGCTGGCGGCGGCACCGCCGGATGGGTCGCTGCGGCTGCATTGTCGCATCAGTTTCGCGATCTGTTGGAAATCGTGCTGATCGAGTCCGAAGAGATCGGCACCATCGGCGTGGGCGAATCGACCATTCCACCGATTCGGACGTTTCATCGTTTACTCGGCATTGGCGAACAGGAGTTCATGCGTGCCACGGCCGCCACTTTCAAGCTAGGCATTTCTTTCGAAGGCTGGCGCACCGGTACCGATCACTACATCCATCCGTTCGGCATCACGGGCAAATCGACATGGGCCTGCGACTTCCACCACTTTTGGCTGCATGGTCTCGCTAAAGGAATTCAATCGGAACTCGGCGACTACTGCATCGAGCTGCAGGCCGCAAAGGCGAAGAAGTTTTTTACATCGCCTCAATCCGAAATCAACTATGCATATCATCTCGACGCTGGCATTTATGCAAAATTCCTGCGCAAATTTTCGGAAGGCTTCGGGGCGAAACGCATCGAAGGCAAAATCAAAGAAGTAAAGCAGAATGCTGAAACAGGCTTCATCGAGGCACTCACCCTCGAGTCCGGGCAGACCGTCGAGGGCGACTTCTTCATCGACTGCACAGGCTTCCGCGGCTTGTTGATCGAGCAGACGTTGAAGACCGGCTATGAAGACTGGAATCAATGGCTACTCTGCGACCGTGCGGCAGCAGTACAGACCGAGTCCGTCGGTCCAGCAGTTCCATACACGCGCGTCATCGCCCATCAGGCGGGCTGGCGCTGGCGCATTCCGCTGCAGCATCGCGTTGGAAACGGCCTTGTGTACAGCAGCCGGTTCGAATCCGACGAGCAGGCAACCGACGAGTTGATGCGATCTATCGAAGGCAAAAACATCGCCGATCCGCGCGTGATCCGATTCCGTCCGGGCCGACGTTTACGAGTGTGGAACAAGAACGTGCTGGCGCTGGGCTTGGCGAGCGGATTCGTCGAGCCGCTAGAGTCAACGAGCATCCACGTAGTCATGACGGGCGTGATACGACTGATTCAGCTCTTCCCCTTTGGCGGTGTAACCCAATCGTTTGCAGATGAATACAACGATCAAGCACGTACCGAGATGGAGCGTATCCGCGACTTCATCATCCTGCATTACAAGGTCAATGAGCGCACCGAAGGCTTCTGGAAACATTGCCGAGAGATGGAAGTACCCGAGTCGCTATCGCGCCGTATTGCGATGTTCCAAGAGCGCGCGCATGCGTGGCAAGCCGACGGTGAGCTATTCAAATTGGACTCTTGGACTCACGTCATGCTCGGCCAGGGAATCCTGCCGGCACACTACCATCAACTCACGCGCGCCCTTTCGGACGAGCAGCTGAAAGGCCTGCTCGACGGCATCAGAAACCCGATCGCAAACGCCGTCGAACGAATGCCGACGCATCAAGAATTCATCGATCGATACTGCAAGGCCGGCGTGGACGTATGGGGCCCGCAGCGCGCGAGCTAATAGCGTTTCTAAGCCACGATGATTCTCAATCTCCATCGGGACATCCGAATTCAAAAATTAGAATTCGGCGCCGAAAAAGCCACGCTGCTGGTGATCGACAATTTCGTTGCCGAACCGGAACGATTGATTCGACGCGCGGCGAACCGGCAGTTCACCGTCTTCTCGCGCTTCTATCCGGGCATCCGCACCGAGGCACCACCCTCCTACGAAGAATTCTTGATACGCGCGCTGCGACCGCTGTTCATACAGCATTTCGGACTGGCGTCGCAAACGATCAAGTTCCCGATGCGGCACTACTCGCTCGTCACAACTCCAGCGGCAAAACTGGAATTCCTACAGCGTATTCCGCACTTCGATTCATTGGGTGCAAACGGATTGGCGACAGTCCACTATTTGTTCAAACGCGATCTGGGCGGCACGGCGTTCTATCGCCATCGCAAAACAGGCTTCGAGTACATCGACGAATCGCGCCGCGATGAGTACTTCAAGGTGCTCGAAGACGAACGGCAGAGCAAGGATAGCCCCGGCGCCGAATACATCAACGGTGACACACCTTTGTTCGAGCAGATCGCAAAGCAGGACGGTGTCTTCAATCGCATGCTCATTTATCGCCGCAACTCACTCCACTCAGGCTGCATCGGTAAGGAGTTTATTCCTGATCTCAATCCCGCTACCGGTCGGCTTTCGATCAACTGCTTCATTGATTTTCTGGACCAGCCGCCCAGCTAACCTCTCGTTCGCGTTCTTCTCGTATGGATGCACTCGCATCAGCGTGAGAAGGTGCCTCTAGCTGGGCGGAGGAGTTATGGCGCAGATATACGTTGGCATTGGCGGCTGGGACTACGATCCATGGCGCGAGACGTTCTACCCGACGGACGTCCCGCAGCGTGCGCAGCTTCACTACGCGAGTCGCAAGCTCACTGCGATCGAAGTCAATGGCACTTTCTATCGCCTGCAATCGCCGGCTGTATTTGCGAAGTGGCGGGACGAAACGCCGTCGGGATTTGTCTTCTCGTTGAAGGCATCACGCTTAACCACGAATCGACGCGATCTGCGCGAAGCGGGCGAGTCAGTGAAGAAATTCCTTTCGAGCGGCATCACTGCATTGGGCGAAAAGCTCGGCCCAATTCTGTGGCAGTTGGCCGCATCCAAGAAATTCGACGCCGAGGAGATCGCTGCTTTCTTGCGCTTGCTTCCTGACGAACAAGACGGGATCGCACTACGGCACGCACTGGAAGTCCGACACGCGTCTTTCATGTGCCCTGAGTATTTGACTGTAGCCAGAAAGCAGGGCGCAGCAACAGTATTCGCCGACTCGGACGAATATCCGAGCTTTGCGGATGTGACGGGCGACTTCGTCTACATGCGTCTCATGAAAACCGTATCCACACAACCTACCGGTTACACCAAACCGGCACTCTCGAAGTGGGCCCAGCGGATTTCGAAATGGAGTGCGGGCTCAGCGCCAACGGACCTGCCTCACATCGAAAAGCAACCGCTCAAGGCGAAACCACGAGACGTGTTTGCTTTTTTCATAAGCGGTGCAAAGGAACGCGCACCCGCTGCAGCCATGCGCCTCATCGACACTATTCGCGAGTCATCGTAGGTCGTAGAGAACCGAGAACTCGCCTGTATTCGGCTTTGATACGGATTGGCCGTAACGCCTAGCTGAAATCACCGGTAGAGGATATCCAAGGCGCAGAACATGCTTTGGAACTGATCTGAGTCAATGACTCTCACGTCCAGACCTGCTCAACTGCTCGAGCAGGTTACGGAGGAACACCCGCATGTCCAGGCCCCAAACTGCAGAAGCCAGCGAGCCACTCGGCCCCGTCGCCTGCGTAGACTGCGATCTTGCGCACATTTGTGCGGCTCTGGCGAATGCGCGCACTTCTCGCGAAGGCAGCCGACCGTGCAGTGTCCTTCGTTCTGTGCGTGCGGGCGAGCACCTATACCGTCGCGGCGATCCGGCCTCCGCATTTTTCGCGGTTCGCAAGGGACTCATTAAACTCTCGCACCGAGGCGAGTTGGCCGTTACAGATACTGCGACGCTGAAGTTGCCGGGTGAGACGTTGGGGTTGGAGGCGTTTGGAGGCGGGACTTATGCCGATGAGGCCGTCGCGCTGACTCCAACGATTTGCTGCGAACTGCCGATCTCCATCCTGGATGAAACGCAAGCAGATCGCGAGATACTCGATTCGGCAATCATCCGGCTGCTCGCGAATTCTTTGGAGGTCAGACCGACGCAACTCACCGGCAAGGTAGCGGACCGGGTGCATTGGTATTTGAATGATCTAAAGCGACGACTCGAATCGCACGGCATTCCCAAGAACCGGCTTTTGCCCCTGTCGCAGGAGGAAATCGCTGCTCTGCTCGATGTACATCCAAAGTCGGCACAACGTGAACTGCAGCGCCTGCAGTCTCACGGCTTCATCCAACTTCATCACAGCGGCATCAGATTGGATCGGGAATCGTCCACCATAAGCACCAACGAAAATTCCATTGAACCGAATCTGGACGTTGCGCACTCACTCTGAGTAGAGTCGTTTTGTCGCGAAGCCACGACGGCTCGGAGGCGATTTGTTGTGCGCTGGCGTGAACTGCTTCCACGCATTGTTCGCTCGGCTCACTACACTCACTGCCAATAAAAGAGGCTAGTCCGGGGCTGCATGAAATCCGCATCGCTGGCGGTTCTCTCCTTGCTTGCGCTTTCTGCGTTCGCAGCGCCAAGCGCCACTCCTCCCAGCCACCCGCCACATTCAAGCTCATTGCAAACCGATCGGCTGCTGATCGAGTGGCGCCGACCGAACTTGCATCGAGCTAAAGCATCCACCCTTTTGCAGAAGTCCGGGAACTCGGCGCGTTTCGGCACGCCGATTTCTGCGCAAATGGATGTCGTGCAATTGGACCGTTCGCTTCAAGGTCAGGCGCTACTGGATGCGATATCGGCACTGGAAAGCGACCCCGACGTGTTGAGCGTAAGCCCGGATTTGCGCCGACACATCCAAGCTGTACCCGCAGATCCCCTCTATCCAGAGCAGTGGTATTTGCAAAGTGTTCAGCCCGCCGCCACCAAGACCGACCAAGCCTGGGACGTTACCACCGGGGCTGGGTCAACAGTGGTCGCGATCCTCGACACCGGTGTGCGCTTCGAACATCCCGACCTGGGTCGCTACGCTCAAAGCGGGAAGCTACTCGATGGATACGACTTCATCACCAATTCATCGGTGGCCAACGATGGCAATGGCAGAGACTCGGATGCCAGCGATCCAGGCGACTGGGTTGCTAGCACCGATCAATCAAAATCCGAGTTCGCCAACTGCGACGTAGCGAACAGCTCGTGGCATGGGACCCGGGTTGCGAGCTTGATTGCCGCAGCCAGCGATGATGGGATCGGCATGGCAGGTTCGAACTGGTCGACTCTCATTTTGCCGGTACGCGTAATGGGCAAATGCGGTGGATACGACTCGGACATCATCGCCGCGATGCGCTGGGCCGCCGGCCTTCCCGTTCCTGGCGCTCCTTTCAATGCAACGCCTGCAAAGGTGATCAATCTCAGCTTAGGTGGCGAAGGAGTCTGCACGCCTGCGTATCAATCGGCGATCGATGAAGTGACCGCAGCGGGATCGGTAGTCGTCGCCTCGGCTGGTAATGAAGGCACCGCCGTCAGCGTACCCGCTAGTTGCAGAGGCGTCATCGCAGTCACCGGCATCCGTCAGGTTGGCACCAAGGTCGGCTATAGCAATCTGGGCCCCGGGGCCACACTCGCCGCACCAGCCGGCAATTGCGTCAATACCTTCATCGATGCACAGCATCCGTGCGAATTTCAGATCTTAGTTGCCAGGGATAGCGGTTTGACCTCACCGGTGTCCCCCGACTACAGCGATCGAGTCTACAACTACAACGTCGGAACGAGTTTCTCCGCGCCGCTCGTAGCGGGTGCAGTGGCGCTCATGAGTTCGGTGAACGGACAACTCTCTCCGGCACAGTTCACAGATCTCCTTCAAAAGACGGCAACTCCATTTCCCACTTCATCGACCACCACGAGCACGCAATGTCACGCTCCGAACGCCGATGAGAAGCAGGATCGAGAATGCATCTGCACGAAACAAACGTGCGGTGCGGGCATGCTGAACACCTACGAAGCGGTGCTGGCGGCGCAACGCCCTCTCGCGGTGATCAATGCTCCTGCCACCATCATCGCGGGCGTCGATGTTGCCATCGACGCTCTCGCGAGCGTTGCTTCGAATCAGCGCAAGATTGTCAGCTATCAATGGAGCGTAGCGAATGTGTCGGGCGCCACGCCAGCAATTGCGAACGAGACGCTGCCGACAACCTCGATTCAAGTGGGTGCGGGGAGCCAATTCACACTTCGACTAACCGTCACCGATGACCAGGCCGCACAAGATGTCGCAGTCGTAGATATGAGCGCCGGCACGGTGTCGATCGCAAGTGCTTCTACGGGCACAAAATCAGGTGGGGGCGGCGGAGCGATCGACATAGGTTGGCTCGCGTTGCTTGCGAGCTTTAGCTACTACGTCGCGCTCGCCAAATCTGTGAGAACTCGCTCGACGATATCTAGACCTTCTTCAAGCAATGCATCCGAGATCGTCAGCGGCGGCAAGAAGCGGATGACATTGCTGTAAATCCCGCAGCTCAAAAGAATCAAACCGCTTGCTGCACAACGCTGCACCAGTGCCTTCGTGAGATTCGCATCCGGTTGATGCGGATCCCGATCGCGCACCAATTCCATCGCAATCATTCCGCCCAACCCGCGTACTTCGCCAATGCAAGCCAACTTGGCCTGCAAAGACTCCATTCGTTTTCGAATACGATTGCCCACCTGCTCAGAGCGCGCAGGCAAATCCTCTTCCTGCATCACGTCTAAGACGGCCAACGCAGCTGCACATGCGATGGGCGACCCGGCATATGTCCCACCGAGCCCGCCAACAACGGGCGCATCCATGATTGCTGCCTTGCCCACAATGGCGGCCAATGGAAATCCGCCAGCAAGACTCTTGGCCAACGTCATCAAATCAGGTTCGATGCCGAAATGCTCGGTGGCAAACATTCGCCCCGTTCTGGCAAAGCCAGTTTGGATCTCATCGCAGATCAACAAGATTCCATGCCGATCGCACAGAGCACGTAAGGCGGAAAGGAAATCTGCAGGCGCGACGTAGAAGCCGCCTTCGCCCAGAATCGGCTCCACGATAATCGCTGCAACGCGCGTAGGCCCCACGTCCGTTTTGAACAACTGCTCGAGGGCGCTCAAACTCGCCGATGTGCTTCCGCCGTGAGATGCGATCGGAAATGGGACGTGATACACGTCGCCTGGAAACGGCCCGAAGCCAACCTTGTATGGCGCAACCTTCCCGGTGAGCGCCATTGCCATATAGGTGCGGCCATGAAAACCGCCCCCGAAGGCAATCACTGCGGGCCGACCCGTGTGTGCACGGGCGATCTTGATCGCGTTCTCCACGGCTTCTGCGCCAGTGGTAACGAACATCGTTTTCTTCGGAGAGCTACCGGGAGCAATAGCGTTTAACCGCTCTGCCAACTCCACCGCGACGCGATACGGCGTGATCATCACGCACGTATGGGTAAACGCTTCAAGCTGAGCTGCAACCGCCGCTTTGACGCGCGGGTGCACGTGGCCCGTATTTACAACCGCGATGCCACCTGCGAAGTCAATGTACCGATTGCCGTCGACATCCCACAACTCCGCGTTCTGCGCGCGTTCGATGTAAACCGGCAGCATGGTCGACATGCCGCGCGAGATCGAAGCAATGCGCCGGTCGTGGAGTTGTTGATTCTTCGACATGTGGTTGCGGCTACTGTGCCAAGCCTTTAGCCGCTACGAGCGCGGTTAAATACTCGTTGAATTTCCCACC
>DASTSB010000307.1:0-4565 GCA_035760885.1 Steroidobacteraceae bacterium | reverse complement strand
CGCCAATCAGCCGATGCGCATTCCGTCCTCGCCATGGGTGAGATTCATCCAAGTGCCGGCAGGATTCGACGTTGCGGACAAGCACATCGTGGAACAGCTAGCGCACGACGATCTCGTGATCACCGCAGACATTCCGCTTGCCGCAGCGACGATCGACAAAGGCGCGCACGCATTGAATCCGCGAGGTGAGCTTTACACCAAGGACAACATCCGAGAGCGCCTGTCGATGCGCAACTTCATGGATGAGCTGCGCGGCAGTGGTGTGGCGACGGGCGGCCCACCAGCGTTGAATGCACGCGACCGCGCTGCTTTTGCGAACAGCCTTGATGCGTTTCTGCGCAAGTACGTGAAGAAATCAAATCCGTAGTCGTCGGCCGTAAAGGGGTCCATCATGAAATCGGTCTCGCTTGCAGTTGCTTTGATTTCCTTCGGCCTGGGTGTCCATGCACAAGATCTTGGCCGTGTCGAGACACACATCACCTTGCCCGATGTTACCTTCACTGTTGCTTTGAATCAGGCGGAAAAATCGGTCGCGATATCGAATGGGCGACTGACACTGAGCAGTGCGGCCAAACGAGACAACTTCAGGGATCCCGATGGCAAGCTCTCGAGCAACACGGCGCCGATGCTGCTCACGGAAGTCGATAACGCGAAACCCTTCACCTTCAGCGCTAAGGTTACCCCGAAGTTCAAGAGCACGTACGATGCCGGCGCGCTCTACGTGTGGGTGCGCGATGATCTGTGGTTCAAGTTTGCGATGGAAAGAGATGAGCGCGGCCGCACGCGCATCGTCACCGTGCGAACCAACGACACCTCAGATGACAACAATCACGATGTCGTCACCGCGCCGAGCGTGTTCATGAAGATCAGCTCCGATGCTAAGACCATTGCGTTCTACTATTCGTTGGATAACAAGCAGTGGCAACTCGTGCGGCTGTTCAAGAACGAGTACCCGACGCAGCTGTGGCTCGGCGTCAGTTCCCAATCGCCGACGGGAGATGGCAACTCCACGATGTTCGATAACGTCACGCTTACTCGGACGAGCGTGTCGGATTTTCGTATGGGGACGTGACGACTCTCTGCCGCGTCAACACGCGCCTCTTCCACTCACGCTAATTTTGACGTGACTATTCCCTCCCGGGCGACCGGGAGTCACGAACGATGGTGCCATCGACCAGTTCGATGGTTCGATCGCAAGCTTGTGCGAGCCGTGGGTCGTGCGTGACGAGCAGCACGGCGCACCCCATCTCATCGTTGAATCGCCTGAACAGCTTGAAGACACTATCGGCCGTTTGGGTATCCAGATTCCCTGTCGGTTCATCGGCCAGCAGCAATGCCGGTTTGGTGACGAGCGCGCGGGCCACTGCAACGCGCTGTTGCTGACCACCAGATAATTCGCGCGGTCGCTTCCAATCACTGCCGCCCAAACCCACAGCGTCGAGAAGCTCACGTCCCCAATCGAGTATGTGCTCATCGGGGCGCCCATTTCTTACCATCCACGGCATGAGCACGTTCTCGAGCGCCGTGAATGCTTCGATCAGGTGGTGGAACTGAAAGACAAAGCCGATGGCGTTCGCACGCAGAGCGGTGCGACGTTCGTCATCGAGAGTGCTGGTACCTTGCCCAAGTACGAACAGCTCACCGGCGGTCGGCTTGTCGAGCAGACCGATGAGATTGAGCAACGTGCTCTTGCCCGAGCCGGACGGACCGATCAGCGCTGCAAAGTCGCGACGCTGCAGGGTGAGATCGATTCCATGGAGGACTTCCGTCTCGGTCGGTTCGCCCACGTTGTATGACTTACGCAGGCCGTCGAGCCGCAGCACCTCTGCATCGCGGCTGTCAGACATGACGAATCGCAGTCACTGGATCGAGCCTCGCGGCACGGCGCGCGGGCACCGCCGCGGCAATCACGCCTGTAATCGTCGCCAGCGCGACTGCCATCGCGATCAATGGCAGAGAAACGGGCACTGTGAATAGACGTGGCCCGAACGTATTGAAACTCCAGACGAGCGCATAGCCGAGCACACTACCTACGAGAGATCCGAGCGCGCCGAACACTGCGCCTTGGAGTAAGAACACACGTAGCATTTTCGGACGCGTTGCGCCCATCGCACGCAAAATTCCAATTTCGCGCGTGTGCTGCACCACGCTGACCGACAGGACGCTCGCGATGCCGAATGCGACCGACACAGCGACAAAGAAGCTGATCATTCCGGTCGATAAGCTCTGAGCGCTGAGTGCATTGAGCAGCTGCGAGTTGGTCTCCATCCAGCTTTTCGCTTTGAGCCCGGTGAGTCGTGCGATCCGCCGGGCCACCCGATCGGCCGAAAAGATCTCTTGCACTTTGAGATCGATGATCGTGACACCGCCTGGCAGTCCGAGCAGCGATTGCGCCTGCTTGAGATCGATGTAGACGTAGCGCTCATCGAGTTCGCGCACGCCGAGTTCGAATATGCCGGCGACATTGACGATCGCATCACGCCCTTCCCCTGCGTCCAAACGGATTTTGTCTCCGACGCGGGCGCCCAGATTTGCTGCGAGCGTAGTGCCGATGACCGCATCGCCCTCCCCAACTCTAAACGCGCCTGTTTTGAGGTCCCGATCCACGGGAACGATTTGCAGATAACGCGCCACCTCTATTCCCAGGAGAGCGATTGATTCGCGCGCTTCCGCACGCCGGGCGAATGCGGGCCCGGAGATAACCGGCGAGACAGCGACGACACCGGACAATGCATCCAGCGTCCCCTCGACTTGTTGCCAGTTGTTGATGGAGCGCAAGCGCTGTGCGCGGCGGTCTTCCAGGACCAAATGCGCGCCACTAGGCACGGGAGCGACGCGATTTATTTCTTCAGGCGGCTCCACCCGCACGTGCGCCTGAGTACCGAGCGTGCGCTCGATGGTGTTTGCCTGCAGCCCACCGATCAGGGCAGTGATAAAGACGATCACGGCCACACCGACGGCGATACCGAGCGCGATCAACGCGCTTTGAATGCGCCCTTCGCGTAACAGACGCAGCGCGATCGTCCATTCGACCCACAGAGTCACGACTGGCTGCTCGCCTGCGGTTCGGTCTGCGTGTTCGAGCCCGCTGCCGATCCTTCTACAGCTCGAACACGATCGCCGTCAGCGACCGCCTGCTCGCCGGGCACGAGTACCACATCGCCCCCACTGACTCCATCCACCAGTTCGGTCATCATCAGTCCCCGCAGCCCTAAACGCACCGGCACTCGATGCGCCTTACCCTCCCGCGCAATTAAGACGTACGCTTCATCGCCGCGAATATTCATCAGCGCATCATTCGGAACGGCTAGCGCATGCTCGCGGAGTCCGGTCTGCACCGTGACGGATACGGTCATGTCTTGCCTGAGAAACTCAGGCACCGGCTGCACTTTGAGACGCACATCTACAGTGCCTCTTTGCGGGTCGATGCGCGGCGCGATGAGTGTGATCTGCGCAGAGAAAGCGTTGTTGGGAAACGCATCCGCAATGCAGGTTGCTCGCTGCCCGACTTGCAGCACGGACAGATTCTTCTCATCGAAGGGCACGATGATTTCCGTGTCCCCCGCACGTGCGATGTCGAACAACACGCGACCCGGCTGAACCAGATCGCCCGGCTCGGCATTGCGCGTCAACACGGTGCCGGCGACCTCCGAGCGAATAACGGTCTTTTCAAGTGACGCTCGCGCTGCAGCGAGTTGCTCTCGCAAATTTCGCTCTTCCGGGCCGCCGGCCGAGAACGATTCCGCCGCAAGACGCGCGGTCTGTGCGGCCGCCTGAGCTCCGATCACCGCTTGTTCGGCTTGTTCGAGCGATTCGCGCGCAATCAGTCCTCGCTCAAACAAATTGCGGCGACGCTCGACTTCTCTGAGCGCTTGATCGAGCTGCGCCTGCGCTTCTCGGCTCGCGACTTGCGCCTGTGGTCGCGTCGATTCTTGTAGTCGCGCCAGAGCCGCTTCCGCGGCGCGCACTTGCGCAGCCAAATCATCGGCGCGCAAGACCACAAGCACATCACCCGGCACAACCGCATCGCCTTCCGCAACTCGTCGTTCGATCACGACACCGGTGATCTGGCTGCCCACTTGAGCGCGCGACAGACTGATTACCCGGCCCGTCGCGACCACGCTCTGAGTCAACAGCTTCGCTTCCACGCGATACGCAGGAACCTTCTGGGCTCGCACGGCGAAGAAAACGACTACGGCGGCGACCAGCAACATCGCTGCGACGAGCGGAGGCGAACGGAATCGTGAATCGAAGAACACGCGGAGTTTTTCGCTGCTGGGTAGGTATGGAAGTCCAACTTGACGTTCACGCCGGCACTGGCGCGATCAACAACTCCTCCTTCGAGGCGCTAAGGCATGGCGGTGACTCTTACCGGAATCGACTTCGCTGCAGGCGTACCGCTGATTTTGTCATGGTGAGATAGGGGCAAGAGCGGATTGAGTTCCGGGAAATAGCCGGCGACCGAGCCGAGTGGCATCGGGTAGTCGAGTATCGTCAGCCCCTCCACGCGCCGTGGCACGCCATCGTCACAGATCGTTTCCAGCGTCACGCGAGCTTGCGGCTCG
>DASTSB010000306.1:0-7637 GCA_035760885.1 Steroidobacteraceae bacterium | reverse complement strand
CGCCAGCAGCATCATTGTTTCGGCCGCGGAACGTTGGAATTCGTGCGCGCGCACAATCGCAAGATCATGGCGTATGTGCGCAGCTTCGGTACCGAGCACATTCTGTGTGTGGCCAACCTCGCGCAAACGGCGCAAGCGGTGGAACTCGATCTTTCGAAGTACAAGGGACGCGTGCCCGTCGAGTTGTTGGGTCGCAATGCGTTTCCGCCGATCGGGGAACTGCCATATTTTCTGACGCTCCCAGCGCATGGCTTCTTTTGGTTGCTGTTGAGCGATTCGGCCGCGCCGCCCTCATGGCACGTCGAGCGCTTGCCGACGGCGGAGGTGCCGGTGCTGGTGTTGACCGAGGGACTGGCGACGCTGCTCGCCGATGCGTCGGGCGCACCGAGCACTCCGGTGGCGAAACGCACCATGAAGCACCTCGAACACGAAGTGCTCCCGGAGTTTCTTGCCCCGCGCGGTTGGTTGTTAAAGGATCAAGGTCAAATCGGCTCGGCGCGCTTGGGGGTGCGCACTCTTTGGCGCTTCGAGCAGCGCACCTTCTTGTTGAACTACCTCGAAGTGCAGCACGGCGAACGCGCGTCTCGTTATTTCTTGCCGATGACGATTGCGTGGGAAGATGCGACCGACAGCGGCGCACTGCGTACTGCGGAGTGGACGTTAGCGAAGGTCAGAGAACATGCGCGTGCCGGAGTGCTCATCGACGCATTTGCGGATCCGCTGTTTTGTTCGCATTTGGTGAGATGCATTGCCCAGCGAGCCACAGTGCCCTTCGGTAACGGCGAACTGCGTTTTGAGCAGGACGCGAATCTTGACGACCTGGAGACGGCACTCGCTGCGGTTCATCACATCGGTAGCGAGTCGACGAACACCAGCATCGTCTTCAACGACCGCTTGTTCATGAAGGTGTATCGGCGTGCTGAGGCCGGCGTTCACCCGGATGTCGAGATGGTGCGACATCTGTCGAAAGCAGGCTTCACGGCGGTCGCACCGCTGTTAGGCACCATCGCCCATGTGGCCGACGATCGCACCGAGTTGGCTTCGCTATTCGCCTATGTTCGCAATCAAGGCGATGCGTGGACTTACACGTTGAACCACCTCGATCGTTTCATCGGAGCACTCAGCGCCAGCGACTCGGCCACGATCGAAGCACCGCACGCACTGTTCGTCGCGCAAATTCATACGCTCGGGCGTCGCCTCGGCGAGATGCACGCGCTACTGTGCGGGTCGCAAGCGGATCCTGCCTTTGCGCCCGAGCCCATTTCGCAGGCGGATCTGAACAATTGGGTCAAGCATGTGCTCGACAGCGCGCGGCCGGCACTCGATCGTTTGGAGCGAGTGGTGAAGAGCCTGCCCGAGATTGCCCGCGGACCGGCGCAAACACTGTTGAATTCGCGCGAGGTGTTGGACGCTCATGTGCGCGCTTTGTGCTGCGAGCCGGTTGCAGCCATGAAGATTCGCATCCACGGCAATTTGCATCTCGGCAAAGTGATGCTGGTTGCGGATGATTTCATGATCACGGGATTCGAAGGCGACATCTCATTGCCGACGGCGGAGCGGCGCAAGAAAGATTCATCTTTGCGCGACATCGCGAGCATTTTGCGGTCGCTCCAATACGCCCGTTACGCCGCACTGGAGCATTCGCTCGCGACGCGGCCGGATTTGCACGAGCGACTCGAGCCGCGATTGCAGGAATGGGAAGACTTGTCGAGCGAAGCTCTGATAGCCGGTTATCAGCGCGGGTTCGGCGACGCACGCTGCGCGCCAGCAGATCGCGTCGGCATGATGCGGTTGCTCGATCTGTTCCAGATCGATCGCGCCTTGCGGGAAGTGCAAAGCGAAATCGAGTATCGACCGGCATGGGTTTCGGTGCCGTGCCGTGCGCTGCTATCGCTGCTCGAGCGCAAACGGTAACCGCGATTACTCGCCGAACTCTTCGGCTACATAGCGCGAGACGCGAATTTCGCTCGACCAAAAATCGGCCGGCCAACCCGCTTTGCGCTTGAGGTGGTGCAGAAAGCTGTCGACATCGGGCAGTTGCTCCCAAACTGCGGGTAAGAACGTTGAGCGTCCCGCCCGCACCCAACCGGCGTCCGTCTGCACGCTTCGCGGCAATTCCAATACCAATCCATCCACGTGAGGCCGTAGCACGCCGCGCAATTCGGCTTCGCTTTCGACGGGAAGGGGCTCTGGCATTGTCAGAACCGACACATGCAGCCGGCATGCCGCCCACTCGCGTTCGGTGATCGGTTCGAATCGAGGGTCGCCAAAGGCAGCGGCAACCGCATTACGCCACACGTCTGCATGCAGGGGTCGAGCAGCATCGAGCGACCCGCAACATCCGCGCAGTTCGGCTTCCATGCGCAGGGTCACGAATGACGATCGCGGCTGCGCGAGCGCCGTTGATCCCGAGCTTGGCGGTGGATCATGGGTCCAGGCACCCGCGAGTCTTGTGCTAATCGAGTAGCGCGCGAGCGTCAGGAGTTCGGCTCGATCCTCTTCACTAAGCGTGGCCATGGAATCCAAAACTCGCATAACCCACGACTCGTGCGCGATCGCCGGCGGTGTCGCCGGAGTTGCACCGTGCGATTTCTCGCACGATGAGGGATTGATCCCGCGCGTATTGATTCAATCCGTTGATCGCCACCGCGCCGCATGCCTGATCACCGACGAGATGCGTATCCAATCTCAGAATCGCTTGTGCCGTGGCCGCGTCGATGCGTTGCGCTTCTGCGTACGTGTGATAGTGGCTCAGGTCCGAACTTGCGAGGATCAGAGTCGACGCATCGACAGCACATGCCGCAATGATTCGCGAGATCTCTTGAGCACTCGCGTCTCCGACCACAATCGGCAGCAACGTGAAGTCGTCCAACACACACTGTAAAAACGGCAGCTGCACTTCGAGGCAATGTTCGTTCGCATGCGGCACGTCCGAATGCAGCGCCAAGCCGGAGGTCACGAGTTCATTGCGAGTTTCGCGGTCGATCGGAATCTCTCCTAACGGCGTGCTGAACGCGTCATGGATCGGCACTGCTGCGCCGCGCAAGAAAACACGATGACTGGGGCCGATCAGGACCACGCGACGGATGCGTTTTGCATCGCGCTGAATGTGGGCATAGGCGCTCGCTGCGATCGCTCCAGAGTAGACGTAGCCCGCATGGGGAACGATATACGCACGTCCGGCCCGGGCATCGCCCACGAAGTTGCGAGCTTCGTTGACCGACGTATTTACGTACGCACGCAGCTCATCCGGATCGCCGGGGTAGAACGATCCGGCAACTGCGGCAGGACGCACTCGACGACTGGAAATCATCATCGCCAGCACCTTGTTGCGCCAGTCCGGTCAGAACAAATCCGGTCAGAACTTATTGAGTCTGAGCGATTGCGACTGCGTTTTGCAGCCCCAGATAAGGGCGAACCTAATCTCAGCATTATTAGATGAGTCATCCAACTACCTACTGGCACGTTCTCGACGACGGTCGCATCCAATGTGACGTCTGTCCGCGGCATTGCAAGATGCATGAAGGCCAACGCGGGCTATGTTTCGTGCGCGGCGTGGAAGGCGGTGAAGTCAAACTCTTCACCTACGGGCGCTCGAGCGGTTTTTGTGTCGACCCCATCGAAAAGAAGCCGCTGAATCATTTCTTTCCGGGTACGTCGGTTTTGTCGTTCGGTACTGCAGGATGCAATCTTGCCTGCAAGTTCTGTCAGAACTGGGACATGAGCAAGTCGCGGGAGATGGATACGCTTGCCGATCGAGCAAGCCCGCAGATGCTGGCGCGCACTGCTCAAACACTGGGGTGCAAGAGCGTCGCATTCACGTACAACGATCCGGTGATCTTCATGGAGTACGCGATCGATGTCGCGAAAGCATGTCGTGAATTAAGCGTGCAAAGCGTCGCAGTGACGGCCGGCTACATGTCGCCTGAGCCACGCAAAGAGTTTTACTCGCACATGGACGCCGCGAATGTCGACTTGAAAGCGTTTACCGAGCGCTTCTATCGAAATGTCTGCGGTGCGCAGCTCCATGAAGTGCTCGACACGCTCGTGTATATCAAACACGAGACGAGCGTTTGGTTGGAGCTGACGACCTTACTGATTCCCGGTGAAAACGATTCCAGCCAAGAGATCGAGGAACTCACGCGTTGGGTAGCGGCGAATTTGGGCTCCGATGTGCCGCTGCACTTCACTGCATTTCATCCCGATTGGAAGATGCGCGACAAATCGCATACACCGCCCGCGACATTGACGAACGCACGCCGCATCGCATTGGATAACGGGCTTCACTACGTCTACACAGGAAACGTGCGGGACGCAGAAGGCGCGAGCACGTACTGCCCCAACTGTCACGCACGAGTGATCGAGCGAGATTGGTATGTGCTCGGCGAATGGAATCTGGGTGATCGCGGGTGCTGCAAGTCCTGCGGGACCGCGATTGCCGGTCGTTTCGAACCCAGGCCAGGGAGTTGGGGCGCGAAACGCTTGCCGGTTCGGATCGGTGAGCGCGAATTCGCTCTCGAGAACCCGTGAGAGAAGTGAGCAAGTGAGGCGTGAAGACTGCGGTTCGTCATTAACGACAAGGCGTCACACCTCACTCTCTCACGTCTCACTTCCTCCTCGGGATCTAGAACCTCCACGCCCCTGACAGCCACAACGCGTCGGCGTCATCGACGACGCTGCTATCGATACGCTCGTATTCCAAGCGTACGTTCACGTGCTGCAAGAACGTGACACCCACGCCGGCGCCATACATGAAGTCGCTCTCGCTCGAGCTGGAGTCCACGATGTCCTGGCTGAGAGGCTGATCGAAGTTGTACGACTGATCGACGTCATAGAAGTAATAACCCGCCTTGCCGAACAATTCGATCGGACCGAGCGGAATCGTGCCGATCACATACGGCGCAAAGCCGCTGATGCTCACGTCGTAGTTGCCTCCCGATCCGGATGCCGTGGTTGAATTCCCGCCTCGAAACGTGCCGTTGACATCGCCGAAATCGATGTACGCGAGTTCGAGCGAGAGGAATGGATTGAATCGCCATCCCACGAATGCCTTCCAGCTATTGTCATCATCGTCGAGCTTCTGAATTGCTTCGTCCGTTTGATCGACGTCGTCGATCTGCACGTTGAATTGCCCTACACCTGCGCCTACATAGAAGCCGGCATCATTTTGTTCCTGCGCGAATGCACTACTCGCCGACAGCGAAAGTGCCACTGCTGCAGCGGCTGAAATTGCGTACTTCATAAGCTCGTCTCCTCTGTCAAAGCTGCACGCGCCGCGTGTTGTAACGACGCACCTGATAGTTGAGAGGAAAACGCAGTCGATAGAGGCGCAGTTCCTGCGCGCACACATGCAATTGCTACAGCGATGGTGCGGTGTCGCGAGTGCGACACATACCTGCGAAAGTAATTCGCGAGTTATTGTCCGAAGACCCAGCGAATCAGTTCAGCATGAAGCAATTCGCCGGTGCCGGTGTGTGCGCCGGGATGATTGATGAAGATGACGACGACGAAGGTTTTTCCGGAAGCCGCATTCACGAATCCTGCAAGTGCGCTGACGTCATCGAGATGGCCCGTCTTGAGTCGAATGCGTCCCTGCATGCCGGTCGCATTAAAGCGATTGCGAAGTGTTCCATCCGTTGCGGAGAGCGGCAGCGAGGCGGCGAACTCGGGCATGAATGGACTGTGCCAAGCGACATCCAGCATCTCCCCTATACCTCGCGCAGTAACGCGCTCCGCACGCGACAGACCAGAGCCATTATCGAGCACGAACCCAGGCATTTCGATGTTATGGGTGCGCAGCCAAGCGTGCAGCGCGCTGCGTCCTCCCTCAGTCGTCGCGGGTGTGCCAACGCGTTCTGCTGCAATCGTGAGCAGCAGATGACGCGCCATCACGTTATTCGAATATTTGTTCACGAGACGAATCACTTCGGCGAGCGGCAGCGAATCGAATTCGTACAGCAATGTCGCATTAGTAGGCACGGTCGCGATGCGACTTGCACCGAGAATGATGCCGCCCGACTGCGTCCACAGTGTGCGGAACGTGCCGTACGCATAATCCGGCGCGTTCATGATGGCGCGAGCGATCGTGAAGCTGCCGCATGCCAGCGGAAAATCGCCGCTCACGACGAGTGTTCTGGGATCGTCCTTCGATTCTGCAAACTGCACGCCGCCGGCACCGCCTCCGCATCTACCGGCGATCTGGCGTACCTCGTTGCGCAGTTGCAGATTTGCGGGCAATGGATTTGCCGTGATCAACGGATGCGCACGTTGCGGGCTCGCGGTGACGGTGAAGCGCGAGGTCTGGAAGCTCACCATCAAGGCATCCGGCAGCACGTTGTAGCTTCGAAATGGCTGCGCATCGAAGTCGGCGCGGCTTGCGAGGATGGGTGCGAAGTAGCTGTTGTCGATGACGATGTCGCCGTCGATCTTGGCGAGTCCTTGTTCGCGCAGGCCCTGCACGAAGCTCCACCAGCGTTCGCTCGTCATATATGGATCGCCGGTTCCGACGAGATAGAGATCGCCATGCAGTACGCCGTTCGTCACGCGTCCGCTTGCATACGCACGCGTCTTCCATGTGTACGCGGGACCGAGCATGTCTAACGCTGCGAACGTGGTCAGCACCTTGATCGTCGAAGCCGGGCTGCGTGGCGTATCGATGGCTTGATCGACGACCACTTCATTACTGTTGGCGTCGCGAACGTAGATGCTCACGTCGCGGGCAGGGATGCCGACGCGCTCCATTGTGCGCGCGACCGAGGGCGGCAGTTGCGCTGCATATGCGGGCAGCGCGCAGCTGAGCAAAACGCTTATCGCATAGGCGATACGGCGTGACACATTCATCTAGACACGATTCGTGGAGTACGGGCGCGCAAGAATACCGAGCGCAATCGTGCAAAGCGATGAGTCGGCTGATGAACTGTCAGTCGCGCATTTCTATTCGCGTTGCGTGGCCGCATACTGCGCGCCTACGCGGCTCATCGGTGCCGCCGGAGCTCCCATGCGTCGTTTGTGGAATACGTTTCTCAAGGGCCTCGCCGCGATTCTGCCGATCGGGCTGACCGTCTTCGTCGTCTTTTGGCTCGGCCGAACGGCGGAGCGCATTCTCGGCGGCCCGCTGAAAGTCGTCTTGCCGTCGGACAGCTATTGGCCGGGTCTGGGATTGCTTGTCGCATGTGCAATTATTCTGCTCGTCGGCGTGATCGTCGATGCATACATCGTCAAGCGCGTATTTCGTTTCGGCGAAAAAGTGTTCGCGCGCATTCCGATCGTCAAAACGATTTTCGGCGCCTTCAAAGATGTGTCGCGGTTTCTCCCCATTGGCGGCAAAGGCCGCGACTTGCGGCGCGTGGTTTGGTGGACGTTCGGCAGCGCGCGCGTGATTGGTTTCGTCACGGAGGAGCACGTGAGCCCGCGCTTATTTGGGGAGACCTCTGCCGAGCTGGTCGCCGTGTACTTTCCGATGAGCTATCAAATTGGCGGATACACGCTCTACCTGCCCAAGCACGAACTGGTCGAAACCGATCTTTCGGTCGAAGAAGCAATGCGCATGATTTTGATCGGCGGCGTCACATCGCAGGGTGCAGCAGCTTCTGTCGCGAGCGATCTGCCGACCTCGGCATAGTGCGGCTGCGTGGAGA
>DASTSB010000305.1:0-4458 GCA_035760885.1 Steroidobacteraceae bacterium | reverse complement strand
GTGTACTCGAGATAGCTTTCGATGCTCATAGCAACTTTCCGTTGAAGTACTGCGCAGCGTGGCGAACGGTGCAAGGACGTGTCAAGGGAAGGGAACGCTCTCGATTGACCCCTGATCGAATTGGTGGGCTCTTGAACTAGAATCGTCCGGACGCATCCTTGGCTTTTCCGCACAGCACGAGCACTTCCTACATGAGCACTGCCTGGTCCCAAAATGAGCTGCCCACCTTTTCCGCTGTTAAGCCGACTGAAGTAGCGCCGGCCATCCGGACGTTGCTCGACTCACATCGTCAGCGGTTGAACGCGTTGCTGGCTTCGGACGCGAACACGTGGGACTCGCTGGTCGTGCCGCTGGAGGAGATGCAGCACGAGCTGTCGCGGACGTGGTCACCGATCGGTCACATGAACGCGGTCGTGAATTCCGACGAACTGCGCGCTGCGTACAACGCATGCTTGCCTTTGTTAACCGCGTGGCACACCGACCTGGGACAGAACGAACAGCTCTACCGAGCGTACGAACACATATTGAGCCATGAAGGCTCGAAGCTCAGTGCCGGCCAGCGCAAATTGCTCGAAAACGCCTTGCGCGATTTCCGGCTTGCCGGTGTCGCGCTGCCCGCCCAGAGCAAACAACAATTCAAAGGACTGATGGAGCAGCTTGCCACGCTTCAATCCAAGTTCGACGAGCACGTGCTGGATGCAACGAACGCGTGGGCACGTCATGTGACGACAGAATCCGAACTGGCCGGCTTGCCGCCTCCGATCGTCGATCGCGCTCGCGCCGCGGCTCAGTCCCGTGAGTTGGACGGTTGGTACTTCACGCTCGATGCACCGAACTACCAAGCAGTGCTGATGCATGCCGATCATCAACCTCTTAGAGAAGAGTTCTATCGCGCATGGGTAACACGTGCATCCGATCAGGGAGCCCAGCCAGAGAAGTGGGACAACACCGATCTCATGGCGCAGATTCTCTCGCTTCGCCAACAGCTCGCCCAACTCGTCGGTTACAAGAACTATGCGGAATATTCGCTCGCCAGCAAGATGGCGACGTCCGTGAGCGAAGTTCGTACCTTCCTTGAAGAGCTAGCGCAAAAGAGCAAGCCCGTCGCACAGCGTGAACTGGATGAGTTGCGGCAGTTTGCGCAACGAGACCTGCAGCCTTGGGATGTCGCGTACTACGCGGAGAGAATGAAGCGCGAACGCTTTCAATTGTCGGAAGAGGCGCTGCGACCATATTTCCCCTTGCCTCGCGTTCTGAATGGAATGTTCGCAGTCGCGGAGAAGCTGTACGGTGTGCGCATCGTTGAGCGCAAAGGCATCGATCTGTTTCATCAGGATGCGCAGTTCTACGACATTCTGAATTCCGATGGCTCGCGTCGCGGCAGCTTCTTTGTCGACCTCTATGCGCGCACAAAAAAACGTGGTGGCGCTTGGATGGATGAATGCGTCGGACGCAAAGATTTAGGATCGTCGAGCTCGTTGCCGGTGGCTTACTTAGTGTGCAATTTCATGCCGCCGGTCGGAGGTAAGCCCGCGCTGCTCACGCATTCGGAAGTCGTGACCATGTTTCACGAGTTCGGCCATGGGCTGCATCACATGCTCACGCGCGTGGACTACCCCAGCATCGCAGGCATCAACGGTGTCGCCTGGGATGCGGTGGAGCTTCCAAGTCAGTTCATGGAGAACTTCGCCTGGCGTTCGGAGGTGCTGCCGTTGATCTCGGGTCACGTCGATACCGGCGAGCCATTACCTGAGCAAGAGCTGCAACGACTCCTTGGGTCGCGGACGTTCCAGGCGGGCATGCAGACGGTACGGCAGCTCGAATTCGCGCTTTTCGATTTGCGCATTCACAGCGAAGCACCCGCGAACGGCGCCGACATCATGAGCATCTTGAATGAAGTACGCGCTCAAGTGGCGGTGATTCATCCGCCTGCGTTCAATCGCTTTGCGCATAGCTTCCAGCACATCTTCTCGGGCGGCTATGCAGCGGGCTACTACAGCTACAAGTGGGCTGAAGTCCTGGCGGCAGATGCGTTCAGCGCGTTCGAAGAAGAAGGCGTGTTCAATCCGCAAGTCTCGCAGCGATTCTTGTCGGCGATCCTCGAAAAGGGCGGCAGCCGCGATGCGATGGATGCGTTCGTCGAATTCCGTGGCCGCAAGCCTCAGATCGAGCCGCTGCTAAAGCAGCTAGGCCTTGCGGACTGAAGAAGGATTAGCCGCAGAGAACGCAGAAAAGAAATTGAACAACAGAAGCGAGTTGTACAACCGACTCGCGAGCTCGGCCATTCGCCAGAAAGAAGAGTCACCCACAAAGGAACACAAAGGGAAAAGAGCTCAAACGAACAAAGGCGAGAAGGTGAGTATTCGGCGGACGCTGTGCTATTCGCTGTGCACCCCCTTGAACTCTTTTTTGCGTTCTCTGTGGCAACTGTCTCTTCATCCCAGTTCGAAGACGATCGCTTCGCCGGACGGTGAGCCCGCCAGTTCGAGACGCGTCTCGTTCGTGACCGCCGCGCCATCTCCTGCGCTCAATGTTTGTCCGTTGAGCTGAATTGACCCGCGAGCCACATGTATCCACGCGTGGCGTCCTGGTGCGAGTTCGTGCACGACGCGCTGCTCTGCTGAATCCAGCACAGTCACGTACATCTTCGCGTCTTGATGAATGCGGATGATGTCGTCGCGTTGTTCATTTGCTGCGACCAGTAACAACTTTCCAAGCTTCGCTTCGCGTGGGAAATGCAGCTGTTCGTATTTCGGTGTGATGCCGGCGCGCTCTGGGACGATCCAGATCTGTAGGAAATGAACCGGCTCGGTGGATGAATGATTGAACTCGCTGTGGCGAATCCCGGTGCCAGCACTCATCTTCTGCACATCGCCCGGCCGAATCACTGAGCCTGTGCCCAAGCTGTCTTTGTGCTCAAGCGCGCCCTCGAGCACATACGTGACGATCTCCATATCGCGATGACCGTGAGTTCCGAATCCGCCTGATGGAGCAACGGTGTCATCGTTGATCACACGCAAGGCACGAAATCCCATGTGGGCGGGATCGTAGTAATCCGAGAAGCTGAAGGTATGCCAGCTATCCAGCCAGCCCAAGTTACTGTGACCGCGCTCTTTCGCTGAACGAACATTGATCATGACGACCTCCTAGGTTGGAGGTGATGATACGACCGGCATCAGCTTCGATCTGCAAGGTGCGGGGAATGGGACTTATGCCGGCCGAAGCGGTGATGAGGTGATGAAGTGATGACGTGAACGGTGGCGCGAAGTGGAGCGGCTATCGTGCACGGCCTCTGCGCAATGATCACGGGATTTCAGAGAGCTGACGAGCTGCAATCTTCACCCCATCACCCCATCACCTCAGCACTTGTCCTTGGTTACTTCGTAACCAAGACTTTCCTTACCCATCCCCCGCCGCTGCCGGACTCGACGTTCAAGTAGCCGTTCTGCTCATCGCCGACCACGATCATCTCGTCACCCTTGGCGAGGGTAGCCACCACTTTGGATGTGTCGCTCGGCTGCGCATAGATCTTCACGTTGGCGATCTTCGGTACAACTGTATCGCCCTCGTTGAACACGGCACCGGATTTAGTCTTCTTACTCGACTCCTCGGCGAGCGAGCCGACATCGCGCTGCAAGCTGGGTTGATTGCGGACCGCGCGAACGATGTTGTTGTAGTTGTCCATGAAGCTGGCAGAAAGCATCTTGCCTTCGTTCGTGTTGACGTAGCCGCCCAGACCGCCGGCATGACCACCATGCAGCAAGCCGACGCCGAGTCGCAGATCCGCCTTTCTGGCGCTGCCTTCGGCTGCCGCGACCTGAAGTCCGGACCGCGAATCGGTGACCAGCATGCTGGTTTGGGCTTCCTTGAACTTCACGCCACCTGCGACCGCGCCGATCACGCGGCCCTTGGTTCCTCCGACCAGTCCACCGATTGCTCCGCCGAGGCCTCCGGCATCGTTCTCAGAAAACACCACCGACGGCGTGAGGACAAAATCGGCGCTGATCATCTGACCGCCTCCCATGTTCGATCCCGAGCGCAGCTCGCCCGATTCGCCCAACGCGCGCTCTTGCATCATGTTCTGCATCGCCATGCCGCGCTCGACGACCAGGAAACAGTTCGACTGTTGGACCATCATGCGAATCAGCCCGCTCGGCGATTGCAGGCCATAGTGGGCAAGTGATTGTGTCACCTGATTCTGCGGCTCGACGACGGCCAGCGCGCCCATCGGCTTGTCGCAGTGCTCGAGCCCGTTGTCGTTCTGCGATCCGCCAGGCCCAGCAGAACCTTGAACCTCCGAACCGCCAGAACCCTTTTTGACGTCCAACGGCCCGGCGGCGGCGGACAGACACAGAAGGGAGGTCGCCAACGCAACCGCGCCACGCAGGGCATTCGCCGATTTCATAGTTGAGGCTCCTGAAGCTCGCCGGGATCGCAGCTCCGCTACCCGCTGCGCTT
>DASTSB010000304.1:0-3247 GCA_035760885.1 Steroidobacteraceae bacterium | reverse complement strand
CCGCCGCCGCGGCGCCACAAGCCATCAATGCCACTGCGCCCACGAGTAGATTGCGCATACGAACTCCTGATCAGAACAACTGCCGGTGAGAATGCATGTCGAGCGCGAAGGTTGCATCGCGTAGGTATTACGCGACAGGCGCACTCGGTGGAGATAATGGATAAGGAGCTAGTGTGCTTCGTCCCAATTCGAACCGCGGCCTGCATCGACCTTCAGCGGCACGTTTAGGTTTGCGGCTCCGCTCATGAGTTGCCGTGCGCGCTGCATCAGCTCGGACGCCAGGTCCTCGCGTACTTCGAACACCAGTTCGTCGTGCACTTGCATGATGAGCCGTGCTTCGAACTTGGATTGTTGCAGCCAACGATCCACTTCGATCATTGCACGCTTGATGATGTCTGCAGCGGTGCCTTGCATGGGCGCGTTGATCGCTGCGCGCTCCGCACCTTGGCGCAATCCTGCGTTGCGTGAATTGATGTCGTTCAAGTACAGCCGGCGACCGAACACCGTTTCGACGTAGCCGCGATCGCGCGCTTGCTGGCGCGTCTCATCCATATAGCGCCGCACGCCTGGATAGCGCTGAAAGTAAAGATCGACGTAGCGCTGCGCTTCGCCGCGTTCGATGCCAAGCCTGCTGGCGAGACCGAACGCAGACATGCCGTAGATCAAGCCGAAGTTGATTGCCTTCGCCGAACGGCGTTGATCGGCCGTGACTTGATCGAGCGACATCCCGAACACTTCCGCGGCGGTGGCCTGGTGAATGTCGCGGTCTTCGCTGAACGCTTTGAGTAGGCCTTCATCGCCTGACAAGTGCGCCATGATGCGCAGCTCGATTTGCGAATAGTCCGCGGCCACGATGCACCAACCACGCGGTGCAATGAATGCTTGGCGAATGCGCCGACCTTCAGGCGTGCGAATTGGAATATTCTGCAAATTCGGATCTTGCGAGGAAAGCCGACCGGTCGCCGCGACCGCTTGGTGATAGCAGGTGTGCACGCGACCGGTGTCGCGATCGATTTGCAGCGGCAACTTATCCGTATACGTCGACTTGAGCTTGGAGTACCCGCGGTAATCCATGATCACCCGCGGCAGTTCGTACTGTTGCGCGAGCTCTTCGAGAACGTCTTCGGCCGTTGATGGCTGTCCCGTCGGCGTCTTGCGCAACACGGGCAGTCCCAGTTTCCCGAACAACACGTCCTGTAATTGCTTTGGCGATTCGAGTGCAAACGGCACACCGCCTAAATCGTGCGCACGTTGTTCGAGCTCGCGCATGCGCGATGCGAGTTCGCTGCTTTGTTGCTTGAGCAGTGCGCCATCGATCAGCACGCCTTGGTGCTCCATGCGGAACAGCACTTCGGTCAGCGGTTGCTCGATGGTTTCGTATAGCGACTGCAGCTCAGGCACCGATTGGATCTTCGGCCACAGCGTCTGATGCAGCTGCAAGGTCGCATCCGCGTCTTCGGCGGCATATTCGCTCGCGGTTTCAATCGAAACTTGATTGAACGTGATCTGCTTCGCGCCCTTGCCGGTGACGTCTTCGTATTTGATCGTGTCGATGCCGAGATACTTGCGCGCAACCGCGTCCATGTCATGCCGCGTAGCGGTGCTATTCCACACGTAAGACTCGAGCATCGAGTCGAAACGCATGCCGCGCAGTTGTATGCCTGCACCCAACAGAACGTGTGCATCGAATTTTAGATGGTGGCCTACTTTCGAAGGCGTCTCGCTCTCGAGTATGGGGCGCAATACCTTCAGCACCTCATCGAGCGTCAGTTGCGTCGGAGCGCCTGGATAGTTGTGCGCGACCGGGATGTACGCCGCATTGCCTGCATCGATGCAGAACGACAAACCGACGATGCGCGCTTGCATGTAGTTCAACGCATCGGTTTCGGTGTCGAACGCGATCAGTTCTGCCGCGGCGAGCTTGCTCGCCCATGCGATGAGCGCTTCGCTCGTCGTGATCGTCTCGTAATTGCGAGGCGGTCTTGGAACAGTGGATTCGACCGGCGGCGCTTCGATGCGAGCCTCGCCGCTTGCTTCAGTGAGCTGCCGCAGGAAAGTTCGTAGCTCCAACCGCGTATAGAGTGCGATGAGTCGATCGCGATCGGCTTCACCGCGCACGAGCGTTTCGGGTGTGTGGTTCAGTTGTACGTCGCACACCAATGTCGCGAGCTTTCGAGAGAGCTCCAAGTCTTTGAGGCTTGCCCGCAGGTTCTCGCCGACCTTGCCGGTGATCTTCTCTGCATTGGCTACGAGCTGATCGAGCGTGCCGTAGTCGTTCAACCACTTCGCCGCCGTTTTGGGTCCGACTTTCGGCACGCCTGGAATGTTGTCCGAGCTGTCGCCCACGAGTGCAAGGTAGTCGACGATTTGTTCGGGGAACACGTCGAATTTATTTTTGACGCCGGCGCGATCGAGCCGCGAACCGCTCATCGTGTTGACGAGCGTGATGTGTTCGTTCACGAGCTGCGCCATGTCTTTGTCGCCGGTCGATATCAGCACGTCGATGTCGGACGCGGCAGCTTGCTTGGCGAGCGTACCGATCACATCGTCTGCTTCAACGCCTTCGATTCGCAGTAGCGGCAAGCCCATTGCCGCGACGCAGTCGAGCAGCGGTTGCAATTGCGAACGCAGATCGTCCGGCATCGGCTGACGCTGCGCTTTGTACGCATCGAATAGATCGTCACGGAACGTTCTGCCCGGCGCATCGAATACGACCGCCATCAAGTCGGGCGATTCTTCCTTGCAGAGCTTCTGCAGCATGTTCAACACGCCGAGCACTGCACCGGTGGGTTCGCCGCGAGAGTTGGTCAGCGGCGGCAACGCGTGGAACGCGCGATACAAATAGGATGAGCCGTCGACGAGGACGAGCTTGCGACGTGCGTTCATGGGGTCGGCGTCGTGGGTTGGATCGGATCTGGCTGGCTCAAGTCTGGCTGGCTGAGGGGCTGATCCGGGGCAGTTGTACTTGGCTGTTGAGTCTGCTGCTGCTTCTTTTGATTCGGCGTGCGCGTGGTCGGCGATGAGGATTGCAGGACGCTTGGAGTGGCAGCTTCAGGTTTTCGGTCGGGCAGATACAGGGGGCCTTTCAGGCCGCATGCGGTGACCGTGAAAAATGTGATGAAAACGCCGAGGTGGCGGCGCGCGGAAGGGGAGAGCGGCATGTGCGGAGTATAGCGGAGCGCGGCGGGCTCCCGACCTCTCCGTTTCGCGCACATAGCACGCCATGATTCGGTTGGCCCTCTGCGCG
>DASTSB010000303.1:0-10765 GCA_035760885.1 Steroidobacteraceae bacterium | reverse complement strand
GCTGTGTCATTACCGATCGACGGCCAGATGGAGTTCATCAGCTTGACGTGCAAATCCTGATGCAACTCGCGAGTTAATTCGCGCGGATTCGGATAGCGCTCCTGGTCCCAAATCATGCCGCTCCAAGTGCCATCCTTATCGCCGCCCCAGTACTGCCAGTCCTGCACGATGTAATCGAGCGGGAAATGCTCTTCGCGAAATCGCCTGGTGACATCGATCAATTCCTGCTGCGTTTTGTAGCGCTCTTTGCTCATGAAGAGCCCGAACGCCGACTTCGGCGGCAGCGGCGCGGCGCCGGTGAGATCGCGATATCCACGAATCACCGCATCGCTGTCCTCGCCTGCTATGAAGTAGTAGTCGATCCCTGTCGGCGCACTCTCCCACCAGAACGATGCGCCGGACGAGTCATCCGAGAATCTTCCCTTCGAATACGTGTCCCAAAGCAACCCATAGCGCCGCGTCGAGATCATGAACGGTACGACGATGCCGATATTCGTCTGCACCAGGAGCACCTTTTGGCCACGGTAATCGAAGTAAGGATCGTTGTATTGTCCGAGCCCGTAGAGCGACTCGTCGGGCGACAGCGAGAACGATTGCTTCACTTCGTAGGTGGGCGCATTGGAAATCATCACCTGCTTGAGCTGCGCGCCGTTCGGCTGTTCGCGAGTGATGACCGTACCGTCCAAGCGCTTGAAAGCGATTGCCCCAGCGCCCTTGTCGATCTGTATAAGCAGCTGTGGTGAGGCCACTGTCACAGCAGTCTCGCTTTCGCTGACCTCGAGCTTCACATCCTGAGGATTCGCTACGATTTCAATGCTCGGATGCGTCGAGTAGTTGTGCCCGAGCGTTGCATTTACGTGAACTGTTTGCGGACTATAGAAGACGATGGTCTTAGAGATCGCGCCGACATGAACTTCGATGCCGTGTGCGATCCTCGAATAGGAGAAGGCAGGTTGTGTGGCTGACTTCGTCTCGGCCGCACTCGCTATATCAGCAAGGGCAGCGAGCGAACTCACAATCACGACGAGAACGACTGCTATTTCGCGAAGCCCCGGACGATTCATCGACTAGCCTCGCAGCAACTGCATGATGCGTGCACGAATCCGTCCGTAGTTGTTCGGTTTCAAAGGACCGAGTATGCCGTGTTGGCTTTCGGGAAGATGCGCGAGCGGATGGCCCTGAGTACGAAACACGTAGTGGTCGA
Source organism: Steroidobacteraceae bacterium (assembly GCA_035760885.1). Lineage (GTDB taxonomy): Bacteria > Pseudomonadota > Gammaproteobacteria > Steroidobacterales > Steroidobacteraceae > Steroidobacter. The sequence continues at coordinate 9,561 of DASTSB010000303.1, read as the reverse complement.
AGAATGCCTTCCAAGCCTCACGCTCTGCGAGCGGACGCTCCGCGATCGCAATCATGCTCAATAGCAATCCCGTCGACGGCGCATCGGGCCCAATGCTGAATGCATCCCACCAGTAGTTGATGAGCACATTGAATGAACTCGTCGCCTGCACTTGGTGCCACCACAGTTTCGGGATGTAGATCGCATCGCCGGCCTGCAACTCCGCGACGACGGCTTGATCACGCACTTCACGGAAGCGGGGATATTTCTCGTCATCGTCGGCGGATGCGGCAAGACTGACAGGCTGGCCCGCCATCGTGTGATCGAGCGGACCTACGTAAAGACGATCGATGGTTTCGGGCGCATACATCGTGAAGCGCCGCGTACCGGCAACGACGCACGCGATGTTGTCGAAAGTGTCATAGTGTGCTGAGACGTTCGACGCGTGCCCAATCCAAATGCGTCCTTCGACGTCCGATCGCAAGATCGATAGCGCATTCTCAGTTGCGAATCCTGGAACATGAGTTCCAACCGGCAGCGAGCCGACATACATCGAGGGTTGATTGAGATCGCCGCAGGTGGACGCGATACGCGGGATAGCCTCATCCAAACGCATTCGCTTGCGTTGAAAATTGAAGCTCTGCAAGTCGGCGCTGTAGTAATACTTCCCTTCGATCCTGCGTTCGCCGAAGAACACTTCCGCGTCGACACCGCTGGCGAATTGCGCGAGATAGTCGCTTATATGGTGAGGTGACTGCCGACCTGCAGCCACCGCCGGCCACTGGGCGACCAACCCGCGGATGACGGCCGGGACGCAAGGCTCCGCCACCTCGCGGATGAACGTTTCGGGGTCAACCAGTAACTCTGCGGCAATTTCGCGCGGGGCAATCACGGCCTTCTCGAGTGCCCGCAGAGAAAAGAAGCCACGCATTCAAATTGCGGCAATCGCAGCATCATCCCCCCAAAACGTCTCGCTCTATTTCCTCAGACCATAACATCAAGCAGTGAGGCCGCAAAGATCCAGGAGCCGGACTGGCAGGCGAATCGCTTTGTTGTTATTGCACGGGCACTGCAAGAGTATTGGTCATACTATTGATGCCAGACTATGTTTAGCCCCCCAGTCGTTTGTCGTTTAGTGTTGAACGCCGCTACGCCGACTGCGTAGCCACGAGGAGCTGGAGATGATGAATGCAGCGGTTTGCGAAGCGCCGGGCCAGTTGATCCTGGCGCGGCGTCCGGTACCGGTGCGTGCGCCCGATGAAGTGCTATTGCGTGTCCGAAGAGTCGGTGTTTGCGGCACCGACATGCACATCGTCCGTGGCACTCAGCCGTACCTTTCCTATCCACGCGTGATTGGCCACGAGCTCGCGGCCGAGGTCGTCGAAGCATCGGCCGCATCGGGTCTCAAAGCGGGCGAAGCGGTCTTTGTGATGCCGTACATGGCTTGTCGGGGCTGCGCCGCATGCCGGAGCGGCAAAACGAACTGCTGCCGCAACCTACAAGTGCTTGGCGTGCACCGCGATGGCGGGTTGGCCGAGTATCTATCCGTGTCGAATCACTTCGTGCTTCGGGCGGAGGGGCTGACGCTAGATCAAATTGCGATGATCGAGTTTCTTTCGATTGGCGCGCACGCTGTCGATCGCGGCAGCGTTCGAGCTGAGCAGCACGTCCTGGTCATGGGAGGAGGCCCAATCGGAATCGCGGTGCTGCTGTTCGCCTTGGCGCGCAACGCGCGCGTCTGCGTGATCGACACGCGCGCTGACCGGCTGGAATTCTGTCGCAAGGTGCTCAAGGTTCATGATGCCGTGCTGGTAACCGAGGAAATCGGCGGCCGGTTGAGCGAACTCACCCGCGGCGAAATGTTCGATGTCGTGTTCGATGCCACTGGCAATCGCCAGTCGATGCAGGCTGGATTCGGCTACGTCGGCCACGGAGGTAACTACGTCCTCGTCTCGATCGTGCAAGGTGACATCACCTTCTCCGATCCCGAGTTTCATCGCCGCGAAACGACTCTGCTGGGAAGCCGCAACGCTACCCTCTTAGATGTCAGCCGAGTGATCGAGGCCATGCGTGCAGGCCGAATCCCCACCGCACAGCTCAATACTCATCGCGCCACGTTGGCAGAAGTGCCCGCTGTGTTTCCGACCTGGATGAATCCCGAGACGGGTGTCATCAAAGCCATCGTAGAGTGCTGAGCCGGAAAGACGGGCGAGGCTAACGCCCTCGCCCGTCCGAGTTGAAGATGCTTACTTCGTGACGAACAGCCGCGGCGCGAAATCTTTCAGCGCACGCCGCCAGGTTTGCCACTCGTGATCGGTGCCCTGCGATTCGACGAAGACATGCTTGATGCCCGCTTCATCGAATGCGTTGTGCAAGCCTAAGATGCCCTGACGCATTCTCTCGGGTTCCGCAGTGCCGACCCCCAACCAGAGAACGTGCACCTTCTTCGCGAACGCTACGGGATCCGCAAATACACCGTTGAAGTCGGTCTGCGGGTCGAACTTGCGATTGCCCAGCAGGATCGTGCCGCCCGCTCCGCTGAACCCGCCGATGTACGAGAATAAGTCGAGGTGATTGAGCGTGACTTGATACGTCTGCATGCCGCCCATCGAGAGCCCTGCCATGGCGCGATGCTCCCGATTCGCAATCGTTCGGAAGTTCGAGTCGATGTACGGGATCAGCACCTTTGTCACTTCGTCGTCGAACGTGCTGAACATGTCTTGCATCGCTTTCATCACTTCGGGCGAACCGAACGGCTTGCCGGCGAGATTCGGCGGTGTGGTCCCCGCGCGCTGCGCGTAACCCGATGCCATCACGATGATCATCGGCTTGCTTTGGCCAGCCGCGATCAAGTTGTCGAGGATAAAGTTCGCATGACCTTGGCGAATCCAGCCGGTTTCGTCTTCGCCGCCGCCATGTTGCAGATAGAGAACCGGATAGCGTCGCTTCGCATCTTTGTCGTAGCCCGGCGGTACATAGACCAATGCATGCCGCCATGTGCCGGTGACAGATGAGTGATACCAGACTTCTCGCACCTGGCCGTGCGGCACGTCTTGCGCCGAGTAGTACGTTGAGCCCGCTTCAGGAACTTCGACTGCACTGACGAACCGGCTACCCCCGAAGAAGGCCTGACTGCCCGGATCATTCACTTCGGCGCCATCGATGTTGAACACGTAATAGTGCAAGCCGGGAACGAGCGGCGGCGTCGTGACAGTCCAGAAGCCGTCTTCTTGCTTCTGCATGTCGACCTTCGGGCCACTCCAGAAATTGAGCTTTACGCTGTTTGCCGTCGGCGCCTTGATGCGCAGTTCGACGCGTCCCTGGCTGTCGACGCGTGGATATTCGACATTCATCACGTTGGTCGAAGCAGGCTTGAAATCCCCGGACTCCTCAGCCCGGCAGACTGATGAAATCAAGACCGGCGCTGCCAAGGCGCATGCCAGTACGATCTTTCTTAGCATCTCGTATCCCTCGTTGATTGTTCGCGTTGTTCCGACTAATGCTTCGTTAATACATACACACTCACGCTGAAAGGCGGCAGCGTGAGAGCCGATGCGATGTTGGCAACCGACTTGCGTTGCACTTGCACTTGCGAGTGCTGACCGACCGGCACTGCATAGTTCACGTCGGGATGAGCCAATCGATACAGCGTCGCTTTGCGCGCCAAGTCTGCACCTTCGATTGCAAGGTGGACTGTCTGCTGCGATTCGGTCGGATTCACGATCGCAATCGAAAGCGTGTCATGCCCCTCATTCCACGCTGCCGAAACGTCGACCGGATAGGTATCGCTGCCGGCATTCACCTTGGGTTGTTCTCCTCCGGGCGGATACTTCGGCGGCGGGGGCGGATTGTTGCCGATCACCTTCACGGGGATCGTGCCGTGATGGTCACGATACATTTTGAACAACTCGCCGACAGGACTGAGCTCGGCCGTATTGCGCGTCGAATTCAACATCGCTGTAGCAAACGTGTAAGCCGCGGCACGGAAGAGATCCGAGTGCCGAAACATTTCGTGGAACGCCCATGCGTATGCGGGCACGAGCTTATAAGAGTTCGGCGGCACACCGATCATCGCCCACTCGTCGATGTTGATCGTGATGTGCTTGTTTTTCAGCTCCGGAATGCGCTGCAAGTAGTCTTGATAATCTTCATACGTTGCACGCACGTGATTCGCAGGCTTGCGCATCACGTCGATCAACGGTTCATTGGGATCGTCCGGCACTTGCGCCGCTTGTTTCAGATCGAAATGCGTTCCGGCATAGGCATAGAAGTGTTCGCTCAGTTCGTCGAAGTAACCGAGCGAATGTTGGAACAACTGCCCGTTCCAATCTGCCGGCGAAAGCGGCTCAGGGATCAATGATGTGCCGAAACGTAAAGACTGCTTTGCAGTCGTCATAGTCTTCGGCATTGCACCGCCGGCAATCAAGAAGATCGACGGATCCACTTTGCGCATGCGTTTGGCGAATTCGTTGTTCTTCCACGGATATTGCGTGGACGCCATCGCACCCATCTGCCAGTCGCCCCAGGGTTCGTTGCCGATACCCCAGTACTTGACGTGGTAAGGCTCCGGATGACCATTCTCGGCGCGCCACTTGCCCATCGGTGTCGTGATGTCGCCGTTGCAATATTCGACGAGTTGCGCAGCAGACCACGCATCGCCAAAGCCTGCGTTCACGGTGATGTACGGCTCGACGTTTAGGAGGCGCGACAGCGTGAGGAACTCATCGGTACCGACATCATTCGGCTGGGCGACCTTCGCCACAGGATCGAACGTCGGCGCGCGTTTGTCGCGTGGTCCCACCGCATCGCGCCACTCATGTGCGGAAACGAAATTGCCGCCTGGGAAGCGATACACACCGGAGTTGAGCTGCTTCAGCGTATTGATCACCTCAGCGCGGAAGCCTTCGATGTTGTCCGCAGGCATCAGCGACAACACGCCGACGCGCGCTTCGCCGTTTCCAGTTGCGGTAATTTCCAGTCGAGCTTCGCTGGTCGTTACGGGTGAAGTGAACTTCAGCGGAAACTTCGTGTAGTCGGAAGCAAGACGAGGCAGGGTCACTGTCTGGCGATTCTTTGCACCCTCGCCCCACACCAAGCTCACATTGATCTGCGCATCCGGGCTGCCCGCCGCGAAGATGTGGCCCTCGTATTGCTTGCCTTTCAACACGGGTACGCTTCCTTGCCAAACGCCGACGGTCGATTGATTTTGCGGGCGCAGCAGCAGTGCATGTTCGCCGACATAAGGCTTTTGGGTGTCGAGCGACGCGCCTGCGCCCTCGCTGAGTCGAATCCAACTCTGGGTACGGCCGCGCCAAACGCGTCGCGGATCGGTTTCCGGCGGCGGCTCGCGATCGAGAATCGGCCCGTAAAACTTGCGGTCATCGACCATCTCGGCCCACAGGCCGTGATTCACGATTGGGCCAATGTGCTCGAGAAACTGACCGTAGAGGTACGGCGATATCGGTGTCGACGTGCTAGCCGCGTCGATCGTCACATCGATGTTTTGCGCCTTGAGCTTCTGTTCGGCGCCGGCAGCCAAGGCAACGGAAGCAATCAGGCAGAGCGATAACGAAGCAAATCTGCGGTGCATAGGACGCGTTGTTTTGTCTGAGTTAACGATGAACGGATCTTACTATCGCACAGCGCAATCGCAGTGCAGAAGTGTCAACTAACCGCGCGAGGAGCTTATATTGCTATCGGTAAAACTTATATTTAAATAGTCCGACAAAACACTTGAACGCCCGCATGCCGTTGGCTATCGTGCAACCTCGGTTGGGCATCTCTGCAATCTTCATCGAGCTTGTCACGCGCGTTTGCCTTCCTGGCGATATCCCCCGTGCGTGCCATCACGCCGGCGTCCCTGCGCCGGCGTTTTCTTTTCTGCAGCTAAGTCAGTGATGAAGTGAGGGCGAGCGCTACTCGCGTGAGAGCTGCGCGTGAAAGGCGCCCGCGTGAGCTATTGCGAACGTGTACAGCGGACCATGAGCGCGAATCCATCCGCGAACACTCTGGCCGTGGACGGCAAACTCAGAACTGCCAACCAAACGTGCTCATGACTTGCGACGTTTCTTTCGGGCGGCATCGGGTCCTTGAGAACCGCGACCATCGCCTTTGAGCGACGCGCGAGTGTCCTGCAGTGCGAGTTGCAAGAGTTCCTTCGCAGCCTGCTTGGCTAGATCCGGGTCGCCGCTCGCAATGGCCGCATAGACGTTGCGATGTTCAGGCATGGGATCGCGCGCAAGATTCAAAGAGCGCTGCTTGAACACGGTCGTCCAATGCACGGCGGCACCGATCGTCGTCGTGAGCGCCATCAATGTCGTGTTACCCGTCGCTTTCAATATCTCTTCGTGAAAGGCTTGATCGGCCGCGCGACCGGTTTCGGTGTTCAATCCATGACGCGCCATTTCCTCCAGTGCGTGGCCCATCCTCGATAACTGTTCAACGGTACGACGGCTCGCAGCAAGTGCGGCCGCTTGCGGCTCCAGGATTGCCCTGAGCTCGAACAGCTCTTGAATGAATTGTTCGCTGGGTTCGGTTTGGAACACCCAGCGCAAAACGTCCGGATCCAACACATGCCAGTCATTTCGCTCGGTGACACGCGTGCCGACCTTCGGCTTGCTATCGACCAATCCCTTCGCGGCGAGAAACCGAATAGCCTCACGATATGCAGTGCGGGAGACACCTAGCTTTTCAGCGGCCTCCACTTCGGTTGGAAGGATCGAACCCGCGGCATGATGACCGCTCAAGATTGCGATACCTAAGTCATCTGCAATCCGGCCATGAATGCGCGGATTGGGCCTATGATGCCCCCTCGGTTGCGGGGCAGTAATGCGATTGGGTTGCCGCTGCGACCGCGCGGATGAGGGCTGATTGATATTGCTTCTTCTTTTCGCCATACCTAAGAGTATATCGGTTGGCGATGCCGAAGCGAGATGGGTCCATAAGAATGATCAATGGGCTTTTGATGATCCCATCCAAAATCGAACCGGCTCATTCCACCGGGCGGTTCCTCGCCTTAGAGCGCGATGCGAGCCTGTCCTGTTTGACTATTTCGCAGGTGCGCCAGCACTCCGATCTGCCCCAACGACACGTTCATGGTGTAAGCGTGCTGCAGATAGCCGGCGCGGAACAGCTCCAATGCATCGGCATCCGGCAGAGCGCGTAAGGAATCGAGACTGACGGTATAGAGTCCTTGCAGCGTTAGGTGCTCACCGCTGTCGAAGCGCAGCGATACATCGATCGGCTCGACCAGCTTGAGTTTCAACATCGACTGGATGAATTGCCTGGTCGACTCAATCCCCTGATGAAGATCAAACAACGCCTTCTGAACGTGCCGCAGCCGGACACTCGGCCGCTGCTCCTCATCGAACAAAGGCTCGCCGACTGTTTCGCTGAAACGAGGATTGTCGCGATCGATGGCAATTTGCTCGCCCGAGACAAAGAAGCCATCGCGCACCAAATGCAACGGATCGAAGCCCGCGCGATCCGCAGCGGTGATTTTGAGTGGTTCGCCGGGTTTGAAACCGAGCATCGCCCCAGCGTAGAACTCGCCCGTGCTGGCGTCTTTGGTCAACAGCACCGGACAGGACGCGGCTGCAGCCGAGAATTCCGACAACACGATCTGCACGAAATGCGGCACGGCATTTTGCGTCGGCCGGATGCGCAAGCGGGCGTGATCTTTGGAATTGAGAAGTTCTGCACGCATAACCGAGAGACTAGATCGTGTTGCTGAAGCAATGAGGTTAAACAGGCTGCAAACCGTGCTCGACGATTTTGCGTATCAATTCACGGTGACGCGGCAAACCGCCACGCAGTTTTTCAGTGAGTCCTACGTTCTCGCGCATTGCACGTTGTGCAAGATGCGCATTCGCTGCCAGCATCTCGGGCTCGACTTCGGTTCTAAATCCCATTCCATACAACACGTATTGATAACTCGCCGCTGGAAACACTTCCTCGACGCGGTCGAATTCGTCGTGATACCAGGGCGATTGGTACTTCCATAGCAGCAACAGATTCTGCAGGCGCTCCGGAATCGTTTCGGGCAGTAGGTTGTCGCGCCAAAAAGCGGTGTCGGTACGCTTCGTCAAAACGTAATGCAGTTTCAGAAAATCGACAATGCGGCCCCAGCGATACTCCGTCGCTGCGTTGAACCGTGCCGCGATGACGTCCATCACTTCCCGACACGCCGGCATTTGTTCGGCGATGTGTTTTGCCGAAATTTCGATGAGCACAATGGCAGAGGACTCGAGCGGCTCGAGGAATCCGGCAGCCAGACCGATGGCCACGCAATTCCCTTTCCAGAATGTAGCGCGACATCCGGCACGAATCGGGATCTTGCGAATGGGCAAATCTTTACCAGCGGGTCCGATGTAGGCGCGCAATTCGCGCTCTGCGTCCTCGGCAGTGGAATGACGGCTCGAATACACGTACCCGACTCCGCGGCGCGTGGGCAATCCGATATCCCAAGTCCACCCAGCTTTTTGCGCGGTCGAGATGGTGTGCGACGCAATCGGACTGTTTTCGCTCTCGTACGGCACTTGTGTGGCAAGCGCCGTGTCGCAAAACAACACGTCGTTGCAAGGTATAAACGGCACACCGAGGGTCTCGCCGATCAGCAGCGCCTTGAATCCGGTGCAATCGACGAACAAATCGCCTTCGATATCGCTCGCACGATCGAGCTCGAGGCTGCGGATATCGCCGTTCTCTGCCTGATTGATGCGGCGTACGTTCGCGAGCACATGCCGCACGCCCAATTTTTCGCAGCAGTGCTTCTGTAAGAACGTTGCGAACTTCCCCGCATTGAGGTGATAGGAGTAGTTCGCCACGGCATCGTATTCAGCATGCGCGATCGTCTTCGGTGCCAACCCGTCGTCGCATATCTTTCCTTGCGGCGTCACAGCGTCGCAGAAACTGCGGCCGTTGCCTTCGGCGAGCCAATGCGGCACTAAGTTGAGCTGAGAGAAACTCTGCGGAAGCATCAGCGGGTGATAGTAGGCGTCGTCGTCGGCACCCGTCGTCCACTTCGCAAACTTCGCCCCCTGCTTGAAGGCGGCGTCACAATGACGGAAGAACTCCGTCTCAGATACTCCGATGCGAGACAGGGTGGTACGCAAGGTCGGCCAGGTCCCCTCGCCCACTCCAATAGCCGGGGTATCGGGCGACTCGACCAACGTAACGCTGAAGCCGAAGTCCATGCGGCTACGATGCTTCGCCGCGATCACGGCTGCTGTTAACCAGCCAGCGGTGCCGCCGCCTACGATCACGATTCTCTTAACCGGCTGGACCATCGATCTTTACCTCTGAACAACAGACGGGGACGCTTCGATCGAAGCGCCCCCGTCGCCCCTTCCGTCCAATTACATACGGAATCTCACGCCGAGGGCATACCGGCGACCGTACGCATACACGTCGAGCAACTGATTGTCATAGCGTCCGTGCGTGCTCATCGTTTCGTTCGTGACGTTCAAGGCCTCGAAGTACACGTTGAGCTGATCAGTCAACTGATAACTCGTGCTGAGGTCAATCTGCAAGCTCGAGTTGACGAATGTCGGCTCAGCCCCGAACAAGGAGTTGTTCTGGTTC
>DASTSB010000302.1:0-12581 GCA_035760885.1 Steroidobacteraceae bacterium | reverse complement strand
TTGCGGATCTCGTCCGTCAACAGCACGCCTTCGGGTGTGTCCTCATCCTTCAGTCGCGCCTGGCGCTCATATTGTTCCGGATCCTGCAAATCCAAATCGAAGTCGACCGGCCGCCGACGATTCGCCACGAGCGCATTCTTTGCCGTATTGATCGCGATTCGATAAAGCCAAGTGTAAAAGGCACTCTCGCCGCGGAACGACGCCAGCGCCCGATAAGCCTTCAAGAAAGCTTCTTGCGCTACGTCTTCAGCTTCCGCCGCATCGCTCACGAATCGACTCACGAGCTTCAGCACCCGATGCTGATACTTCATAACCAGCAGATTGAAGGCGGCCTTATCGCCAGCCTGCACTCGCTGCACCAATTGTTGGTCGGTATCGTCCTGATTCATCGACCGCAGCCCCAGCCCAGCAGCACACCAACCGGCGCCATGGTCGAAGGGACCGCCTCGATAGACTCGGCCCTAACGCGAAAGTTCGGCATTAGCGAGATGGAATTCACAGTGTCGCGACGCCGTTCACAAAGCGTCTCGTGCCAGCAACGAATCTGTGGCACTGCGGATGTTGGCTCCGTCGATCCGCAGCCTTACGACCAGGCGACGAAAATCAACCGAACCTAGATCGGCCCGCGTGAGCAACATACGGATGGATGGCAGGTTTGCGTCCACCGCATCCCACCTCAACAGCAAAGCTCGAGAACTGACGTAGGACTCGCCATGTAAGCGAGCTTCCCAACTCTGACCCGAACGCGATAGGAACCAGCGGCCGTCCGCGTCCCAAATGATTGAGTCCAAGGAGGCAGCGCCTCGCAGCCATCCCGCGCGACGAAACAGCAGCCAAATGAAAGCGCCGATGATCGCGGCTAAAGCAACACGGAGAATTGCAGAGGAAGCTGTAAAAAATGCCGGCACCATCGCTGCGGTAAAACTCGTCACCCATGCGAACGCGCGCGCAGATCGACCGTGCGATATCTCAAGGGTGAATGCGGGTGAGCTTGGCAATCAGATCAATCCATCTGGTCTCGGTTGGCGTCTCACGCTGCATGACGTAAGCGAACAGCAGCGGGTCCGGCAGCTCGAGAATCGCCCTAAAGGCTTCTTGTTCGTCCGCCGGGGCCGAAGGATAGCGTTCTTGCAGGTAGCGTTCGAGTAGTACGTCCAACTCTCGCATTCCACGACGGCAGCGCCAGCGAAGTTGGGCGAGCGGGATAACGTGTGGCGCGGAGGAAGGCTTGATGTCCATCTTCTATTTCCGCCATACCGTAGAGATGAGGTGATGGAGTGATGAGGTGATGGTGCTAACGCACCTCGACCTGCCCCATTTCACCTCATCACTTCATCACTGCGCCGCTCAGTGCCTGCGCTCGGCAATCTTCTTCTTGATCTCAGCGATCGCTTTCGCGGGATTCAGATCCTTCGGACACGCCTCCGTGCAATTCATGATCGTGTGACACCGATACAAGCGGAATGGATCTTCGAGCTGATCGAGCCGTTCGCCGGTAGCCTCATCGCGCGTATCGACGATCCAACGATACGCGGCGAGCAGCGCGGCAGGTCCGAGGTAGCGATCAGAATTCCACCAATAGCTCGGGCACGAAGTGGAGCAACACGCGCAGAGAATGCACGCCGCAGGTCGATCGATCTTTTCCTGGTCTTCCTTCGACTGCAGACGCTCGCGATCGGGCGGAGCCGGTGTCCGAGTTTGCAACCACGGTTTCACCAACGCGTATTGCGCATAGAACTGCGTCAGATCCGGAACCAGATCCTTGATCACCGGCATATGCGGCAGCGGAAAAATCTTCACTGCGCCTTTCATGTCGTCGCACGCCTTCGTGCACGCTAAGGTATTCAGTCCATCGATGTTCATCGCGCATGAACCGCAGATGCCCTCACGGCAAGAGCGGCGAAACGTAAGCGTGGGATCGATTTCATTTTTGATTTTGATCAGCGCGTCCAGAACCATCGGTCCGCACGTCGCCATGTCGATGTGGTACGTGTCGACACGCGGTTTCTCGCCCGAGCTGGGATCGAAACGATAAATTTTGAAGGTGCGAACCTGCTTCGCTCCAGCCGGTGCTTCGTAGGTCTTGCCGGGGCTGTCGTAGCGCGAGTTCTCGGGTAAACGAAATTGCGGCATGGTCTGCTCTCGATTGGAACGCTCGCGCGATCAGTACACGCGCGCCTTGGGCGGGACCGGCTCAACGTCGGACGTGAGCGTTTGCATGTGTACAGGGCGATAGTCGAACGCAACCTGCCCGCGACTATCGACCCACGACAGAGAGTGCTTCATCCAGTTCTGATCATCGCGATTCGGGAAGTCCTCGCGAGCATGCGCTCCCCGACTCTCTTTGCGATTCTCAGCGGAATGCATCGTCGCGACTGCCTGACCTAATAGATTGTCGAGCTCCAACGTCTCAATCAGATCCGTATTCCAGACGAGCGAGCGATCGCTCACGTTCACGTCCGCAAAGGAGTCATACACCTTGGTGAGTTTCTGCACGCCCTCATGCAACGACTCACCCGTACGGAACACGGCGGCGTGCTCTTGCATGACCTTCTGCATACTCAGCCGAATTTGCGCAGTGCGCAGCGACCCTTTCGCGTTGCGCAGCTTGTCGATGCGGCTAACGGCAAAGTCGCCCGCGTCCGCGGTCAGGGGACGATGCCGAGTATTGGGCTTCACGATTTCCGCGCAGTGCCGCGCAGCTTCGCGACCGAACACCACCAGGTCGAGCAGCGAATTGGAACCGAGGCGATTCGCGCCATGCACTGAAACACATGCAGCCTCGCCGACTGCCATCAAACCCGGTACCACTGCATCAGGATTGCCGTCGCGCGCCGTCACCACTTCGCCGTGGAAGTTGGTTGGGATGCCGCCCATGTTGTAGTGCACGGTCGGCAGCACCGGAATCGGCTGACGCGTGACGTCCACACCCGCAAAGATCTTCGCCGTCTCGGCAATCCCAGGCAGACGCTCGTGAATCACCTCGGCGCCGAGATGTTCGAGATGGAGATAAATGTGATCTTTGTGCGGGCCGACGCCGCGGCCTTCGCGAATCTCGATCGTCATCGCCCGACTCACTACATCACGCGATGCGAGATCCTTTGCATTGGGTGCGTAGCGCTCCATGAAGCGCTCGCCCTGCGAGTTACGCAGAATGCCGCCCTCGCCGCGCACGCCTTCAGTGATCAAACAACCTGCGCCGTAGATGCCGGTCGGATGGAATTGCACGAACTCCATGTCTTGTAGCGGTAATCCCGCGCGCAACACCATGCCGCCGCCATCGCCTGTGCACGTATGCGCCGAGGTGCACGAGAAATACGCACGACCATACCCGCCGGTCGCGAGAATCGTCTGATGCGCGCGGAAGCGGTGCAGCGTGCCATCTGACATGTCGATTGCGACGACGCCCCGGCATTCGCCGTTTTCCATGATCAAGTCGACAGCGAAGTACTCGATGAAGAACTGTGCTTCGTGACGCAGCGCCTGCTGATACAGCGTATGCAGCATGGCATGGCCAGTGCGATCCGCTGCGGCGCAAGTCCGCTGCGCCGTGCCCTTGCCGAAGTGTGTCGTCATCCCGCCGAACGGGCGCTGATAAATACGACCATCTTCGGTACGCGAGAACGGTAGCCCGTAGTGTTCGAGTTCGATCACCGCGTTCGGCGCTTCCTTGCACATGAACTCGATCGCATCTTGATCGCCCAGCCAGTCCGAACCTTTTACGGTGTCGTACATGTGCCAGCGCCAATCGTCTTCGCCCATGTTGCCAAGCGCGGCACTGATACCACCTTGCGCAGCCACGGTATGGCTACGCGTCGGAAACACCTTGGTGATGCACGCGGTCGACAGACCGGAGTGGGCGAGTCCAAACGTGGCACGGAGCCCGGCTCCGCCCGCGCCGACGACGACGACGTCGTAGCTGTGATCGATGAATTGATACGCACTCATGTGGGAGCACCGAACGCAACGCGAAGGATGGCGAATGCAGCGAGCGCCGCCAGTAAGAGATGGATGAAGTTCACCAGCATGAGCACCGTCAGTTTTGCACCATGATGATTGATGTAGTCCTCGACGATCACTTGCACGCCGAGCTGCGAGTGATAAAGGCCCACCGTGGCGAGCAAGAGCATCAACACCGCGTTGGTGGGAACGGCCAACCAAGCGTGAACGACCGCGTAGTCGAATGATCCCAGGTGAACGAGTGAGGCGACGAACCACAAGGTGAGCAGTACGAGGGCCACCGAGGAAACGCGCTGAACCCACCAATGATGGGCGCCCTCTTTGGCTGCACCGAGTCCTTCAACCTTGCCAAGCGAACTGCGCAAACTCATGCTGCACCTCGCGACGCGTGAAGGATTAAGAACCAAAAGAACGCTGTGACCACGACCGATCCCAAGAATGCCACCCAGCCACTCAAGCGCGCTGACCGGCGCTCCAGACCATAACCGGTGTCCCACACCAGGTGCCGAACGCCGCCTAGCAAGTGATAGAAAAACGCGTATGAAAAGACGACTAGTAAGAACTTCACGAGCGGATGTGCAAATACCTGCTGGGCTGCCGCATAGGTGTCGGCCCCGTTCGAGATGGCAACCAACCAATAAACAAACAACAATGAGCCCACGGTGAGCGCACAGCCGGTGACACGATTGAGAAAAGATAGCGCCATCGTGTAGCGCCACTTGTAGTTGAGAAACGGCGACAAGGGTCGCGCCGCATTCGCAGGAGTCGTTGCGGGTACGTCGGTCACGTGCTTCATGGCAGCCTCACGTTAGAAGTCGATGCAGCGGCCGGCCTTTTCCCAATCGCCGTAACGTGTCGGCTCGGGCCCTTCGCGACCTCCGATTTCCTTGGGGCGCTCCATCGCAGCGGGAGCTGGCGATCGGTCAGCAGGCTTTTGTTCCTGAGTGCCCTTTGAGACTGGGCTCGACCCGTACGATGATGTATTCATACAGCGCGCGGCTCCACTTGCTGCCACATCCGGCGCGGCAGTGTGCCAGAGACCCCTACCATTCGGTACGGGCCGCACTGTGTATGTGGCGAGGGCTGATTTCGGATTTCACGAACCATGGCAGAACGCATCGCAGAACGGCTCCCCCAACTCAGGGTCCTACAAATCACCGGGGCTGACGCCCGGACCTATCTGCAGGGGCAACTCACTGCAGACATGAACGCACTCACGCACGAACGGGTCCTCTTCGCTGCGTGCAACTCTCCCCAAGGTCGAGTTCAGGGACTGATGTGGCTGATCGATCGCACGGATGGCATGGCAGCGATCGTGCCCGCAGCTATGCAGAGCAAAATATTGGAACGGCTGCGCAAGTACGTTCTACGCGCCAAGGTCGCGATCCAGGCAAGCGAAGCGTTGGCGGTCGGACGCGCACTACCCGAGGGTGAAGTCACCCCAAGCATTGGCGTCCATTTAGAACTGGAGGGCTGCAGCCATTTGACGCTGGCCCCTTCGCTTCATCTGGTCGTGGCAGCAGCGGATCGCATGGAAGATCCGTCGGGGCATGCGGCACGCTGGCGACTGGAACAACTACAGGCGGGGATCCCGCAGGTGTATCCAGAGACGCACGAAGCGTTCGTTGCCCAGATGCTCAATCTGGATACGCTAGGGGCAATCAGTTTCGAAAAAGGTTGTTATACGGGGCAGGAGATCATCGCCCGCGCACACTATCGCGGCACCATCAAACGGCGCATGTTTCGCTTCTCTGCTGATTGCCCGCCACCAACGCCCGGCACTCGCGTCTTGAGCGAGGGCCAACATGCAGGCGATGTTGTCGACGCTGCGGCAGCTGGTGACGGCTGCGAACTACTCGCGGTGATCAATCTTGCGCAGCTGAATTCGGTGCTGGAGCTGGAGAGCGCTTCGGATCGGCCACTGACGCGGTTAACGGTGCCCTACTCCGTTGAAGAGGGAAAGACGTAACGCAGAGCGCACAAAGATAAACAGAGATCACAAAACAATCGCAATTGCCTACCCGTCATTTTCCAGTTCGTTTTTGTGCTCTTGGTGTGGCGGCCTGAGCCTTTGTGTTCCGTCCGGGTCTTAAGTCTCAGGGCGCATATACGGGAACAACAACACATCGCGAATCGACGGCGAATTCGTGAACAACATCACCAATCGATCGACGCCGATGCCAAGACCTGCGGTCGGCGGCAAACCATATTCGAGCGCTCGGATGTAATCCGCGTCGAACTGCATCGCTTCCTCATCGCCTTCGCTCTTGCGAGTCAGCTGCGCACGGAATCGCTCGGCCTGGTCTTCCGGATCGTTCAGCTCTGAAAAGCCGTTGGCGATTTCGCGGCCGCCGACAAAGAACTCGAACCGATCGGTGATGAATGGATCGCTATCGTTGCGGCGCGCGAGCGGCGAGACTTCCGCGGGATACCCATAGACGAAGGTTGGTGCGCTCAAGCGATGCTCAGCCGTCTTTTCGAAGATCTCGATTTGCAGCTTGCCCGCACCGTCCGACTGCTTGTACGGGATCTTCAAACGATCGCAGTGTTCGCGCAGGTATGCCACATCACGTAAGCGATTGCGTTCGATGCCCGGATTGAAATGCACGACCAGATCTTCGACCGTGACGCGCCGAAACGGTTGACCGAAATCGAACATCTCGCCCTGATACTCGACTTGTCGCGACCCGTGGACGACGTCGCATAGACCCTGGCACAGACGCTCAGTGAGATTCATCAGATCGGTGTAGTCGGCATACGCCTGGTACAACTCGAGCATCGTGAATTCGGGATTGTGGCGCGTCGAGACGCCCTCGTTACGGAAGTTGCGATTGATCTCGTAAACGCGCTCGAAGCCGCCGACCACCAATCGCTTCAAGAACAATTCAGGTGCAATGCGCAGATACAGATCCATATCGAGCGCGTTGTGATGCGTAATGAATGGTCGTGCGACAGCGCCGCCCGCAATCACTTGCATCATCGGCGTTTCGACTTCGAGGAAATCCAATGCGTCGAGGAAATCTCGCAGATACTTCACGATGCGCGTGCGCTTACGGAAGGTCTGGCGGCTCTCGGCATTAATGATGAGATCGACGTAGCGTTGCCGATAGCGAATCTCCTGATCCGCGAGTCCGTGCCACTTATCCGGCAACGGGCGCAGCGACTTCGTCAGCAACCGCAGCTTCTCGACGCGAACCGACAGCTCACCGGTCTTGGTTTTGAACAGCGCACCTTCCGCGCCAAGGACATCGCCCACGTCCCACGACTTGAACTCGTCGTACACAGCGCCGATGGCCGCGCTTTGCACGAACAGCTGAATCTCTCCGGTGCGATCCGCGATCTTTGCGAAGCTCGCTTTGCCCATGACGCGCTTTGCCATCATGCGACCACCGACTTTGACGCGGATGACGTTGGAGTCAAACCACTCCGGCGGCCGATCGCCGTACGCAGTGAGCAATTGGTCCGACAAAGCGTCGCGACGGAAATCATTTGGAAAGGCGACTCCGCCCTCTCGGATTTTGTCGAGCTTGGTACGTCGTTCGGCAATCAGCTTGTTGTCATCACCGCTGCCGCCGTCGTTGCCACCCGAACCTTGATCGTTCATGACTTACAGGCCTTGCTTGAGACTGGCTTCGAGAAACTCATCGAGATCGCCATCCAACACCGCCGTGGTGTTGCCGATTTCGATGTTGGTACGCAGATCTTTGATACGCGACTGATCGAGAACGTACGAGCGGATTTGGTTGCCCCAGCTCACGTCCGACTTCGCATCTTCGAGAACCTTTGCGGCCGCGTTGCGCTTGTTGACTTCGAGTTCGTACAACTTCGCTTTCAACTGCTTCATCGCTTTGTCGCGATTCTTATGCTGGCTACGCTCGTTTTGGCACGCAACCACGATGCCGGTCGGTTCGTGCGTAATGCGGACTGCCGATTCGGTTTTATTGACGTGCTGACCGCCCGCGCCGCTCGATCGGTAAACGTCCACGCGAATGTCGGCGGGATTGATCTCGATTTCGATGTCGTCGTCGATTTCCGGCGAGACGAACACCGACGCAAATGACGTATGGCGACGCGCATTCGAGTCGAACGGAGACTTGCGCACCAGGCGATGCACACCCGTTTCTGTGCGGAGCCAACCGTATGCATAGTCGCCGGTGAAATTGATCGTGCAGCCTTTGATGCCCGCCACTTCGCCTGAGCTGATGTCGATCACTTCGGGCTTGAAGCCGTGCGCATCGCCCCATCGCAGGTACATGCGCATGAGCATTTGCGCCCAATCTTGCGCTTCGGTTCCGCCCGCGCCCGCTTGGATGTCCAAGTAACAGCTGTGCGAATCCATCTTGCCCGGGAACATGCGCTGGAATTCCAGCTTCTTGATGTCTTGTTCGATCAGGCTGACGTCGCGTTCCACACCTTGTGCCGTGGCCTCGTCGTCTTCCTCGACGGCCATCGCGAGCAATTCGCCGGCATCTTTGATGCCGTTGGTCACGCGATCCAATGTTGCAACGACTTGCTCGAGACGCGCACGTTCGCGGCCCAGCTCTTGAGCTTTGTCAGGCGTATTCCAGATCGCAGGATCTTCGAGTTCGCGATTGACCTCGGTTAACCGTTCGCTTTTGGCATCGTAGTCAAAGAAACCTCCTAAGCGCCTCACTGCGCTCGGAAAGGTCATCGAGAGAACGACGAATCTGGTTGGTTTCCATGAATACTTTGATCGGCGGGAAATTCGAAGGGGCGCGATGGTAGCACGCGGGAAAAGGCCGAAGATATTGCAGGACGGACGCCGAGCGGTTTGAGAACGAAGGACGGATCGCTGCACGATCAGGAGGGACTATCGTCAGGATGGACGCGCGCGCGTCAGGACGGACTGACGTCAGGTTCGGAACTGTCGTTGTGCTGGGATCATCCGAGCACCCTCAGGTGCTCCACCACGAGTTGCAGCCGTTCCGAGCCGTTATAACGATTCACATCGAGACGGTAGGCGAGTTCGACTTTGCACCGCGGCTGGACGGGTACCGCATCATCGTGGTCGAAATAACGGAAGGCGATCGCTTCCCATCGCGGGCTGTTCTGCGTGCACACATCCAATTTCAGGTGACGCTCACCAAGCACACGCACCGACGCCACATCAAAGTGTCCATCGAACAGCGGTTCCGGAAATCCTTGCCCCCAAGGACCTGAATCGCGCAGCGCGCGTGCCACCTCGAGCGTCAGCTCCGCGACGGAGAGTTCACCGTCGGAGTGAACGACGGCGAGCGTGTCCTCGATGCTCATCCAGCGACGCACCTCTTCATCGAAGGCGATTCGAAATGCGTTCAGTGCAGAGGCAGGAATCGTCAAACCTGCTGCCATCGCATGGCCGCCGAACTTCTCGATCAAACCGTCGTGACGTTTGGCCACAGCGTCGAGCACATCGCGAATATGCACGCCGGAGATCGAGCGGCCCGAACCTTTCAGTGTTCCAGGATCGCCCGGTGCCAGCGCAATGACAGGCCGATGCACGCGCTCCTTCACGCGCGAGGCAACCAGCCCCACCACACCTTGATGCCAGGACTCGTCGAACAAACACAGACCGAGCGGCAGGTGCGGATCTTCAGCGCGCATTTCCGCGATCGTTGCGAGCGCGTCCTGCTGCATCTGCAATTCCAGTTCACGACGATCGTTATTCAATTGCGCGAGGCGCGCTGCCAACATGCGAGCGATGTCGTCGTTGTCAGTGAGCAAACACTGAATGCCGATCGACATGTCATCCAAGCGGCCAGCAGCATTCAGTCGCGGACCCACTTGAAAGGCCAGGTCGCTCGCGACGACCTCGTGATACGTATTGTTTGCCGAGCCGATCAGCGCATGAATACCCGCTGAGCACTTGCCAGCGCGGATACGCTTCAAACCTTGCGATACCAAAATGCGATTGTTGCGATCGAGCGCCACCAGGTCGGCGACCGTGCCCAGCGCAACGAGATCAAGCAGGTCCGCGACCGGAGGCGGCGCGGCACACAAGCCTCGCACTTGCATCTCACGAGTAAGCGCGGCCATCACGTAGAACGCCACGCCAACACCCGCGAGCGCCTTGCTCGGGAAGGACTCGCCCGGCACGTTCGGATTCACAATTACGGTCGCGTTCGGCAGCGTTGCGGCAGCAAGATGATGATCTGTGACCAGCGTATCGATGCCGAGTTCGCGCGCGCGATCCACACCTGCATGGCTCGAAACGCCGTTATCCACAGTGATGATGAGCCCGGGCTTCTGTTGCGCGGCCAAATCGACAATGGGCGCAGTGAGCCCGTAACCGTACTGAAATCGATTCGGCACCAGAAACGCGACGCTTGAGAATCCCAAGCGCTGGAGTTGGCGAATCACGAGCGCAGTGCTCGTCGCACCATCGACGTCGAAATCTCCAACGACGACGATGTGAGTTCGACGCGCGAAGTGGTCGCACAAGAGTTCGACCGCTTTGTCGATACCTCCCAATTGACGAATCGGGATCAACCCATCGAGCCCCAGCTGCAGCTCTTGCGGATCGCGAATGCCGCGGGCCGCATAAATTCTTCTCAGCAGAGGATGCAAAGCGTTCGGCAACGATTCATGGCCATCGCACGAGCGCCGACGAATGGTTCGCATCATGCTTCGCTCCAGCTTTCGAGCGGCACATCGCGACGCCACAAGCGCCAGGAGGACCAACGAGTCAGTTCAATCGTCCAACGATCGACGGCGATCACCAATGACCGCAATCGTCCGCTCGCGAGCGCTGCCTGCAATGGCTGCAACCAGCGCGCGAGAAGATCGGGTCCAATCGATTCGAGCGCTGCCACCGCGTCGCGCCCATTCATGTTGTTCAGGATCACCTCTGGGCCGTCCGGCGCAATCGCTTGCAAGCCAATCGCCTTCGCGAGGCCGCGAGTAAAAGGATCGGTGCCGAAGAGCTGAGTTGCAGCTTTGGAAGTGGGTGTAGACACCTCAGTGGCAGGGACACGAACTGAGGGCTCGGCGGATGGATCCGTGGCCCTGGTCTGGGCGGAAGGGTCGAAGGATGAATCGGCGGCTTTGATCTGGGCCGAAGGGTCGAAGGATGAATCGGCGGCTTTGATCTGGGCGAACGTCGTGTAATTAGACGTCAGGGCTTTAATAGAGCCACTACCCCACACCCACACGGCGTTGACGGTGGGGAGTCCGGCGCGCTCGCGACGAGCGTTCACAGGATGTTCGTGCAAGAGCATTTGCAGTTCGGTCATGAGCCTGCGTAGCTCTCTCGCATCGGGGCCTGACGGCATTGCCTGTTCCAGATCGACTGCGAGATTGGGTTGCTGGGTTTGCACCGCAAGATCGCGCGGGAAGCCGATCAACCAGTAGCCCGCAGCACTCCACTTGAGTCCAAGGGAATGAATGTATTCACCCATCGTCGAACCCAGTTCCTCGCGCTCAGTCCCGTTCAGCGCGGCGGAGCCCGTCAGCGCGACGGCATCCAGGCGCGTCATGCCAGCAGCGAAATGCATCGGTTCAGCGTGAACCCAGTAATCCTGGGTGACCGAGTCCGCTGCACGGCATATCGGCGCCGAGGCGAACAGTTCGGCTTGATCATGCAGACCGAGAGTCCCCAGCAACTGCCACTCGAAATCCAAGTGGTCTCGAGCAGCCGGCGTGTCGCGAGACTGTCGTCGCAAATGCCCGCGTGCGGCCGCGCGCGCCAGCCAGGCGCGAAGCGACACGTCTTGCAGCTGAGGTAAAACTTCGGATGTGCCGCTCGCCAGGATCAAAGTGAGCTTCGCGGGCTTAGGCATCGACAATGGAAGGCATTCGCAGACTCATGTGCGGTATCGTAGCCCATCGACATCGCTGATTTGACCTGAAATACGCCGAGCAGAGCGCATCTGCAGCGCTACGAGTTTAGAGGTTGCCATGAAACTCACTGACGAAACCAACGCCGCTACGTTACTGGTCCGCAGCTACGCAGCGAACGAAGTGCGCGTGGGCGAAACGGTGTTGCGTCAGAGTTTCTTGATCTGCGCCTCGCAGCTCGTGGCCGATTGGCGTCCTCAGCGCATCGAAGACTTGAGCATCGAGGACATCGACTCGATCGTCGCGCTGGATCCTGAGATCGTGATTTTGGGTTCAGGCGCGAAGCAACGATTTCCCGAAACTCGATGGCTGGCCAATTTACTTTCACGCGGCATCGGCTGCGAAGTGATGGACACCGGCGCAGCCTGCCGCACCTACAACGTCCTAGTGAGCGAGGATCGCAAAGTGGTGGGAGCGCTGATGATTGAGCAGCGCGGTGATGAGGTGATGAGGTGATGAAGTGATGAAGTGATGAAGTGATGAAGTGATGAAGTGAAGTGCGGAGCATCGGTCTATCGAGGAAGCCTATCGCCACCTCTGATGTTCACTTCGCACTTTGGAACCGGGACGCCGCCCGCGTCGGGCAGACCTGCGCCGTTCACTCCATTACCTCATCACTCATCACCAAAATCTCGGTCGTCGAAGACGACCGAGTGAAGACGCGAGGGACTGAAGTTCGTTCGACTGCTGTCCGCGCGCACAAAGTGGTGCATGCGCTAGACAAAGATATTCTTGTTGTTTTGATTTTTTTCTTCTTCGCGCTGTTTCCTCGAATCCCCCTCCAC
>DASTSB010000301.1:0-13933 GCA_035760885.1 Steroidobacteraceae bacterium | reverse complement strand
GTGAGGTTTCTTGGCGAACGAGCGGATTTCAGCGAGGCCCATGTTCTTGAACTCGTTGTGCGCCACGGCGAGAACCACCGCGTCGTAACGGCCCTTCGCGGGCTTGCCAACGGGCTTGATGCCGTACTCGTGCTGAGCTTCTGCCTTGTCGACCCATGGGTCGAACACGTCGACCTTCGCGCCGAACTTTTTCAGCTCGCGAATCACATCTGCGACTTTGGAATTGCGGATGTCAGGGCAGTTCTCTTTGAATGTTAAGCCCATGACCAAGATGCGCGAACCGTTCACATGGATGCGCTTGCGAATCATCAGTTGCGCAACACGCTCGGCGACATAGATCGCCATGTTGTCGTTGATGCGGCGTCCAGCAAGGATCATCTCGGGGTGATAACCAATCTCCTGAGCCTTATGCGTCAGATAGTAAGGATCCACGCCGATGCAGTGGCCGCCAACCAAGCCCGGCCTGAAAGGCAAGAAGTTCCACTTCGTTCCTGCGGCCTCCAGCACTTCCTCAGTGTCGATCCCGAGGCGATTGAAGATGAGAGCGAGTTCATTGATCAGCGCGATGTTGACGTCGCGCTGCGTGTTCTCGATCACCTTGGCCGCTTCGGCAACGCAAATGCTCGAGGCTTTGTGCGTGCCGGCTTTGATGATGCTTCCATACAGCCGGTCAACGAAGTCAGCTACTTCGGGCGTAGATCCCGACGTGATCTTTTTGATCGTCGTTAGTCGATGCTGCTTGTCGCCCGGGTTGATTCGCTCAGGGCTGTACCCAGCGAAGAAGTCCTTGTTGAACGTGAGGCCAGAAACCTGTTCGAGGATGGGAACGGCAACTTCTTCGGTGCATCCCGGATAAACGGTCGACTCGAATACGACGACATCGCCCTTCTTGAGGACCTGACCGATGAATCGGCTTGCACTCTCGATCGGCTTTAGGTCCGGTCTCTTGTAGTCGTCGATGGGGGTCGGGACCGTCACGATGAAGACATTGCAGGTACGCAGCACCTTGAGTTCTGTGGAATACGTAAGATGCTTGGCGCTTCTGAGCTCTGAAGGTTCAACTTCCAGCGTCGAGTCCTTTCCTTTCTTGAGCTCTGCCACTCTGCTTTCTTTGACATCGAAGCCAAGAGTCTGGAAGTGCTTTCCAAACTCTACCGCCAACGGTAAGCCAACATAACCCAGGCCGATGACGCCAATTTTTGTCTTTCTCAAATTGAACTCAGGCATACGTGTCGAATATCGCCCCGAGCTGCTCACCACAGCGGGAACGATCGTTTCTCCTTCGCTGAAAACCGGGAATCTGGGGCGTGTTTTGGGCCGCAAGGATGCCACAGGCGCCCACGCAAAGTGTGACGCTTGCCGCGAAACAAGCAGCTGTCCTTTAGGACAAGTGCATCAGCGCAGCAAGCCCCGTCAAAGTGAGAACCACGGTGTACGGCAGCGCCATCCACAGCATCCGGCCATACGACAGCCGGATTAGCGGAGCCAATGCCGACGTCAGCAAGAACAAAAACGCGGCTTGACCGTTCGGCGTGGCCACACTTGGAATGTTGGTTCCGGTATTGATGGCAACCGCCAAGCTCTCGAACTGCGGCCTCGAGATCGCTCCTTCGAGCAGTGCGGCTTTAACCTCGCTGATGTAGATCGTCGCTACGAATACGTTATCGCTGATCGCCGAAAGCACCGCATTGGCTACGTAGAACATCGCGAGCCGTGCACTACCTTCCAAGTGCAGCACCGCAGTGATGATCGGCTCGAAGAGATGCTGGTCGTGAAGCACTGCCACGATCGAAAAAAAGACCACAAGCAGTGCAGTAAACGGCAGTGCCGACTCGAATGCCTTTCCAATGCGCTGCTCGTCATTGGTGCCCGTGAGCGAAGTCGCGAGCACCATGACCATGAGTCCGACAAGCCCCACCTCCGCGAGGTGCAAGCCCAGCGCAACGACTAGCAATACGACAATGACAGCTTGCGCGATCAGGATCGCCCGATCTCGCGTTGTACGCTTTTGCGTCTGCTCACGATCGTACTGCGCCAGCACGTCTCTCACATTCGGTGGCAACGCGCACCCATATCCAAACCACCGGAGCTTCTCGACTAGCAAACACGTGGCAATGCCTGCGACGAAAACGGGAATCGAGACCGGCGCGATGCGCACGAAGAACGTCGCAAAGTCCCAGCCCGCCTGCTTCGAGATCAATAGATTTTGTGGCTCGCCCACTTGTGTCATCACACCGCCGAGGGCCGTACCCACAGCCGCATGCATCATCAATGCACGCAGGAACGCCCGAAACCCATCGAGATCCGATCGATGCAACTCCTGAACAGTCTCGTCGTGCGCCAGGTCGTGCTCCGCGTCGTGATGCTTGCCGGAGGCGAAACGGTGGAAGACTTGATAGAACCCAAGCCCTACCGTGATCAGCACCGCCAACACCGTGAGCGCATCGAGAAATGCTGAGATGAGCGCAGCCGCGGCAGTCATCGTTACGCACAACCAAACGTGCGAACGAATCCCTAACAGCACCTTGGTAAAGGCAAACAGCAGGAGTTCTTTGAGGAAATAGATTCCCGCGACCATGAAGATCAACAACAGGATCACGGGCAGCGCGGTGACGGTCTCGTTGTAGACAGAGGCAGGTGATGTAAGGCCAATCGCGACGGATTCGATCGCCAACAATCCGCCCGGTAGCAACGGATAGCATTTGAGGGCCATCGCGAGCGTGAAGATGAACTCGAGAAGGAGCAGCCAACCCGCTGCGACGGCGCCATGACTGCCGCCCAGCACCAGCACGAGCGGATTGAGAATCAGAAAGCCCAGTACCGTGAGCTTGTACCAGTCGGGCGCATGGCCCAAGAAGTTGCGAGAAAACGCTTGAAGCAGATTCATTCGCCGCCGACTCAATTCACGGTCGGAGCTGCCGGCTCGAGAGCACGCCAAATCGTTTTCCCGCCACTCGACTTATCGATCGCTTTCAACGCGCGTTCATGAGCGTCCAACTCTTCTGACGAAGCGCGGATGATGCGCAGACCACCCGCAGGGCGTTCGATGGAAAAGTCCGTCTCGAGCGTCACATTGAGGCGCGTCTCGGTCGCTTCACCCAAGATCAACGCCGTCTGACCGCCTGTCATGGCGAGATACACGTCGAGCAGGATTTGTGCGTCGAGCAACGCGCCGTGCAGTTCTCGGTGCGAATTGTCGATGCCATATCGTTTGCACAGCGCATCGAGACTGTTGCGCTGGCCCGGGTGAAGCTGGCGAGCGAGCGGCAACGTATCGATCACCCCGCACAGACTACGGATCGACTTGGGTGCATTGGGCAGGCGCTTCAACTCCGCATCCAAGAAGGCGAGGTCGAACGCTGCGTTGTGAATGATCAATTCGGCGTCGCGCAAAAACTCCAGCAACTCGTCAGCGACTTCCGCAAAACGCGGCTGCTGAGCGAGAAATTCGTTCGTGATGCCGTGAACCTGCAATGCACCGCGATCGACTTCGCGATCAGGACGCAGGTAGCGATGAAACGTTCGGCCAGTCTTGCGTCGATTCACCATCTCGACGCAGCCGATTTCGATGATGCGATGGCCCTGTTCAGGCTCAAGACCAGTCGTTTCGGTGTCTAGGATAATTTGACGCATGAGGGGGCGGTTAGCGGTTAGCGGTTAGCGGTTAGCGGTTAGCGGTTAGCGGTTAGCGGTTAGCGGTTAGCGGTTAGCGGTTAGCGGTTAGCGGGAAGATTCACCAGCGCGCCGCGTGCGTCAACCGCTCGCTGCCCTCACGGCTTCGGCCAGCGCGTTCACCACCGTGACTTGCTGTTCCTCGGTGAGATACGGATGCATTGGCAAACTCAAAACGCGTTGTCCAGCGCGCTCAGCGATGGGGAAGCTTCCTTCACGCAGGCCGAGATTCGAAAACACCGGCTGCAAATGCAGGGGAATCGGATAGTGAATCGCCGTGGGTATGCCGCGTTTCTTCAGCTCAGCTTCGACTGCATCGCGTGCATTCACTTGAATCGTGTACTGGGCATATACGCTCGTATTCCCGCTCGCAAGATAGGGCGCCGTGACGCGGTCACCAAGCGTCTCCTTGATCAACTCTGAATAGCGCGCACCAATGCGATTCCTCGCGATGACCTCTTCTTCGAAGATGTCCATCTTGGCCAACAGAATGGCGGCTTGGAGCGTGTCGAGCCTCCCGTTGATGCCCAAATACGGATGGTGATAGCGGCGATCCTGCCCGTGAACGCGGATCTCACGCATGCGCTGTGCGAGCGCATCATCGTTCGTGAATAGGGCCCCGCCGTCTCCGTAGCAGCCAAGCGGCTTCGATGGGAAGAATGAAGTCGAACCCACATCCGACAACCCGCACGAGCGTTTCCCGTTCTGCAACGCACCGAAGCTTTGTGCGCCATCCTCGATGACGGGCAGATTGTGTTTGCGAGCGATTGCATTGATCGCTTCGAAGTCTGCGCATTGTCCGTAGAGCGACACAGGCATGATCGCCTTCGTGCGCGGAGTGATCGCCTGCTCAATCAGCTTCGGATCCACGTTGTACGTGCGCGCGTCGATATCGACGAAGACCGGCTTGGCGCCCGCAAGCGCAATCATTTCTCCGGTCGCGATGAACGTGAACGGTGAAGTGATCACCTCATCGCCCGCGCCGATACCATAGGCCATCAACGCGATGAGCAAGGTGTCTGTACCGCTCGCAGCTCCGATGCAGTGTTTGACACCAACGTACTCGGCTAGACGGCGCTCGAGTTCCTGATTCTCGCCGCCCAGGATGTATTGCCCATGTTCGAGCACGGCCTGAATACGTGCATTGACCGCACGCTCAATCCGTCTGTACTGACTTTTCAAATCGATGAATTGCATTGATGCGTTTCTCGTTGGTGCGCTCGAAGTCTATCGCACGCGCTTGTCGGCTTGGCTAAATTGGATCAGGCGACGACTGCGACTTCTGATGCGCCAGCATGCGATCGATCGCGATGTTCGCGAGCTGATCCGCGCGTTCATTTCCTGGAACGCCGGCATGACCCTTGACCCAATGCCACTCGATGCGATGACGCTCGATCTGCGCTTCGAGCGCCTGCCATAGATCGACGTTCTTCACGGGCTTGCGATCCGCCGTCCGCCAATCGCGCAACTTCCATTGGTGGATCCATTCGAGAATGCCTTTCCGAACGTATTGCGAATCGGTGTAGAGGGCAATCGAACATGGACGATTCAAAGCTTTGAGCGCTTCGATCGCCCCGGTCAACTCCATCCGATTGTTCGTCGTCGTCAACTCAGCTCCGCTCAGTTCTTTGATATGCGGTCCCGCCATCAACACCGCGCCCCACCCTCCCGGACCTGGATTACCGCGACACGCGCCGTCGGTGTAGATGACGACGTTTGCGGCATTGGGTGAAGGCTGGGGGGTGGAGGTTGGAGGCATGGAAGATAGCGGTTAGCGGTTAGATCAGAGTGTCTCGTTCTCTCATGTTTCACGATTGGCTGTTGTGCGTTCACGGTTGGCAGTCAATCTCGAGCCCCCTCTCCCGCGCTTCGCGCGACCTCCCCCGCAAAGGGGGAGGTGATCGATTCGTTGCAGACGCGAACGCCACAGACAGTTCATTGATCCTGTTCCCTGTTCCCTGTTCCCTGTTCCCTGTTCCCTGTTCCCTGTTCCCGTTTCCCGTTTCCCGTTTCCCGTTTCCCGTTTCCCTTCCCCGTTCCCGCCGCACATGGATGTGCTAGTGCCGCGAAAGGCAGGATGCCGAGAGCGGCCTGTCCCCTCCAAGTCACTAGTCACTAGTCCCCAGTCACCAGTCACTATCTGGGCATTCTCGTCGTCGGCTCTATCAATCCACCGACAACTTTGGGTCGCAAGCGCCATCGCGGACGAATCGGCGTGAGCATGAACTGGCGTTTACGAGCTTTGATCAAATAGCCGCCGGCAAACACGGGCCACAGCGCTTGTCCAACCCGCTCGACGAAGCTTTGCGACGACGGAGCGCGCGAGCCCCAAGGCAACGTGAACAGATAGCGTCGAGCATCGACGATCTCGAACCCGAGCAGCTTCAACCAATCGCGCAGGCGCCGCTCGCTGATGAGCCGCTCCATGCCAGGCGGATATCCTTCGCGCGCGAATAGGTGTCGCACGCCCCAACTCGAGAGCGGGCGGAATCCAAACACAATCAGATGCCCTTCTCCGGAGAGAATGCGTTCCACCTCGCGCAGGATTTCATGCGGCTCCGGTTCGTACTCGAGCGTGTGCGGAAGAACGACGGCATCGACTGAATCGGAAGCAATTGCCAGAGCATCAGCACGCGATCGAATGCTGGGCGTTCGACCTGGCTCGCGCGTTCCATGGCGAGCGAGAACCGATCGGCGTTGAGTGCGCGCTTCGGCGATCAGACCATCGTCGTCGCCCCACAAACCGATTTGCACCAGCTGCCATCCGAAGACCTGCGCCAGCGCCTCGGACGCAAGCTTGCGTTCGAGCGCGTAGGCGCGCTGTCCCACCGGAGTACGCAACCATGTTTGCAGGGTTTGGCTCGGCGAAGTCATGCGCGAAGGATAGCCGCATCTGTCGCCGAAAGATTGCGTTGTGACGCTTGCCGCAGCGGCGCTCGGCAGGTTTAATACCGGCGGTCGAAAGTTGAGGGGCGAGCGCTGAACCATGTTGCAAGTGACCGCGGTTCCGGCGTTTACCGACAACTACATCTGGCTGATTCATAGCCCGCGAGATCCCTCGCAGGTCGTCGCCGTCGATCCCGGCGAGGCAGCACCGGTCCTTGCAGCACTCAGTCGCTCCGGCTGGACACTCCGCGGAATTCTGTTGACGCACAAGCACCACGATCACGTGGGCGGCGTCGTGGAACTCCTCGATCGTTTCGACGTACCGACGTTCGCACCGCGACACGATCCCACACCTGCCGAACCCACGAAGCTGGGTGAGGGCGAGCACGCGGAGTTCGCGGAACTCGGACTGCGCTTCGAGGTACTGGATGTGCCGGGTCACACGCTGGGGCACATCGCTTACGTGGGGCACGAGGCGGTTTTTAGCGGCGATACGCTTTTCAGCGCGGGCTGTGGCCGCCTCTTCGAGGGGAGTCCGGAACAAATGAGCGAATCGCTTGCCAAATTTGCGGCTTTGCCGCCGGCCACTCAGGTGTACTGTGGTCACGAATACACGGTAAGCAATCTGCGATTCGCGCAGGCAGTCGAGCCAGAGAACACTGCCATCCAGGGCTACCTGCAAAGCTGCCTGGATTTGCGAGCAACTCATAAGGCAACGCTGCCATCCACCATCAGACAGGAGAGGAATGTGAATCCGTTCCTCCGTTGTCGTGAGGAGAGTGTGAAGCAAGCCGCGGAACGGCATGCACGTTGCAGGTTACAGAATCACGTCCAAGTTTTTGCAACTCTTCGGGCGTGGAAAGACGGCTTTAAATCATAAAGATTTGAAGTGCTGTGCCCACGAAAAAGGCACACATCAGCACACGACGGAGTGTGCGTGGAGGGGTGAGATGTTTCGAGATTGGCAAGTGAGCGCAGCCCGGCGTGCAATTTTTGCACTGGCCGCCTTATCGATGATCGCGGGTTGCTCTCATACAGTCCCGAAAGCCGATGACCCTTCTTCTGCGGAAGCGTCCGCCGCAGCGGTTGACGCAGCAGACCGCGGCGACGAAGTCGCTGGCAAGGTAGACGAGGCCGATATCGGCACCCTGGGTCCCGCCCAAATTGAAAACGCAATGGAAGCGCTGGATCAGCAGACCGAGTCGGAGCCACGCCTGGTGCGCCCCCTTGGCGACAACACTGCTGAAGCCGCCGCACCCGACAGCGACCTGTTCGAGCGAATCCGCAAAGGATTTACGCTCGCGGACATCGATCACGAATGGATCGATCGCGAAGAAGCCTGGTTCGCCAACCATCCCGATTACCTCGACCGCACCTTCAAGCGCGGCGAGCGGTACCTGTTTCATATCGTCAATGAGATCGAAGCTCGCAAGATGCCGTTGGAGCTGGCGCTTCTGCCCGTTGTGGAGAGCGCGTTCAATCCTGTCGCCTACTCGCGGGCGCGTGCTGCGGGTCTGTGGCAGTTCATTCCAGCGACGGGCAAGCGCTTCGGTCTGAAACAGAATTGGTACTACGACGGACGCCGCGACGTAGTTGCCGCCACTTCGGCGGCGCTGGACTACCTGGAATTTCTCGCCGCTGAATTCGATGGCGATTGGCTACTCGCCGTCGCGGCGTACAACACTGGCGAGGCCAACGTCGCTCGCGCTGTCGCCAAGAATCGGGCTGCTGGCAAACCCACCGATTTCTTCAGCCTGAAGCTGCCGAAAGAGACGCTTGCGTACGTGCCGCGGCTGCTTGCGATGAAGCGCATCGTGCAAGACCCGACGGCGCACGGACTCGCATTCGCACCCATTGCGAATCAACCCTACTTCGCGAAGGTCAACGTTGCAGCGCAGATCGACTTGCATGTCGCGGCGGAACTCGCCGAACTGCCAAGCGAAGAGCTGCTTGCACTGAATCCCGCCTTCAACCACTGGGTGACGGATCCGGACGGTCCTTTCGACTTGCTTGTTCCCGTCAGCTGCGAAGCGAAGTTCTCCGAGCGCGTTGCCGCGTTGCCTCCGGAGAAGCGCGTGCGCGTGGTCTATCACCACGTTCGTCGCGGCGACACGCTCGGCGCAATCGCTGCGAAGTACGACGTAACAGTTGCCAGTATTCGCGTCGCGAACAAGATCCGCGGCAACATCATCCGTCCTGGCCAGGATCTGCTCATTTCCGCAGCCCCGACTGGATCAGATCTGTCGCGAGGCTCGCGCATGGCTTATGCGGAACCAACCGGCAACGATCGTGCGAGCTCGCGCAGAATGCCGAGCGGCAAGCACGTCGTGCGAGCAGGCGATACGTTGTGGAGCATCGCCCGAACGCACGGAATCAGCATGGCACGCCTCGCAAAGTCGAATGGCATTTCCCAACGCGAAACGCTCAGCGTCGGCCAAGTTCTCGCGATCCCTGGGACAGCCACTCTGGCTTCAACTTCGTCTGAAAGCGTTGCCGGTCGGGCGATGACATACGTCGTGCGATCCGGCGACACGCTCTCCGGCATTGCACACAAATTCCGCGTCCGCCTTTCTGATCTCCTGAACTGGAACAACTTCTCTTCGCGAACAGTGATCAGAAGCGGCCAACGCCTCGTCATGTATGTGGATGAAGGCCGACGCGCGGGAATTTAGATAGTGACTCGTGACTAGTGACTAGCGGATAGGACGGAACGACGCGCAGCGTCTTTCCCGTTTTCCGTTTTCCGTTTTCCGTTCCCTCTTCCTGACGCACATGGATGTGCTAATGCCGCGAGAGGCAGGATGCCGGAAGCGGCGGCCGCAAATGGATGTGCTAACGCCGCGAGAGGCAGGACGCCGAGAGCGGCCCGTTCCAATGCCCCCTCTCCCGCGCTGCGCGCGACCTCCCCCGCAAAGGCCCGCAAAGGGGGAGGTGATTGGCGGGCCGACAGGCGAAGAGGCTCCTGTTTCCTGCTTCCTGTTCCCTGCTTCCTGCTTCCTGTTTCCTGTTTCCTGTTTCCCGCCGCACATGGATGTGCCAGTGCCGCGAAAGGCAGGATGCCGCGAGCGGCCGTTTCCCGTTCCCTCCCGCACACGGATGTGCCAGTGCCGCGAAAGGCAGGATGCCGCGAGCGGCCGTTTCCAATGCCCCCTCTCCCGCGCTGCGCGCGACCTCTCCCACGAAGGGGAGAGGTATCTTCCCAGTCCCCTTATCCGCTAACCGCTAACCGCTAACCGCTAACCGCTATTAAACTACGCGCCCTTTTTGACGTGAGAGGACTCACCATGGGATTCCTAGCGGGCAAGCGCGCGCTCATCATCGGTCTGGCAACCGAACGATCCATCGCGTATGGAATCGCAGAAGCGATGCGTCGCGAAGGTGCGGAGCTAGCCTTCAGCTATCAAGAACGCTTCAAAGATCGCGTCGAGGGCATGGCCAAGGAGTTCGGCTCTAACCTCGTGTTCGAAATGGACGTGGCCGACGACGCAAGCATCGAGAAGGGGTTCGCTCACCTCAGGTCATCTTGGGATTCGCTGGATGTCGTCGTGCACGCAGTCGCATTCGCGCCGACCGATGCGATTCGGGGTGGTTATCTTGAATCGACCACGCGCGAGAACTTCCGTATCGCACATGACATCTCGAGCTACAGCCTCACCGCTGTAGCGAAAGCCGCAGTACCGCTGATGGAAGGCCGCAACGGCTCGTTCGTCACGCTCACGTACTTGGGCGCCGTGCGGTCACTGCCAAGCTACAACGTCATGGGTCTCGCCAAGGCGAGCCTCGAAGCAAGCGTGAGGTTCTTGGCCGCGGATCTTGGTCCGCGTGGCATTCGCGTGAACGCAATTTCGGCAGGGCCGATTAAAACCCTCGCAGCGGCAGGCATTGGCGGATTCCGCAAAATCCTTGGGCATGTCGCGAGCGTTGCGCCCCTGCGCCGCAATGTCACCATCGAAGACGTCGGCAATGCCGCAGCCTTCTTGTGTTCGGATCTCGCAGCCGGGATTACTGGTGAAGTGGTCTACGTCGACGGCGGTTTCAACACCGTCGGAATGGCGATCAGCGATCAGGAATAGTTCGGTGGTTCGGGATTCGGGATTCGGGATCAACGTACGCGTTGGAGAGCCGTCTACTCACGTTTCAATGCCGATATTTGAGCACCAAGCAACTTACCTACGCGATCAATCTCCTCTTGCAGACCATGCATCACTCCAGCTCCAAAGTTCAGGCGAGCCGCGAGCGAACTCTGCGCATCAAGCTCGGCCAATGAGCCTCTGGCGATGTGAAGGAAGTGGACGTACTCAGCCCTGGCACGCCGAGCAGCTCCTTCAGATATGTTTCTGAGAATCGAGACGGACGCACGTCTCATCTGAATGGTCAACCCAAAGCGCTCCTCCGAAGGGAAGCTTCTACTGACGCGGTATGTGAGTTCGGCAAGACACAGGGCGCGCTTCCAAACGTCCAAATCCTTATGCGTGAGAGGCCCTCGCATTCGCATGTTCCTCCTTGTAAATGCGGCCAGGCGATCATCCTTTCCCGAGTCCCGAGTCCCGAGTCCCGAGTCCCGAGTCCCGAGTCCCGAGTCCCGATCCCCGAGTCACGATCCCCGCTGGCTCACCCTATTGTTCAAACACCTGATTATTCTTCACGACCTTAGCTTTGCGGGTCGCTTCCGCAATGTAGGCAGCGAACTCTTCGTTGCCGCGTTGGCGTTCGCTGCGACGGCGTAGCGCATCCTTTTCTTCTGGTCGCGCGCTCGCCGGATCGCCGTTATGCACGTCATAGAGCGCAAAGACTGCGTAGTTGCCGTCCGCGGTCGCGACACCTTCGAAGTGCGGCTTATCCGCTTTTACTTCCGCAGATGGAATGGAGAACGCGGCACGCACTAGTTCGGCAGGAGCCGACGTGTCGTCGCGAGTGATCTCGCGTCTGCCTACGGGGTTCAATTGCGCACCGCTCATCACCGATGACCACGCGTCGCCCTTCTGCAGTTGGGCGACCAAGTCGGCGCCTTTTGCAGCCGCAGCTTCTCGGCCCGCTTGATTTTTCAATTCGGTTTGAATTTGCGCGCGCACTTCATCGAGCGGTTTTGGAGTTGCCGGCGTGTGCTTGGTGACTCGCAAAACAAGTGCGCGATCTTCGCCGATCGTAACGAGGGGGCTGTTTTGCCCGCGCTCTAAAACGTCTTCGCTAAACGCAGCTTCAATTGCGTTCGGATCGTGATCCAAGTCGCCGCCGCCTTCACGAGTAAAACCCGTCACGGTCTTGAGCGGCACGTTCATCGACTTCGCAACGGAGTCCAACTCAGTGAGGCTCGAGAACGCCGCATCAGCGAGTTTCTGCGATTCATCGTAGAAGATGCTCTGCGCGCGATCGGCTCGGTAGTCCGCCTCGACTTCTGCACGCACTTCATCGAACGGACGCACTCCACCGGGCTGCACGTCCTCGAGCTTGATGATGTGATAGCCGAACTGCGTTTTCACCGGACCACGGATCTCGCCTTGCGACATCGAGAACAACGCATCATCGAACGGGCCCACTGACATTCCGCGCTCTTGGAAGCCGAGATCGCCGCCTTGTGCAGCGGACCCCGCGTCCTTGGAATTCGCTTTTGCCAGCGCCGCGAAATCCGCACCCGCTTTGGCTTGTGCCGTCAGATCTTCAGCCTTTTTCTTGGCATCGGCATCGCTTACACCATTCTCTGTAGTGATGAGGATGTGTCGCGCACGTCGACGCTCAGGCGTAGTGAACTTCTCTTTGTTCTGCTCGTAGTAGTCCTTCAACGAGGCCTCATCCACAGCAACTTTCGCTTCCGCCTGCGCCCGCGTCAGCTCCACGTACTGCAAATCGACCGATTCGGGCAGCATGAACTGATCTGCATGCTCGTCGTAGTATTTCTTGATTTGCTCGTCGGTTACGGTCGCAGCATTTGCCAAGCTCGAGGCAGAGATGATCGCGTAGTCGACGGCGCGCTGCTGCTTCTCGAGCGCATAGCGACGATCCACTTCGTGCGGCAACGCGAAGGCCGAATTGACCACGCCGGACTGGAGTTGAGTGAGCAGCATGCTGTCCTGCATCTGATTTTCAAACTGCGTTTCCGTCAGTCCATTGGAACGCAGTACGGCGCTGTAGCGCTCTTTGTTGAACTTGCCATCGACTTGAAACTGCGGGAATTCGCGAATTCGCTGCGCGAGTTCCTGATCAGTCACTGCGTACCCCAGCTTGCGGGTCTTCTGACGCAGCAAGGTTTCTCGCACGAATTGATCCATGAGAGCGGATTGCTGTGCCTTGGCAAGCTGATCTGGAATTTCGCCGCGAAGTTGCTGCTGCAATCGCGACTGTTCTTGTTGCCAAGCGCGGCGCACTTCTTCGATAGAGACCTGCTCTCCATTGACCTTCAACGCGTAATGCGCAGCACCGGACTTGAAGTCGATGCCCCAGAAGATGAACACCAGGATAATCGCGCCAAGGAATACGGCTGCAATCCAGCCGGTGACTTTGTCGTGAATGGTCTGCAGCATCGGTGCTTTTCGTAACCAGAGTGCTTGATTGGGGGGCGAATGTTAGCGCGGCTGTGATCCAAACTGGCGAGCCGATTGTGTTTGGTTTTGTCGTGTTCGCGACTTGCGAGCACAGCCTAAGCAGCGCCGACCGCAAAAATTCAAAAGCCGGAAACAGGTTCCGGCTTTGAATCGTCGAGAAAATGGCGGAGCGGACGGGACTCGAACCCGCGACCCCCGGCGTGACAGGCCGGTATTCTAACCAGCTGAACTACCGCTCCGCGCTTAGAACCATATTCAACGCCTTGGGGAAGGCGTGGTGGGTGCTGAGGGGATCGAACCCACGACATTCGCCTTGTAAGGGCGACGCTCTACCGCTGAGCTAAGCACCCTGCGATGTGTAGCGTGCTAGGTGTAGCGTGTGAAACAAACATGCGCTCCACACATCAGACCCGACACCTCACACGGTGCGCTCGCTACCGAGCCCCCGCGAAAGGCGCGCTAATTTACAGCATCCTTTAGAGCCTTGCCAGCTTTGAACGCGGGTACTTTGCTGGCAGCAATTTCGATTGTTTCGCCAGTGCGCGGATTGCGACCAGCGCGAGCGGCACGGCCCTTTACGACGAAAGTGCCGAAGCCCAACAGAGCCACGGAGTCGCCAGACTTGAGCGCCGCGGTGATGGACTCGAACACGGCATCCACTGCACGAGTCGCGTCAGCCTTCTGCAGGCCCGTCTGTCCGCTCACAGCATCGATCAATTCGGCTTTGTTCATGTGAAATACCTACGCTCTCAAATCGAAAATGTCCGCCTTCTCGGCGGCGGCGCGTTATAGCAGCGCACCAAAGGGAGGGTCAACGGTTATGCGGAATAAAGT
Organism: Steroidobacteraceae bacterium; assembly: GCA_035760885.1. Taxonomy (GTDB): domain Bacteria; phylum Pseudomonadota; class Gammaproteobacteria; order Steroidobacterales; family Steroidobacteraceae; genus Steroidobacter. Next base: position 2 of record DASTSB010000301.1, on the reverse strand, counting down.
GA
>DASTSB010000300.1:0-9813 GCA_035760885.1 Steroidobacteraceae bacterium | reverse complement strand
TATGAACTGGGAAATCGTCATCGGTCTCGAGATCCACGCGCAGCTCGCCACGCGCAGCAAGATCTTTTCGAGCGCGGCCACCGCGTACGGTGCGGAGCCGAATGCTCAAGCGAATCTCGTCGATCTTGGCTATCCGGGCGTGTTGCCGGTGTTGAACAAAGAAGCCGTGCGGATGGCCGTAAAGTTTGGACTCGCGGTCGGCGCGAGCGTGTCGACGCGTTCCGTGTTTGCGCGCAAGAACTACTTCTATCCCGACCTGCCGAAGGGCTATCAGATCAGTCAGTACGAGAAGCCCATCGTGGAGAAGGGCAAGCTGGACATCATTCTGGATGACGGTGCACGCAAGACGATCGGCATCACTCGCGCACATCTCGAAGAAGATGCAGGTAAGTCGCTCCACGAAGACTTCCATGGTTCCTCGGGCATCGACTTGAACCGCGCCGGGACTCCGCTGTTGGAAGTCGTCTCGGAACCGGACATGCGGTCCGCAAAAGAAGCAGTCGCATACATGAAGAAGATCCACACGCTGGTGCGATATCTGGAGATCTGCGACGGCAACATGCAGGAAGGTTCGTTCCGCTGCGATGCCAACGTGTCGGTGCGTCCCAAGGGGCAAGAGAAGTTCGGCACGCGTTGCGAAATCAAAAACCTCAATTCCTTCCGGTTCATCGAAAAGGCGATCAACTACGAAGTCGCACGCCAAATCGAAGTCATCGAGGGCGGCGGCACCATCCGTCAGGAAACGCGCTTGTACGATCCAGACAAGGGCGAGACTCGCGCACTGCGCTCCAAAGAGGAAGCGAACGACTACCGCTATTTCCCGGACCCGGATTTGCTGCCGGTTGCGCTCGAGTCGAGCTTCATCGAATCGGTTCGCAAAACACTGCCGGAGCTTCCTGACGAGAAGGCCGCTCGCTACGTCGAGAAGTTCGGACTCTCTGCGTATGACGCGGGTGTGCTTACGGCGAGCCGCGAAATGGGCGACTACTACGAGGCCGTGCTGGCGCGCATGCCGGGCAACGAAAAGCTCGCGGCCAATTGGGTCATGGGAGAGTTGTCAGCGGCGCTGAACAAAGATGGAATCGAAGTCACCGAGTCCCGCATCGATGCCGATCGGTTAGCAGGTCTGCTGGCTCGCATTGTCGATGAGACGATCTCGGGCAAGATCGCGAAGGACGTGTTCGAGCAGATGTGGTCTGAAGGCAAGACCGCAGACGAAATCATCGAAGCGAAGGGGCTCAAGCAGATCACGGATACCGGTGCGATCGAGAAGGTGATCGACGATGTCATGGCCGCCAATCCAAAGCAGCTTGCCGACTACCGCTCGGGCAAGGACAAGCTCTTCGGCTTCTTCGTCGGCCAAGTCATGAAGGTGACGGGCGGCAAAGCGAATCCGGCGCAAGTGAACGATCTGCTGAAGAAGAAGTTAGCAGGATAAGGCCAAAGCCAAATTAGCCGCAGAGAACGCAGAAAAGATGTGATGAGGTGATGCAGTGAACGCGCGTTGGGCGTGAAGCGTGCAGCTCAACAGAATCCGCGATACACGCGATTGCGTTTTCCGCCCTGACGACGTGCGCCCGCGCCGGCGGGAGCCTATCTCCCCAGGGCCTCCAATCGGTGGACATCCGCATTTCGAGGCATGACGATACCCGTCGAACATGCACTGTCTTTTTTGCGTTCTCTGCGGCTAATTGCTCTTTGTGCTCTTTGTGTCCGTCTTAATTTTTGCGCACGTAACGCGGCGTCCGCAGCCACTTGAATCTGCAAGCGGCGGATGCCATTTGGGCAGAGCCATCGCCAGGGTGTGCTGTCAGCAAAACACCCAGGCTGTGGGATCGTTCATGAAAACGCCCGCGACTTTCGTGATAGAAAGCCTTCCTGATGATCGATGCCGAAAACATTAACGAACGTTTGAATCTGCGCGAACGCGTAGAGCGGCTGCTGCCTGATTGGCAAAGCTGGTATCCGTCACTGTTTCACGCGGCTGAGGATCTGGGTCTGATTCGTGCGCGCGTCTGTGCGCCGTCATCGTTGTTGTTATCGAATCGACATGCAGCCGTGCAGAGCGAGGCACTGCAGGCATTCAAGGACAAGTGGTTGGTCGAGGACGAGCCGGATCTACCGTTGCCGCCGCGATTGATTCGGCCTGGTCTTTCGACGCGTCGCGGACCACCGCCCCAGAAGCGGCTCACCAAATGGCGACGCTGACGAACTCGACTGTCCTGCTTCAGCGTTTCTGTCGCTGAGCGAACGCCTTTAGGGCTTGCGCCGTCTCTGAGCTTCTAAGTCTCTCTGAGAACACCTCGATCTCTCGATCCATTACGGCTTGAAGCGCTTCGGTGTGACGCATCAAGCGTTTGGTCGCGCGCACGGCGCCGGCAGGTCGCGCAGCTAGCTGATGCGCAAACTCGTACGCTCGGCTCAGAACTTCGTGGGTCGGTGCGCAGGCATTCGCGAGTCCTATCGTCACTGCGTCGAGACCCAGAATCGATTTTCCCAATGCGAACATCTCGAATGCTCTTGCATGTCCGATGCGAGCAGGCAGAAGCAAGCTCGAAGCGGCTTCGGGAACGAGGCCAAGATCGACGAAGGGAGTGGAGAGTCGCGCCTCTTCTGCGACCACAGCAATGTCGGAATGCAGCAGGAGAGTGACGCCAATGCCGACTGCAGGGCCTTGTACTGCGGTCACAATCGGACACGCCGCTGCCGCGAGAGCATGAAGAAAACCGAACGCTTTGATTTCATCGCCCCGCAGTTGTCCTGAAGCGATCGCAGCGAAGTCATTAAGATCGTTGCCGGCGCAGAAGATATCGCCTTCTGCATCGATCAGGACGACTCTGATCGAGTCGTCCTGTTCCGCGCGTTCGAGTTGTGCGGTGAGCGCACCGTACATCTCGTTGGTAAGCGCGTTCTTCTTGTCAGCTCGATCCAACGTCAGCCGAAGGATGGGGCCCTCTACGCTGACGCGGATCGACATCTGATACTCCTACGCGGCTTTGTTCGCGCTCGCCAATTGGCGCAGCACGTAATGCAGGATGCCGCCATGCTGGAAGTACTCGCGTTCCTTTGGTGTGTCGATGCGAACGCGCACTTCAAATTTGATCGGTGCACCTGAAGCGGGTGTTGCAGTGACGGTGACCATCTTCGCAGCGCCGCCATTTAGTCCCGTGATCTCGTAGGTTTCCTTACCCGTAAGCCCCAGCGAGGCGGCGCTCTGGCCTTCCTTGAACATCAGAGGCAACACGCCCATGCCGATCAAGTTCGAGCGATGAATACGTTCGAAGCTCTCGGCGATGACTGCCTTGACGCCCAGGAGCATCGTGCCTTTCGCCGCCCAGTCACGCGAGGAGCCGGTGCCGTATTCCTTACCTGCGAGTACGACGAGCGGTGTGCCTTCCTGTTTGTAGCGCATCGCTGCATCGTAGATGCTCATTTGCTCGCCTGTCGGCACATACGTCGTTACGCCGCCTTCGGTCCCGGGTGCCAATTGATTGCGCAGTCGAATGTTGGCAAACGTGCCGCGCATCATCACTTCATGATTGCCGCGACGTGCACCGTACGAGTTGAAGTCTGAGGGTTGCACGCCCAGAGACATCAGGTACTTCGCGGCGGGGCTCGATTTGGAAATATCGCCGGCGGGCGAAATGTGATCCGTCGTCACCGAATCGCCCAACAACGCAAGCACGCGTGCGTTGCGAATATCGGAAACCGCGTTTGGCTGCATCGTCATGCCGACGAAGTACGGTGGATTCTTCACGTAGGTCGATTTGTCGTCCCACGAGTAGATCTTGCCGCTCGGCAGTTTGATCGCGTTCCAATGCTCGTCGCCCGCGAACACGCTCGAGTAGCTCTTCTTGAACATGGCGGCATCGACGTTCTTCGCGATGACATCTTGAACCTCTGCGGGCGAAGGCCAGATGTCTTTCAAGTAAACCGGCTTGCCATCGCTGCCGGTGCCAAGCGGCTCCGACGTCAAATCCAACTCGAGGGTGCCTGCGAGTGCGTAGGCGACGACGAGCGGAGGCGAGGCGAGGAAGTTCATCTTCACTTCCGGATGCACGCGACCTTCGAAATTGCGATTACCGGAGAGCACCGAACACGCGATCGCATCGCCTTGGCGCACGGCCTCGGAGATTTCCGGCTTGAGCGGACCGGAGTTGCCGATGCAGGTCGTGCAGCCGTAACCGACCGTGTAGAAACCGACCGCATCGAGATCTGGCGTTAGGCCGGCTTTGTTCAGATAGTCCGTGACGACGCGCGAGCCCGGCGCCAAACTCGTTTTGACCCACGGCTTCGCTTTCAATCCACGCTTGCGTGCGTTGCGAGCGAGCAAGCCTGCTGCAATCAGGACTGCGGGATTGGACGTGTTGGTGCAGCTCGTGATCGCGGCGATCAGCACCGCACCGTCTTTCACTTCGAAGCTCTGCCCATCCACTGTAGCCATGGCAGTGCCACGCGCACTCGGATTTTTTGCTGCGCGCTCTTCGGCCATCTTCTTGTGAGTCGCTGCATATGTTTGCTTCGCGGTGCGAAGCGGCACGCGATCTTGCGGACGTTTCGGTCCGGCAAGCGAAGGTTCCACGGTGCTGAGGTCGAGCTCGAGCACATCCGTGTAGTCAGCCTGCGGTGCGCCGTTTTCGCGCCACATACCTTGGTGTTGCGCATAACACTTCACGAGTTCGATCTGCTCGGCGCTGCGGCCGGTGAGTTCGAGATAGCGCAGCGTTTCTTGATCGATCGGGAAGATGCCGCATGTGCTGCCGAATTCGGGCGACATGTTTGCGATCGTTGCGCGATCGGCCAGCGGCAGATTCGCCAATCCATCGCCGAAGAATTCGACGAACTTATCGACGACGCCTTTCTTACGCAGCATCTCGGTCACAGTCAGAACGAGATCGGTCGCCGTCGCACCGGCAGGCAAATTGCCTGTGAGTTTGAAGCCGATGACGTTCGGAATGAGCATCGTGACCGGCTGACCGAGCATTGCCGCTTCGGCTTCAATACCGCCGACGCCCCAGCCCAATACGCCCAATCCGTTCACCATGGTGGTGTGAGAGTCCGTACCGACCAGCGTGTCTGGATACGCTTGGCGAACGCCGTCCTTGTCTGCGTCGAAGACCACGCGAGCGAGATGTTCGACGTTCACTTGGTGAACGATGCCGGTGTTTGGCGGTACCACCTTGAAATTGCTGAATGCCGTCTGACCCCAGCGTAGGAACGAATAGCGCTCGCCATTGCGTTTGAATTCGATGGTCGTGTTCTTCGCGACCGCATCGGCCGATCCGTACGCGTCGACCTGCACCGAGTGATCGATGACGAGTTCCGCGGGCGAGAGCGGGTTGATTTCGTCCGGATTGCCGCCGAGCTTGATCATCGCTTCGCGCATGGCGGCGAGATCGACGATTGCGGGGACACCTGTGAAGTCCTGCATGATCACGCGGCTCGGCGTGAAGGAGATTTCGTAGTTGGGCGCGGCTTTCGGATCCCACTTCAAGAGAGCCTCGATGTCGTCGTGAGTGACGTCGACTCCGTCTTCGAAGCGCAGCAAATTTTCCAGCAGGATCTTCAGCGAGTAGGGCAGTCGCGCGACATTGCGGTCCTTGAGCGCGGCGAGGCTGAAGATTTCATAGTTTCTATTGCCGCAAGCGAGCGTCCTGCGCGCTTTAAACGAATCTTTCATGCGTCCTCCAGGAGGAAATCAGGCGGGATGGCGCGGCGCCGATACGGCTGCCGGGCTAAAAAGCGGGCGGATTATACGGGAGTCGCTCACCCATTTGGCGTGGAGCTAAGAACGAGTCGATTCGATCACCGCGCCGCCTAGGCATTCGTCATCGCGATAGAAAACGACGTACTGTCCGGGCGTGACGGCTCGCTGAGGCAAGTCGAAGCGCACCGCGACGGTTCCGTCGTTGGCGACCACGACGTCGCAGCCCTGATCGGGTTGGCGATAGCGCACCTTCGCAGTGCAGCGAAACCGCTCGGCCGGTGGGCGGCCTGCAACCCACTGCGCTTGTGCGGCAAACAGTTCGTTCGACAACAGCAGGGGATGGTCGTGGCCTTGAACCACGACCAACACGTTCCGTACGAGATCCTTCGCTGCGACGTACCAGGGATCCTCGGTTGCATCATGTCGGCCTCCGATCCCAAGGCCCTGGCGTTGCCCGAGCGTGTAGTACATGAGCCCGCGATGTTTGCCCAAGAGTCGACCGTCGTCAGAGCGAATCTCGCCGGGCTGTGCCGGTAAGTACTGCTCTAGAAAGGTGGCAAATGGACGCTCGCCGATGAAACAGATCCCGGTGCTGTCCTTCTTGTCGAAGACGGGCAGGGCGAGGTCCTTTGCAATGGCTCGGACTTCGTTCTTAGGGAGTGCTCCGATGGGGAACAGCGTGCGCTCCAGCGCGCTTGCCGGCATGGCGTGCAAGAAGTAGCTCTGATCCTTGTTCGGGTCTGCGCCTTTGAGCAGTCGTGCGGGGCCATGGGTCACCCGTGCGTAGTGTCCGGTCGCGACCCAATCCGCACCGAGCCGGCGCGCATAGTCGAAGCAGACGCCGAATTTGATTTCGCGGTTGCACAGCACATCGGGGTTCGGCGTCCGGCCGGCGCGGTATTCAGCAAGAAAGTACTCGAACACTCGCTGCCGGTATTCGCCCGCGAAGCTGACTTTGTGCAGGGTGATGCCGAGTTGTTCGCATACCTGCCGCGCATCCTGAAAATCAGCGGCAGCGGTGCAGTATCCGTCTTCGTCCTCATCCCAGTTGCTCATGAAGAGCCCCTGCACCTCATATCCCTCTTGCAGGAGCCGCCATGCAGCGACGGATGAGTCGACGCCACCTGACATGCCGACGATGACGAGAGGAGCGGTCATGGATGTACGGGAGGCTCGCGACGCGGAAAGGTCGCGAAAATGAAGCGCTCAAAATGCTCTTTCAGTGGGCGCTCGTTCAATGGGCGGCGATTCGGAAGTTCGAATGCGCTGGTCGAGGATCAAGCTGCGCGGGTCTGCCATCATGTGTTTGACGATATCCAACGGATAGCGCCGGCCGGCGAGAAAGTCATCGATGCAGCGCATCACCATGGGACTACGAAGGCGCGGAGCCCGGGCGAGCAAATGCTCCTTGTCCATCCACAGCGCGCGTTCGATACCGCGATCGAGGCTCCGCTGCGGATCGTGGGTGCTGACCGTGCCGAAGAAAGCAAATCGCAAGAAGCTTTTGTGTTTCTCCGGCTGTTCCCAATGGTAGATGCCGACGAGCGACTCCGGATGGAATGTCCACGCGGTCTCTTCCAGCGTCTCGCGAATGACCGCGTCGATGAGGGTTTCGCCACGTTCCACATGCCCAGCGGGCTGGTTGAACACCATGCGCTGCCCGACGCGCTCTTCGACAAGCAAAAACTGCCCATTGCGTTCGACGACGGCGGCAACGGTGAGGTCCGGTCTCATGGTCATGATGCGATTGTAACTACTGCCCTCTCAGAGGTTTGTGACGTTTCTCTTAGAAACACGCTGAACCTTAGTTCGATTGACCGGCGCCTCTAAATCTGACGTGCGAACGCTTCGGCGGCACCGATGTACGTTGCCGGCGTCAGTTTGAGGAGCTGTTCGCGGGCGCTATCGGGGATATCCAGCCCCGTAATGAAACTGCGAAGCGCCTCGGCATTGATCCGTTGGCCGCGCGTGAGTGCCTTCAGTTGTTCGTAGGCATTCTCCACCCCGTACCGACGCATCACGGTCTGGATCGGTTCCGCCAGCAGCTCCCAGTTCGAATCCAAGTCTTCAGCGAGCCGTTTCGTATCGACGTCGACGCGCTCCAGCCCGCGTTCGATGGAGCGCCATGCGATCAAGCCGTGACTCACGGCCACGCCGACGTTGCGAAGTACGGTCGAATCGGTGAGATCGCGTTGCCAGCGGGAGACGGGCAGTTTGTCGGCCAGAAACCGCAGTAGAGCGTTCGCCAGGCCCAAATTGCCCTCGGCGTTCTCGAAATCGATCGGATTGACCTTGTGCGGCATGGTGGACGAGCCCACTTCGCCGGCGACGGCGCGCTGCCGGAAATAGCCAAGGGAGATGTACCCCCACATGTCGCGACACAAATCGATCAGCACGGTGTTCAGGCGGGCGAGCGCATCGAAGTATTCGGCCATCCAATCGTGCGGCTCGATTTGAGTCGTGTAGGGATTCCAAGTCAGCCCGAGGGATTCGACAAAGCGGCGGGTGAGTCGCGGCCAGTCCACTTGCGGATACGCGGCAAGGTGTGCGTTGAAGTTGCCGACCGCGCCATTCATCTTGCCCGCAATCGCAACGGCTGCGAACCGAGTCCGCTGTTCGCCCAAGCGATATGTAAAGTTCGCGATTTCCTTGCCCAACGTCGTGGGTGTTGCGGGCTGACCATGGGTGCGCGACATCATGGGCGTCGCGGCATGGGTTTTCGCAAGCGCCCTCAGGCGGGTGGTAAGCGCGTCCATTCGCGGCAACAGCACTTGATCGCGCGCTTCTCGCAGCATGAGCGCGTAGCTCAAATTGTTGATGTCTTCGGACGTGCAGGCGAAATGCACGAATTCGCGGCGGGTGCGCCAAGCAGGCACGGCATCCAAGCGGCTTTTTACGAAGTACTCGACCGCTTTCACGTCGTGGTTGGTTTCTCGCTCGAGTCGTTTCACTTCGACCGCGTCGGCGTCGGTAAGCTCGGCGGCCAGCGCGTCGAGTACCGTTAGAGCGGCCGCAGGAACGCCACGCAGTTCCTCGATGCCGGGTTCAGCTACGAGCGCCTTGAGCCAGAGCGCCTCCACGCGTACTCGCTGGCGGATAAGGCCGCGTTCGCTAAACAGGGGCCGCAGTTCTGCGGCTTTGTCTGCGTAGCGGCCGTCGATGGGAGATATTGCGTTGAGAGGGCTATTCACGGACTGGTTCTCGATCATGCATCGGCATGAACTTGGGGAGCGGGAAGGTCATTGTAGAATCATACCGCAGCAACCCACTCGGCCTTCTCTGGCGTAGGGGCTGACGGCGGAACGCCAACGTTCGGAATGGCGCCGAACTCCTCAATAGGAACTCACATGGCTGACTCCTTCCGCATCGAGCACGACAGCTTGGGCGAACTCAACGTGCCGGCGCAGGCGCTGTGGGGCGCTCAAACCCAGCGCGCCGTCGAAAATTTCCGCATTAGCGGGCTTCGCATGCCGCGCCAGTTCATTCGCGCGCTCGGCTTGATCAAATGGGGCGCAGCACATGCCAATGCGGAATTGAAGATGCTTGCAGGCGATCTCGCTCAGGCGATCCAACGTGCTGCGTTGGAAGTCGCCGAAGGCCGTCACGACGAGCATTTTCCCATTGACGTATTCCAGACCGGCTCCGGCACGAGCAGCAACATGAATGCCAACGAGGTGATTGCGCATCTTGCCTCGAGCGCGAGCCTCAAAGTGCATCCCAACGATCACGTCAATATGAGCCAGAGCTCTAACGATGTGATTCCGACCGCCATTCACTTGAGCGCCTTGTTAGCCACCAAGGAGCAGCTCCTACCGGCCCTGCAACACCTGAGCGATGTGATCGGCCAGCGGATTTCTGAAATCGGCAATGTCGTGAAGACTGGACGCACGCACTTGATGGACGCGATGCCGTTGACGTTAGGACAAGAACTTGGCGGCTGGCGCGCACAGATCGATCTCAGCATCGAACGCATTCGTGCATCTCAGCCCCGGCTCGAAGCGCTTGCGCTCGGCGGCACGGCGGTCGGAACCGGGGTCAATGCACATCCGGAATTCGCCAAGAAAGTTGCGGAGGCACTGGGTGCAAAGCTCGAGCTGCGCCTGCAT
>DASTSB010000299.1:0-13628 GCA_035760885.1 Steroidobacteraceae bacterium | reverse complement strand
GAGTCGTATGTGCATCGCATCGGTAGAACCGGGAGAGCGGGTCGCAGCGGCGAGGCGATCCTGTTCATTTCACCGCGCGAGCGAAACATGTTGCGCGTGATCGAACGAGCGACTCGCAAACCGATCGAGCGTATGGAACTGCCGACGATTGCAGACGTGAATGAACAGCGCGTCGCGCGTTTCAACGCACGCATAACCGATGCGATTGCGAGCGGTGCGGCTGAGCCATTCAAAGCGCTCATCGAAAATTACGAGCGCGAGCACAACATGCCTGCGGCCGATATTGCTGCGGCATTGGCAAGTCTGGTGCAAGGCAAGAAGCCGCTGTTGCTGGAGGGTGTCGATGCGCCTCGCACACCGCACGATGAGCCGAAACACGAGCGAGACACGGGGCGCAAGCGACAGTCAGAACATGAGAGCCGCGGTGCTCGCGAAGATCGCACTGAACGTCATCATCCCAAAGAGCGTCCCGATCGCGATCGCAAACCGCCGCGATCGCGCGAGTCAGAAGCAGAGCGCTTGCCGAAGCGTCCGCGGGCGGCACAACACGAAGCCGGCATGGAAACGTTCCGAATCGAAGTGGGCCGTGCGCATGGCGTCACACCGCGCAATATCGTGGGCGCCATCGCGAACGAAGCCGGTCTCGATGGTCAGCACATCGGACGCGTCGTCATCGAAGAAGATCACAGCTTCGTCGATCTTCCTGAAGGCATGCCGAAAGAAGTGTTCCGCGATTTACAGAAGGTCAGAGTTGCGGGCCAGAAGATGCAAATCAGCCGCGCATTGAAGACGCAAACGGAACGACTCAGTCGAGATCGCCGTCCCGCCGAACGTACATCGCCCGGCAAGCGCAAGGGTGCAGGTAGGAAGTGACCACAAGAATTTCACACGGAGATCGCGCCCTTCTCTGACCGTCAACCCTCAACCCTCAACGGCAAACCACAGCTGCGGCGCTGAACATAATCCGAACGGCGAGTTTGGTCATGTACAAACTCAGGGTACGACGCATGCGAACTTCGTTTTCCGCGCGCACCTTCAGGTGAACTGGTTCACGGTCATGGAATTATGACCGTCGCACACTTCACTCGCCGTCGATCCAGAGCAGCTCGCCTCCCGATCTTGATTGAGTCGGGTTTGACGCAATGCGACGACAGGAGGAAGCGTTGCGAGCTTTCTGCTCTAATCGGTTCGAATTCAACAGCGCCGCGAGAATTGCAGCGGTGCGAGCGAGAATCGAAATACATTGATATGAATGGGCCGGCTTCGATGCCGGCCAGAATACAAGCGGGTGCTTCCAACAATCGGTGCGATCAAGAAGATCGTAAGCCGCGGCAAGGAGCCGGAATCTTCGCGATGAGCGGGTCAGCGGTTCTGCTCATCGCGCTGCAGGGAGCTCGCTATTGTCAAGGGCAAACTCGTCGAAAGGCGAGGACGCAAAGCCACCGGTCTTCCGGAACCCAGGTTCCAAAGATAGCGGGGCCGCCAATGAGCGAGATGCGCACGCACTCCGCGCGCGCGCTCGATGTTGGTCGATGAGTTAACGCTCATCTGCCTTGCCCTTGGAAATCCACGCACACGTGGCCGTCACCGGCTTCACGTGCGCCGGCGACAAGGGCAAGAGAATGAGATCGAGCAAGTCTGGGGAAGATCGCGTCAGGGCGAGCGTTGTTGCACTGGCAACCGCAACATTGTTGTTGGCCGGATGTGGCGGAGGCGGAGGAGGCACAACCGCTTCCGGCGGTTCGACACCCGTTCAACCCACGGGCACGGGATCGCAATCGCCGAGTGGCACGCCAACGTCGCCGACGGGCTCGAATCCCGATCCAACGCCGACGCCTTCGAATACACCCACGGCCACTCTCAATACCGCGCCCACCATTTCAGTCTCGTTGGTCACGCAGGCCAAGGTAGGCGTGAAGTATCAGTTGGCGCCAAAGGCCCAGGATGCGGATGGCGACACATTGGCGTTCACGATTTCCAATCGACCAGCGTGGGCGAGCTTCAACACTGCGACCGGCACGCTCAGCGGAACGCCTGGGGGAAGCGACGCCAAGACGTATTCCAACGTCGTCATTAGTGTGAGCGATGGCAAAGCAACCGCTTCGCTGCCGCCGTTTTCGATCATCGTTGTGATGGACACTCAGGACGGACCGACGGTGGCATTGCAGTGGGATGTCCCGACTCTGCAAGGCGCGCCCATCGCCGATCTGGGCGGCTACTTGATTCACTACGGCACTGACGCCGATGAGTTGGTGCAGACGATCCGGATCCCCAATCCTTCCGTGAGCAGTTACATCGTTGAGGGCTTGCCCGCCGGAACCTACTATTTCGCGGTGCGAGCGTTTACGACCGAGGGCGATCAAGGCGAGCTCTCGAACATCATTCAAAAGCGCGTCACCACTTGACCATCGCTGCCTGGGTACCGGCCTGACGTACGCGGAGCCGTCCTCAAGAGCCGGTTCGTGCGGTAGCATGCGGCGTCTTCATTCTGGAGCTCCGCATGGATCCGACGATTGGCGCACGGCCGCGACGTGCCGGGCGCATCCTGTTTCTCATCCTGCTAGTGGTGTTGCTGTTGTGCGGCTTGTGGATTTGGGTTGCACTCAGCTGGTCCTATTCGGAAGGCGAGCGCGCCGGCGTGCTGCAGAAGGTCTCTCGCAAGGGTTGGATCTGTAAAACCTATGAGGGCGAGCTCGCCCTTTACGTGGTGGGCGGCGTCGCCCCGCAAATTTGGAACTTCAGCACTCGCGATCCGAAGCTCGCCCAGGAGCTTCGAGAAGCAGTCGGCAAGCAGATCCGTCTGCACTACAGCGAGCACCGGGGGCTTCCGACGCAGTGCTTCGCGGACACTCCCTATTTTGCCGAGAGTTTTACCGTCGTTGAGGGCGCAACCCGTTAGATTTCATGAGCACACTCGCCGACTTCGAAGCTGTCTCCATTGCCGGTGCGAATGTGCCGCTGCGGCAGTTCGTCGGATCCGTCGTCTTGGTCGTGAATACCGCGAGCCGTTGCGGGTTCACGCCTCAATATGAAGGGTTGCAGGCGCTATACGAACGCTACCGTGAACGCGGTTTCGTTGTGCTCGGCTTTCCATGCAATCAATTCGGTGCGCAGGAGCCCGGCTCGGAAACGGACATTCAAACCTTCTGTTCGACTCAGTACTCGGTGACGTTCCCGTTGTTTGCGAAGATCGATGTCAACGGTGCCGCAGCGCACCCGCTGTATCGATGGCTCACCAGCGAAGCACCCGGCGTGCTCGGTACCAAGGCCATCAAGTGGAACTTCACTAAGTTTTTGTTGGACCGCACCGGTCGCGTTCAGAACCGGTACGCACCGCAAACGGCACCCAATGAAATCGCCGGTGCGATCGAAGCACTGCTCTAACGCTTACAGCTTGCATATCCATGTCGCATCGGTTTTCCAAACGCGCAGGCCGCTGGTTCATCCTTGGATGTGCGTTCGTATGCGCGGTCGCTCAAGCCGCGGAAAAACCGCTGTGGGAAGCAGGCCTTGGCGTGGGCGGGTTGTCCTTCCCGGACTATCGCGGTTCGGATGAATCGCAGGCATATCCGATTCCCGTCCCTTATTTCGTGTATCGCGGACGCTTCCTGAAGGCGGATAAAGAAGGCGTGCGCGGCCAATTGTTCGACCGCGAATACGCCGAGTTGAGCGTCAGCGTCAACGCCACCATCCCGGTGAACAGCGACCACAACAGCGCACGCCGCGGAATGCCCGACCTGAAGCCGACCATCGAACTCGGACCCTCTCTAGATCTGCACGTCTGGAAATCAGCGGACGCGAGTGCGAGGCTTGATGTGGTGATGCCGGTGCGAGCACCGATCACGGTCGAGCGTTCGCCGCAGTCTATCGGCTGGATCTTCTCGCCACGATTGAACCTGGATGTCGACAACGTCGCTGGTTTCGATGGTTGGACGTTTGGCGTGGGTGTCGGCCCTATCTTCGCCGATCGCAAGTATCACGATTACTTCTATTCCGTGGATCCACAGTACGCGACGGCGATGCGGCCAGTCTATCGAGCGTCAGGCGGCTATTCCGGATCGCAATTCTTGAGTTCTATTTCTAAGCGCTTCGACCGGTTTTGGGTCGGCGCGTATGTTCGGATCGATGTCCTCAACGGCGCCACCTTCGACGACAGTCCGCTGGTTCGCAGCCACCACTACATCGCAGGTGGCTTCGGGTTCGCGCGCATGATTGGACACTCGCAGCGCAGCGTGCAGAGCGACGAAGACTAGCTGCCCATCGCTCGCTGAGCGCCCCGCATTTCGGAGCGCTCAGCAAGACGGATCAGTGATGCGCGTTTGACTGCGAATGTGCGCCGCCCGGACGCGAAATCTCGCCCAGCGCCTGACCGGCGCCGTCCCGCCCCGAACGCTCGCGCGCGAGATCGCCGAGCGACAAGATCCCGACCAATCGTTTCTCGCGATTCACGACCGGAAGCCGCCGCACCTGCAGGTCGCCCATGTTCTGCGCGACTTCTTCGACGGTTTGATCTTCGTAGCAGTACCGAATGTCTTTGCTCATCACCTCGCGAACCAGTGTGTCTGCTCCCATGCCTTGCGCGACCGCGCGAATGGCGATGTCGCGGTCGGTAATGATTCCAATCAGTCGATCGCCGTCCTCTACCGGCAACGAGCCCACATCGAGTTCGGCCATCACCTGTGCAGCTTGCCGGATCGTCTGCTCGGGATAAGCTAATCGCACGTCGCGAGTCATGGCTTCTCTGACATTCATGGCGCTCTCCTGTGGATGTGGAAGTGAAGTGCGAATAACTCGTCAACAGTGGCGCAGTTCCAATCGCGCGAGCATTCGTATTTGGAGAGACGGGCGGCACCGATGCTGGATCGTTTCGCACTGCAATGCTGCAACTGATCAATCCTTTTTGGTTGTTGCCGCTCCTGGGCATCTTGCAACTGCGTGCAAGCGATGTGATTGGTTACACGAGGGTCAGTTCATCGTGCATGCGCCGCTGGTGTTGTTCTTGTTGTGGGCGCCGGGCCTGACGCTGAGCTATGAACTGCCTGCGATTTCACACTAAGAGTGAATCGAGATTTCACACGGAGAACACAGAGAGCACGGAGTCAGAAGAATGCAAAGGTCGTTGGAAGGTTTCTCCAATCTCCGCGTTCTCCGCGTCCTCCGTGGTTAGTCTTTGTCTCAAGCAGCGCGGCGATGCTCAACAAACACACTGCGATTACGCCCATCGCGCTTCGCCGTGTACAAAGCCGAGTCGGCCAGCTTCAGCATCACATTGAACGATTCGGTCAGCGGTGGCGTTTGAGTCGTCGCGCCCACGCTGACGCTCACACGCTGAATCGATGGAGAGGAGTCGTGCGGCAGATCCAGTTGTGCCACGCGATCGACGATACGATCGGCAACATCTCGAGCTGAGTCTTCGGAATCATCGGCACTGATGGCAACGATTTCCTCGCCGCCATAGCGTCCGACCAGGCTCTGCGTTCCATTCATCGCTTCGCGGATCGCGCTTGCGACTCGACGCAGACATTCATCGCCTGCCTGGTGTCCGTAGTGATCGTTGTATAGCTTGAAATGATCGACATCGATCATGATGACGCTCACTGATTTGCCGGTTCGTGCCGCCTCGTCCCACAGCGCTTGAGCACGCACCTCGAACGTCTGACGATTCAACAATCGCGTCAGGCCATCCAACGACGCGACTTCTTCCAGTAGTTGTCGTTCTAAGAAGGCGGTTCGATTGGCGTGCTCGAGCGCGTACGCGCCGGCAAACGCGATCACATTGGCGCAGAACAGTGCGAACGACAGATAGGTCGCGACATCCGCACGCATGATGCCGCTCAATCCCGCAGCAGCGAATGCAACCGCCATTACGGCGTTGAGCCGCACAGCTTGAACCGCGCGCAGCCCGAGCATGAAGTACATGAAGAACGCGACGAGCAGCACGCGCGACCCAACCAGTGCGACGTGCTCGGGGCGCGCGAAGCTCGCCATGAGAACGGTACCGACGCCGAATAAGGGCGAGACCAGTTGAATCAACAACTCGTACCAGCGCGCGAAAAGCTTGCGGCTGGTGGCCAACAAGCAGATCAGAATGACGGGCAGCTGCAGTCCGAACCTCACGACGTCCGGGACAGCATTGGATGCGTGAATAACGGAGTGATCGATGATTGCGAAACCGGTGGTCGTCGCGAGCGCCACCAGGAGACTCAGCCGGACCCAGGGTTGCGACGCCAGCAAATGATCGCGCCGAAACTGCTGCTCGAGCGGCTGCGGGAAGCGCAAACGCGCGTACCCTTCGGCGAGCACACGAGCGGCCAGAGACTGCTGATTGATGCTGTGCGTTGGCGACATGAGAATCGGGCCACGCTCCTACAGCGAGCCCGCTGCCGAAGTATTACACGAGCAGCGCCGCCTGCGACTACGTCGTCAGGACAGTAGCGTTTGCTTGACGCTTTCGAGTGTACCGTCCGAGACGTGGCAAATATCCCGCAGAAATCTAGCCAAGCCGCCCAGGCGATCCACCTGTTCGAATGCGGCCTCGAGGAATTCCGGTTGTGCGCTTAACAGAACCTGGCGCATCTCGGCGGGCATAGCGAGCAAGGGGTGACGCTCGTCTGCCAGTCCGAGTTGGGCATCGTGTTGCCTGCGGACAAATGCCTCGAAATCGCTCGCGTTCGTGAGCAGGTAATCCTCGATGATCGTCGCGCGCTCTACGCCCAGAGCGGCGAGCAGCAACCCGATGGCAATCCCGGTGCGGTCCTTGCCGGCGGCGCAATGCACCACCATCGGCACTTGCTCTTCCGCGATGCCTTGGAACATGCCCCGCAGTCGGCCGCTCATCCATTCGGGGAGCGCCCGGTACAAATCAATCATCGCGTCGAACATGCCGGCGGCAGTTTGCGGTCGCAGTGCCGCGAAGGCGCGAATCGTCGGCATGTTGTTGCCATCGTCGAAGAACAACGGCTGAGTGTTTGCATCAGGCCAACGCGTCGGCTCTTTTGCGCGCTCTTCGGCGCGGCGCAGATCGCAAATGGCGCGGACTTTTAACCCATGAAGCCGCGGATGATCGGAATCCTTGAAGTAGCTGAGTACGCCGGCCCGATACACCTTGCCCCAGCGCACAGTGCGTCCCTCAAGGCCGCTGTAGCCGCCAATGTCGCGGAAATTACAGCCGCCATCCAAGGTGAGAAGTCGATTGGAGTTGACTGCGCCAGAAGTGGGTTTGGCTAGTGATCCGGAACAGCAAGATGCAGACATGGAGGGCTCGGCGCTTCAATGGCCGGGCATCTTCTCACAGAGACTAGGTCGAGAGGTCGCTTAAAGACCCGCGCGCAGTTCAGAATTCTGCGCGGCGACGGCGAGATAAGGCTGATCCGCCACTTGTACTGGCCGTGCTTGATCCGGCGGCAGCGGGGCAAAAATTCGCCATGCATTGGCTGGATGCAGCAACGCCCAGAACGGAGCCGCCAAGCCGCTCCAGGCGACCGGCGTGCGCGGTGCGGATGTACCGCGGAAACCCTGCACCTGGACGGTCTCGGAATCCTGATCGGGATCATGCGTTGCCGCGATCACGCTAGAGATTTGCTGCGGCGTTAAGACGTCGTGAATGTCCGGGGCCCTTAAGTTGAGGCGCTGCGCTGAAGTAGGTTCGGCAGCGAATGCAGGTATGCACAGCAGCGAAATGAAAGTGAACAGCCAGACACGCATGGCAATCTCCGGGCAATCTCCGCGCAGTCTCCGGGCACTCTTCGGCTCGTGCCGATGAGTTTCTATCGAATAAGAACGCTGCAGGAGCCAATTGTTCCAGCAGGCGACCACCGCTGAAGTGAGTGTTTCGGTTAACCCAATCCCGCTTGGGTCGAGGCTTGTTCTAGCCGTTCAGTCGCTTCCAACCATTGCTCCTCGATGCTGCCGATCAAGCGCGTGTTGTCGGTTTGCCGCATCAGCAATTCCTGCAGTTGCTGTTTCTTTGCTGCTGTGTAGATTTCGCTGTCGGCGAGCGCAGATTCGATTTGTGCACGCTCTTCTTGGGCTTGCCCGAGCCGCTTCTCCAGCTTCGCGATCTCCGTGCGCAGCGGGCTCAATCGGTTGCGAAGCTCTGCTTCTTCGCGTTTGCGTTGCTTGCGCTGTTCGGCGGAATTTGCGGGCGCGTCGGTCTCGGCTTGAACCTCAGCCTTCTCGCGCGTCATGAACCAACGCGCATAGTCATCGAGATCGCCGTCGAACGGTTTCGCCGCTCCCTGATCGACGAGCACCAGATCATCGGCAACGGCACGCAGCAAGTGTCGATCGTGCGATACGAGCACCACTGCGCCTTCGTAGTCCTGCAATGCGACAGCGAGGGCCTGACGCATTTCCAAATCCAGATGGTTGGTCGGCTCGTCGAGCAGCAGCAGGTTCGGACGCAGGTAACTCACCAGCGCAAGCACGAGCCGCGCTTTCTCTCCGCCTGAAAACGGCCGGACTGCCTCGAACACGCGATCGCCGCTGAAACCGAAGCCACCCAGAAACGAGCGCAGTTCCAGCTCAGTGGCACGAGCGGCAGCTTCGCCGCCCAAGCGCTTGAGGTGATCGAGCGGCGACTCGCTTGGAGAGAGTTGCTCGAGCTGATGTTGCGCGAAATAGCCGATGCGCAAATCGCGCGCCTCGGTGCGTTGTCCGCTGAGCGCGGTGAGCTCGCCGGCCAACATTTTCATCAACGTGGACTTACCGGCCCCGTTGCGACCCAACAGCGCAATGCGTTGGCCCGGAACGATCGTGAGGTTGATTCCGCTCAATACGATGCGATCGCCGTAACCGGCAGATTGCTTTTCGATCGTGAGTAGCGGACGCGGCAATTTGGTTGGCGATAAAAATTGAAACTCGAACGGCGAGTCGACATGTGCCGGCGCGATCCGCTGCATGCGCTCGAGCGCTTTCAAGCGGCTTTGAGCTTGTCGAGCCTTGCTCGCCTTGGCGCGAAAGCGTTCGACGAAACTCATCATGTGCTGAATCTCGCGTTGCTGGCGCTCGTACATCGATTGTTGCTGCGCGAGTTGCGCTGCGCGTTGTTCTTCGAAATCGGAAAAATTGCCGCTGTAAATTCGCGCCGTGCCAGCCTCGATGTGCACGATGCGATTGACAGTACGATCCAGGAACTCGCGGTCGTGGGCGATCATCATCAGCGTGCCCGGATATTCGCGCAGCCATTCTTCGAGCCAGAGCACCGCATCCAAATCCAGATGGTTGGTCGGTTCATCGAGGAGCAGTAAATCCGAGCGGCACATCAGCGCTTGCGCGACGTTCAGTCGCACCCGCCAGCCTCCCGAGAAGGCGTTGACGGGTCGACTCACGTCATCTGCAGAGAAGCCCAATCCGTGCATGAGTCGGGCAGCTCGGCTGCGGGCGTCGTAGCCGCCGATGGCTGCGTATTTCGCGTGGAGTTCTCCGAGCAATGCACCTGCATCGCGCTGTTCCGCATCTGCAATCTTGCGCTCGATCTCACGCAGCTCAGGATCGCCGTCCATCACGAATTCAATGGCGGCCCGATCGGTGCTTTCGAGCTCTTGCGCGACGTGAGCGATGACGAGTTGCGAAGGCCGATCAAAATCGCCCGCATCGGGCTGAATCTCATCGAGAACGAGTGCCAGCAGCGTCGACTTGCCGCAACCATTGGCGCCTACGATGCCTACCTTCTCGCCACGATAGATCGTGAAGGTTGCATCTTTGATGAGTAGGCGCGCGCCGCGGCGCAAAGAGAGGGAGGAGAAGGAAAGCATTCGCGAAGTTTAGCGAAAGAGCGCGCGCGGTAGCGGAGTCGGTGATCCGCTGTCACCGGCGGTACGAAAAGGAAAGACCGCGGAAGAGCCGATTAACTAGCGAACAGCTCGCTGACTTTGGCTTGCCCGCTTTCTTGTGCGAGCAGCAGCGCTAGGAATGCGTCGCCGTTCATGGCATCACCGAACAGGCGGCCCTGACCGTAATGGCAGCCGCGCTTGCGCAGGAATTCGAACTGCTCTTCGGTTTCCACGCCTTCGGCAACGACTTCGACTTCGAGCGCCTTGCCCATATCGATGATGGTGCGCACGATGGTGGCATCATCGGAATTGATCGCGGCGTCGCGCACGAAAGATTGGTCGATCTTCAATGTGCCGATCGGGAATTGCTGTAGGGCGCTGAGCGAGGAGTAGCCGGTGCCGAAGTCGTCGATGGACAGATGCAAACCCATCGCATATAGCTCATCGAGCAATTTGATCGTGCGCTTCGGATCCGCCATCAACGTGGTCTCGGTGATTTCCAATTCGAAGCACGTCGGCGACACGGCATGACGGCGGAACACCGACTTGCACCGCGTGATGAAGCTGGCCTGGCGCAACTGCTTGAGCGAAAGATTGATCGAGACGCGGCCGGGATTCGCGATACGCTCGGTCCAGCGATGATAGTCGGCACACACGCGGTTCATGACCCACTCGCCGATGCCGAGAATCAAGTTGGTTTCTTCGGCAAGCGGAATGAATTGCGATGGCGGGATGTCGCCGTAGCCAGGCAAACGCCAGCGCAACAGGGCCTCAGCGCCGACGATGCGTCCGGTGCGCAAATCGACTTTCGGCTGATAAAACATCACGAGCTCATCGCGCTCGAGCGCGCGGCGCAGCTTGCTCTTCAGCATCAAACGCTCGACCGCCGCGGCATTCATCTCGGGCGAGTAGAACGCGAAGCTGTTGCCGCCGTTTTGTTTCGAGTGGTACATCGCCGCATCCGCGTTGCGGATGAGATCAATGACGTTCTCGGCATCCTTGGGACAGAACGCGATGCCCACGCTTGCCGTCAAGAACACTTCCTGTTGATCGACATAGAAGGCCTTGCCGACTTCTGCCAACACCATGCGAGCCAGATTGGCGGCTTGGGCGCGTTCGTCATCTGCTTCGGCGAAGCCTTCGATGAAGAGCGCAAACTCATCGCCTGCGAGCCGCCCGACCACGGCTTCGCGCGGGAGAATGCGCGTGAGGCGCTCGCTCAATACTTCGAGCGTGCGGTCGCCCGCCGAGTGGCCGAATGTGTCATTGATTTCCTTGAATCGGTCCATGTCCAAATACAGCATCACGATGCTGCGATCATTGCGGCGCGCACGAGCAATCGCTTGCTGCAGCATGTGCTGGAACTGCATGCGATTGGGCACTTTGGTGAGTGCGTCGTAGCGTGCGAGATAGCGAATGCGGCGTTCGGCGCGCTTGCGATCCGTGATGTTGCGCACGACGAAGATCGTGCCTTGGAACTGCGGATCATCCGCGGCCAATGGTGCGGTAGAGACTGAAACTGGAATGGTTTGGCCATCGCGCGTCGCAATGACGGTCTCGCGCGTTTCAACGGTGGAAGCGCCAAAACTCTCGCGCTCGTTCTCGGCGATCAACGACAGGAATTGCTTACCCGCGAGCTCCGCTTCCGGGTAGCCGAATAGCCGTACGGCCGCCTCGTTAATCTTGCTTACCGTGCCGTCCGGTGCCGTCACGAGGACCGCATCGTTCATGCTGTTGAGCACGGTCGTCAGGTAATTCGTCGTGATCGTCGTCTGTCGCAGCTTTTGGCGCATGCGTTCGAGCGCGCGCTCCAGCTCCGCCATCTCGTTGTTGCCGACCACTGCATGCTGCTGACTGTAGTCGCCGGCACCGATGCGTTCCGCGGAGCGAATCAGTTCCACGATCGGGCGCTCGAGACGGCGCGCCAGCAGCCATGCAGCAAGAAGCAATAAGGCCGTGATCAAAGTGCCCGCACCGGCGATCACCCACATCCATCTTTGGAAGTCGCGGTGTTTGATGTCATCGAGCTGAACGGTGAGCGATTCCGCCGCCTCGCGCAGGCCAGCTCGTGCTAGAACCACCTGAACGTCACCGACTCTTTCGGCGCCGCCGAGATCACGTTGTAAGGTTCGGACTTCATCGCTGCTCAAGCCGGCAGCCGTTGCGCGTTTGGATGCAAAGCGCTCGGCGCCGCTGCCATCGTGCACGACAATGGAGATCACGGCGGGACTATTGAGAATCTGTTGACCGACTCGTGCGATCGAGTCGTTGTCGTTGTTCTTGAGCGCAGCGGCGAGCGCGGGGCCGTTGGCTGCCACGGCACGGTCGCCGAGTTCATCGAGTCGTTGGGTCTCGGCCTTGAGAAGGGATTGCGCACCTTCGATACCGACAACGGTGCCGGCTTTGCGATAATCCAAATACTCGAGCCCGAACAACGTCAGCGAAATGCACAGACCCGCCGCGAGTGCGATCAGCAACAATTTTATTTTGAGGCGGTGCGGTCTCACCGATGCTCCATCGCTGGACTTAAGTTCGCTCGTTGAAGTGCCCCGGCTTCGCGAGCGGTTTCGCCCTGGCGCAATGATCGCCGTATGCCGTTGGAAACGTGAATGCAGTCGGCCATGATGATACCCGTGTTTTTAGGACAAGAGCGCACTCCATGAGAGTCAGATGTATGTCGAGTTTTTTGACACGCTTTGCCCCGCAGAGGTTCGCTCATGAATGAGCTCGAATTGACGGGTCGAGCGCGCACGCATGTCATCGATCTGACCGATCCGAATTGCACTCTGCATTACGAAGTCGTGGCCGCGTTTCTTTCGATGCGCGATGCCGCAGCAACGGAAGGTATCGACTTGCGCGCACGTTCCAGCTTTCGCGACTTCGACACGCAAATGCTGATCTGGAATCAAAAGTGGAATGGCGAACGACCGCTTTATGACCGTCGCGGAACGCTGCTTGATCGCAAGCAGCTGTCGGACGGCGATACGTTGGATGCAATTTTGAGTTGGTCGGCGGTGCCCGGCGGCAGTCGGCACCATTGGGGTAGTGATTTGGACGTGATCGATGCCGCCGCTATTCCGGCCGGATCGAAACTCGAGCTATTGCCGGGTCACTATGGCAAGGGAGGGATGTTCGAGAAGCTTTCGGACTGGCTGGAAGCGAACGTGCATCGATTCGGATTCTTCCGGCCGTACCGCTCCGATCGCGGTGGCGTCAGTCCGGAACCCTGGCACTTGAGCTATGCACCGGTTTCGCTGCCCGCGCTCGAATCCCTGAGCTTGTCTTTGCTACGCCAAGTCCTCGAATCGAGCACGATCGCGGGCAAACCGCATGTGCTGGCACGACTGCCTGAGATCTATACGCGCTTCTTATTGTCGGTCGACGCGCCGAAGGCGTAGGCCGTTTGCAAAGGCTCTTCAAATAAGCGAGGAATTCTGAGAGAGCTCCAAAGCGC
Source organism: Steroidobacteraceae bacterium (assembly GCA_035760885.1). Classification (GTDB taxonomy): domain Bacteria; phylum Pseudomonadota; class Gammaproteobacteria; order Steroidobacterales; family Steroidobacteraceae; genus Steroidobacter. The sequence goes on along the minus strand of DASTSB010000299.1, from coordinate 401 downwards.
CGAGATTCACTTCATTACGGCCGGCTTTGGCCTTCACTCCATCACCGGCTTCGTGGTCCCAATCAACTCCGATCCTGCGCACGTTTGGCGATGAGCTTGATGAACGTGCGCGGCATGAATCGTTTGATGCGCCAGAGCCAGCGAGCACTCGCGGGCAGCACGATGTGCAATGTGCCATCGCCGATTGCCTGAAGCGTCGCTTCCGCGACCTGCGTGGCGCTCAGGCCTGACTGCTTCATCATTCGCACGGCTGTGGCTCGCGTCGGTTCAGGGCCGCGGAATGACTCCAGTAAGTTGGAATGAAAGAAGGTCGGCAAGAGCACGCTGACCTGTGTGCCCGTGTTCTTCAGTTCCGCGGCGAGCGTCTCGCTGATCGACAAGACGGCGGCTTTGCTGGCGTT